>NZ_AOJF01000057.1:0-336544 GCF_000337395.1 Halorubrum distributum JCM 13561
CTATCTTTCTACGAGGAGAGAATCCCGGCGTTTACGCCGAGAGTGAATCCGACAGCGTTGACACAATCTCTCACCGATTGCAGGCTGGATATTCCACGCTCATCCACACCGTTAAGTAAGTGTATTTACATAGGCTATGTATGGCGATTAAGGCCACACGCACCTACGTTGGTTCCATCAAGAACCACCAACAGGTCTGCGATGGTCTTGATTCGCTCGGAGATTCCGCCTCCAAAATCTGGAACGTCGCACGATGGACAGCCGATCGTATCTGGGACGCAACCGGCGAGATCCCCGATTCAGGAGCGCTGAAATCGTACATGAAGAACCAGCCGTGCTGGAAAGACTTGAACGCACAATCCAGTCAGAAAGTCATCGAAGAACTTTCTGACGCTTTCCAGTCTTGGTTCGATCTGCGACACAAGTTCGATGAGGCGAATCCGCCCGGCTACCGCAAACACGGTAACACCCGGCCACGTTCCACGGTCACGTTCAAAGAAGACGGATTCAAACACGATCCTGAGAACGACCGGGTCCGACTCTCGAAAGGCTCGAATCTGAAAAAACACTTCTCAGACTTCCTGCTTTGTGAGTACCAGACCCGACCAGATGTTGATCTCTCGGAAGTCAACAGCGTACAGAACGTTCGTGCCGTCTGGAACGGTGACGAGTGGGAACTCCACTTCGTCTGTGACGTCGAGCTCGAATCTGCCGACACAGCAGGCGACGGCATCGCAGGGATCGACCTCGGCATCACAAACATCGCCACAGTCGCGTTCCCCGACGAATACGTGTTGTACCCCGGTAACTCGCTCAAAGAAGACAAACACTACTTCACCAGAGCTGAGTACGACACCGAGGGAGAGAGTGGCCCGTCAGAGCAGTCGATGTGGGCACGTCGAAAACTCTCCAAACGTGAGACACATTACTATCACACGTTGACGGACGCCATCATCGCGGAGTGTGTCGAACGCGGTGTTGGCACGCTCGCGGTGAGCTGGCCTGAAGACGTGCGAGCGTCAGACTGGGGCAAGACCGGGAACAAGAAGCTCCACTCGTGGGCGTTCGACCGCATCTACCAGTACCTCGAATACAAAGGCGAGATGCGGGGTGTAGAGGTACTGAAAGAGAACGAGTGGAACACCTCGAAAACGTGTTCACGATGTGGAGACGACACGAAATCGAACCGTGTCGAACGTGGCCTGTACGTCTGTTCGTCGTGCGAGTTGGTAGCCAACGCAGATAGTAACGGGGCGGAGAATATGCGTCAGAAGATAACTCCGAGTCCTCACGGCGAGGATAGGAGTAACGGCTGTGTGGCACAGCCATCGACATACTTGTTCGACCGCGAGAGCGGGACGTTTCACACGAGAGAACAGGTCGTGTCGTAGACCAGCAAATATCCCACCTGCGATACGGGAAGCCTCTCCGTTTACGGCGAGGAGGATGTCACCCGGACAGCTCCCGTTTCGCCTTCCGCGCCCGCTCGGACATCTCTCCGTTGCCGTCGACGTCCGCGAGCGTCTCGATCGCCTCCAGCTTCCGGACCGAGTCGTCGAGGAACGAGAGCACGTCGCCGGTGTAGGCGTACACCATGTAATCGTCGGTCATCACGTCGACGATGGCCTGCGGGCCGAGCCCCTCGGCGCGCAGTTCGAGGACGTAGCGCATGAACTTCTCCTCGGGATGGCCGCAGTAGGGGTTCGAGTCGCAGTCGCAGTCGAGGAAGTCCTCGGCGAAGTCGAGGACGCGGTCGCGGGTCGTCTCGTCGAGCTTCGAGAGGCCGTCGCCGGTGAAAAGCAGGTCGAGGGTGGCGCCGGCGAACGCCCCCTTCGGGATGTTCGCCTCCAGCTGGGAGGCGAGCTGCCGGTGGTTTTTCACGTAGATCTTGTCGGTGAAGGCCACAGTTACGCTCCGATACGCCGCGGATCGTAAAAAGCGGCGCGGTGATCGGAGCAGCGCGCGACCCGTCGGCCGGACGCTCCGTCCCGGACGCCACTCGATGCCACGCCCGTCCGGGAGTCGTAACCGTTATTTACCGAAGCGGGGTACTTTGCGACGCGTGTCCGGGTTAGGGTAGTGGACTATCCTTCAGCCTTGTGGAGGCTGAGACGCGGGTTCGATTCTCGCACCCGGACCTTTTCCGACGAACGGAGTGAGGAGCGAAAAGTCCGGAAGGCGAGATTGAATCATGCGAGACGAGCGGAGCGAGTCTCGCTCGGGTTCGATTCTCGCACCCGGACCTTTTCGCGGCGAGCGACACCGCGAGCCGCGAGGCTCCGCAGAGAAACGAAACAGGGAGCGAAGCGAGCGAACGCGAGCGGAGCGACTGAGGTTCGATTCTCGCACCCGGACCTTTTCGCGAAACGTGACGACGAACCGATTAGAACTCGATCCGCTCGCCGTCCTCCGGGACCAGCACGTCCTCGGTCTCCGCCCGAAGCTCCTCGCGCGAGAGCAGGCAGTGGTTGATCGCCTCCATGTGGACCACGGCGACCGCGGCGTCGGTGGCCTCGCGCACGGCGGTCACGTCGTCGACGCCCATCGTGATCGGCTCGCCCTCGTTGAACCGCGCCGCGCCGCCGTTGAGGACGACCGCGTCGGGCTCGAACCGCGCGAGCGTCTCCGCGACGGGCTCGTACCAGACCGTGTCGCCGGCGAGGTACAGCGTCTCGGCGCCCTCGAAGACGAACCCGGAGACGGGGCCCATCTGCTCGGCCAACTCCCCGTGTCCGTGGCGGCCGGGCGTCCGGCGGAGCGTGACGCCGTCGAACGAGGCCGTCTCCTCGACCGGTCGCACGTCGGTGAAGCCGTCCTCGACGAACGCGTCCTCTTCGGCCGGCTGGCAGAACAGCGGCACGTCCGCGTCGAGCTCCGCTGCCGCCGCCTCGTCGAAGTGGTCCGGGTGGCGGTGGGTGACGACCACCGCGTCGTGCGTGAGATCGACCTCGGGCATCGAGACGAGCGGGTTGTTCCGGTCGTTCGGAGTGTTATCGATCGGGGGCAGCGCGCCCTGCGAGGCGAACAGCGGATCGACGAGGAAGGACGTCTCGTCCACGGTCGCGAGGACCGTGGCGTTGCGGGCGAGGGTGACGTCGAGGTCGGCGTCTGTCGGCATACCTCTCTTTCGGGGAGCCGCGGGTTGTGACTTGTGGCGCGCTCACTCGGCGCACGCGGCGGCGAGCTCGCGGCACGCACGCTCGAACGCCGCCGATACGGGCTCTCTTCGGCGTCGACGCGGCCGGCCGCCGCTCCGCTCACGGGCGAGTTTTATTCCGATGGGAGGTGATCCCTCGGAGTATGACCGAACCCCACAGGCGTCTGAACCGACGGGACACGATTCGGGCCGACGCCGCGGTAGAGGCCGGATTTCTCAGCGCTCTCGACGGGTGTCCCGATCGCCACGGCACCGCGTTTGAGGAGGGGTTCGAGGGCGGACTCGGCGGTCGAGCGATCGGTCCCGAGCGCGACGCCGACGAACTCGCGGCGTGCGTCGGGCGGCGATGACCGGTCCGGCGGGGGCGACGTCGGGCACGGACGACGCTCCCGACGCCGACAGCAGCGCGGACACCGCCGACACGATGCGCGAGCGCGCCGGCGAGAACCGGGTGAAGCTCTGGCTGCTGTTGCGCGCGAACCGGCTCGTCGTCGCGGCGGTCCTGACGTTCGCCGTCTTCGTCGCGTTCGTCGCCGTCGCGGTCGCGCTCTCGCCGTCGCTCGCGACGAAGGTCGGCGCGAGCGACCCGATCGAGACGCTGTTCGCGTCGATGATCACGGCGATCGTCACCGGGGCGACCCTCGTCGTCACGATCGGACAGCTCGTGCTCACGCAGGAGAACGGCCCGCTCGGCGACCAGCGGGAGCGCATGGACGACACGCTCGCGGTCCGGGACGACATCGCGGACCTGACCGACGGGCCGACGCCCACGGACCCGGCCGCGTTCCTCGACGCGATCCTCGGCGCCGCGGCGGGGCACGCCCAAGACCTCCGCGACTCGGTGGACGACGAGGGAGACGACGCCGACGGGTCGCGCCGGGACGCGCTCCGATCGGAGGTCGACGACCTCGTGACGGGACTCACCGAGAACGCCGACGCGGTTCGCGGCCAGCTCGACGGCGCCGAGTTCGGCTCCTTCGACGTCGTCTTCGCCGCGCTCAACTTCGACTACGGCCCGAAGATCGGACAGATCGAGCGCATCGCCGCCGACCACGACGAGGCGCTCACCGACGACGAACGGGGACGCCTCGGGGAGCTGAAAGCGACCGTGTCGCTGTTCGGGCCCGCCCGCGAGCACGTCAAGACGTTGTACTTCCAGTGGGCGCTGATCGACCTCTCGCGGCTCATCCTGTACGCCGCGGTGCCGGCGCTGGTCGTCGCGGGCCTCATGCTCACGGCGGTCGACGCAGGGACGTTCCCGGGTCGCACCCTCGGCGTCGACCACGTGACGCTCGCCGTCGGGGGCGCGTTCGCGGTCGCGCTCCTCCCGTTCTCGCTTTTCGTCTCCTACCTGCTCCGCGTCCTCACCCTCGCGAAGCGCACGCTCGCCATCGGCCCCTTAGTGCTGCGCGACTCGGAGTGAGCGATGGCGGTCGCTCTCCGTTGCGTCGGTGTCGCCCGCGACACTAACGACCGGTCTCATCTCCGGCGGCGTGCCGCGTCGACCGGGAAACCCTCGTGGCGGGCGGTCGCCTGCGCGGCGACGGGCGGGTCGCGTCAGCGACCGATGTAGCGCGCCTGGGTTCTCCGCGCTGTCATCGCTCCCATCGGGGAGTACTCGGGCGGGGACTAATGGCGCGCGCTCGACGGTAGCCGCCCGGAGCGGTTAAAAGGACCGCTGGGAGACCGTCACTCCCGTTTTTCGCTGCCACCGACGCTGATCGTGTCCGCTTCCGGCTCCTGCGGTTCCGACACGGAGACGGGGTCGATCCCGCGTCGATTGGCGTCGAACTCGGAGAGCAGGTAGACGAGCGCGACGAGTATCACGACCCCGACCGGGAGCAGCACGAACGGCGTGATCCCGAGGAAGCCCCACACGAGCAGCAGCGCCACCGAGACGAGCCCCACGGTGACCGCGTAGTAGATCTGCGTGCGGACGTGGTCGATGAGGTCCGCGCCGGTGAACGTCGCGGACAGCACCGTCGTGTCGGAGATAGGCGAGCTGTGGTCGCCGAAGATGGCTCCGGAGAAGATGACGCCGACCATCACCGCGACGAGGGTGTGCCCCTCCGCGCCGCCCCCGGTGACCTCCCAGGCGATGGGGACCGCGATGGGCGTCATGATCCCCATCGTCCCCCAAGAGGTCCCGGTCGAGAAGGCGATGAACCCGGCGACGACCATCACGAGCGCCGGGAGGACGGCCTGTGGGACCGTTCCGACCGTCGCCTCGGCGACGTACTGGCCCGTCTCCAACGCGGAGATGACCTCGCCGATCCCCCACGCCAGCACGAGGATCGACACCGCGGTGAGCATGATCCCGAACCCGTCAACGGTGTACTCAGTCGCGTCGCCGAAGCCGAAGACCCGGTAGACCTTTCCGAGGACGAACCCGGACAACACCATGCCGAAGGCGCCGATCATCAGCGCGGTCGCGAAGTCCGCGTTGATGACCGCGTTCCACAGGCGGTCGCCCGCGCTCCCGAACTGGGCCGCCAGGAGGTCCGACAGGAAGCCGGTCGGCGCGAAGCCGCCGGACCAGAACGCGGTCGCGACCGTGACGACGATCAGGACGCCGACCGGCGCGAAGAAGTTGATCAGCCGCGGCGTCGACGCCGGCGGCTCCCCCAGTTCGCCGGCCACGTCCTGCATCGGCTCCGCGCCCTCGCGGGTGACCCGCCCGGTCGTCCACGACCGGTGTTCGGCCGTCAGCATCTCGCCGTAGTCGCGGCCCCACAGCACCACGATGGCGACCATCGCGATCGCGAGGATCGCGTACATGTTGAACGGGATAGAGGAGAGGAACACCTCGAAGGTGCTGGGCCGGTTCGCCGCGGCGACGCCCGCCTCCGCGTACCCCTCCTCGATCAGCGACAGCTGGAACGCGACCCACGAGGAGATCCCGAGCGTGGCGACGGGGGCGGCGGTGGAGTCGACGATGTACGAGAGCTTCTCGCGGGAGATCCGGAGCTGGTCGGAGACGTCCTTCATCGCCGAGCCGACGATTGCGGTGTTGGCGTAGTCGTCGAAGAAGAGGACGATCCCGAGCACCCACGCCGCCAGCCCCGCCTTGCGCTGCGTGTCGAGGCGCTCGATCGCCCAGTCGCGGATCGCGTACGTCCCGCCGAGGTTCCACACCAGCGCCACGCCGGAGCCGAGCAGCAGCGTGAACACGAGGATCGTCGCTTGGAACCCGTCGTCGGCGATGATCGCCGCCACGATCCAGTCGAACGTCTGGACGATCCCGAGCCCGCCCGTGTAGATCACGGCCCCCGACCAGATGCCGAGGAACAGCGAGAGGATCGCCTTGCGGGTGAGGATCGCCAGCGCGATTGCGAGCAGCGGCGGGACGATCGAGAGCGCTCCGAACTCGGACATAGCGTGCGAGTACCACGCACCCATATTTAAAAGGGATCACCGAGCGACGGAGAACGCACGACCGCGACGGGACCGCACCGGCCCGCGAGCGCGACCGGACCGCACCGGCCCGCGAGCGCGACCGGACCGCACCGGCCCGCGAGCGCGACCGGACCGCGACCGGCGGTATCGACGCCTATCCGAACGCACTTACGTCCCTGTCACGGACCCACGCGCAATGTCTGTCCGAGTCGGCATCCTCGGCGCGACGGGCGCCGTGGGCCAGCGATTCATCCAGTTGCTCGACGACCACCCGACGTTCGACCTCGCCGCGGTCACGGCGAGCTCGGAGAGCGCGGGCGAGACGTACCGCGAGGCGGCCAAGTGGCGCGTCGACACGCCCATCCCGGCGGACGTGGCCGGGATGGAGGTCGCGGAGACGACGCCCGCGGGCATCGCGGGCGACGACGTCGACCTCCTCTTCTCCTCGCTCCCCTCGGGCGTCGCGGCCGAGGTCGAGCCGGCCTTCCTGGAGGAGGGGTACGTCGTCTCCTCGAACTCCTCGAACGACCGGATGGCGGCGGACGTGCCGCTCACCATCCCGGAGATCAACCCCGACCACCTCGACCTGATCGAGGTCCAGCGCGACGAGCGGGGCTGGGACGGCGCCCTCGTGAAGAACCCGAACTGCTCGACGATCACGATGGTGCCGACGCTCGCGGCGATCGACGAGTTCGGCCTGGAGAGCGTCCGCGTCTCGACGCTTCAGGCGGTCTCGGGCGCCGGCTACTCCGGCGTCACCTCGATGGAGATCATCGACAACGCCATCCCGCACATCGGCGGCGAGGAGGAGAAGATGGAGACGGAGTCGCGCAAGCTGCTCGGCGAGTTCGACGGCGCCGAGGTCGCGCTCCACGACGCCGACGTGGCCGCCTCCTGTAACCGGATCCCCACGCTCGACGGCCACCTGGAGAACGTCTTCGCCGAGTTCGCCGACGACCCATCGCCGGCGGACCTCCGCGAGGCGATGCGCTCGTTCGAGGGCGCCGGCGACCTCCCGAGCTCGCCCGACCAGCTGATCAAGGTGTTCGGCGACGACGAGCCCGAACGCCCGCAGCCCCGCCTCGACCGCACGTACGCGGACGGGATGGGAATCGTCGCCGGCGGCGTCCAGACGACGGACGCCGGCGCGAAGTACAACTGCCTCGCGCACAACACGATCCGCGGCGCGGCGGGCGCCTCCCTGCTCAACGGCGAACTGCTCGTCGAAGAGGGGTACGTCTAAGCGCGCCGGCCGCCGACCGACACTCACTTTATTCTCCGCGTTCCGTTCGCCGACGCCATGGCAGCGCCAACCGTGAAGCGGTCCCTCCGTCGAGGCGTCGCCGTCCTCCTGCTCCCGCTGTCGGGGGCGACGACGCTGCCGGACTTCGTCGAGTCCGCGCTCCCCGGCGTCTCTGACGCCGTCGGTATCGTGCTCTTCGTCGCCGCCGTCGCGTACCTCGTCGGGAGCGTCGGCAGGCAGGTGGCCGCGGCGGCCGACACGCCCCTGTAGGCGGCTCCGGGCCGGGCTCGCCCGCACTGTCTCGGCGACCGAAGCGTTGAACAGGCGCGTCGCGGAACGGGTCTCGCATGGTCGAGAAAGACGCCGTCCGCCGCGGATACGACCGGATCGCGGCGGCGTACGCCGCCGACCGCGTCGAGGACGGCACCGGGCGCACGGTGCTCGCCGAGTTCCGCGAGTCGCTGCCGGCGGCCGCGCGCGTCCTCGACGCGGGCTGTGGACAGGGGACGCCTGTCCTCGCCGACCTGAGCGCGTCGGCGACCGCGGTGGGGACCGACATCTCGCGGACGCAGTTGGATCTGGCTGCCGAGCGCGTCCCGAACGCGGCGCTCGCACAGGGCGACATCGCCGCCCTCCCGTTCCGCGACGGCGCCTTCGACGCGGTGACGGCGTTCCACTCGCTCATCCACGTCCCGGCGGCGGAACACCAGTCCGTCGTCGACGAGTTCGCCCGCGTACTCGGAGCGGGCGGTCGGCTGCTCTGTTCGGAGGGCCCGGAAGAGTGGACCGGCGCGAACCCCGACTGGCTCGACACCGGCGTCGAGATGTAGTGGCACATCGCCGGCGCCGAAGCGACGCGGACGCAGCTCCGGAACGCCGGGTTCGTCGTCGAGCGCGAGCGGACCGTCGGCGACTCGCTCGCCGAGGGCGACGACGCGCGCTGGACGCTCTTCGCGGCGCGGCTGGCCGAGTGAGCCGCCGCGGACCGCTATTCGTTCACTTCCCTTCGAACTCGGGCTCGCCGTCGCCCATGAACGCCGTGACCCCCTCCATGAGGTCGTCGGTGTTCATCACGTGGCCGAAGCCCATCGCCTCGACCTCCAGGCCGGCCTCGTTGTCCGTCCGCCCGGCGTGGATCGCGCGCTTCGTGTACTTCTGTGCGATCGGCGGGCCGCCGGCCAGCTGCTCGGCCAGCTCGCGGGCCCGCTCGTCGAGCTCGTCGTCGGGGACGACCTCGTTGACGAAGTCGTAGTCGGCCATCGTCTCGGCGTCGTAGCGGTCGGCGGTGAGGATGATCTCCTTCGCGCGCCCCTCGCCGACGATCCGGGCGAGGCGCTGCGTGCCGCCCCACCCCGGGAGCAGGCCGAGGTCGAGCTCGGGCTGGCCGAGCTCGGAGCGCTCCGAGGCGATCCGCATGTCCGCCGCGGTCGCGAGCTCCATCCCGCCGCCGAGGCAGTAGCCGTCGATGGCGGCGACCACGGGCTTGTCCGACTCCTCGAACTTGCCGAACGTCTGCTGTCCCTGTCGGGAGAGCTCGACGGCGTGGATCGGGTCGGCGCCGCCGGCGGCCATGCTCTGGACGTCCGCGCCCGCGGAGAAGGCGCGGTCGCCGGCGCCGGACAGGAGGATCGCCCGGACCTCGTCGTCGGCGTCGAGCCGGTCGATCGCCTCGGCGAGCTCGTCGAGCACCTCGCCGCTGATGGTGTTCATCCGGTGCGGGCGGTCGATCTCGACGTGGCCGACTCGGCCGTCGACCTCCACGTTCAGCACCTCGTAGTCGGGGCCGCCCTCGGCGTCGCTCGCGTCGCCCGCGGCGCCCCGGAACCCGCCGGATTCGGCGGCCTCACGGAGGTAGTCGGTCGCCTCGTAGCGCGCCTCGCCGGTCTCCTCGGCGAGCGCGTCGAGCGTCTCGACGAGCGTGTCGAGCCCCTCCTCGTCCGCGAGCTTGGCCGGGCCGTCGGGGAAGCCGGCGCCGAGCTTGACGGCCTCGTCGATGTCGTCGGCGTCGGCCACGTCGTTGCCGATGAGGCCGGCCGTCTCGTTGGCCATCACCGCGAGCAGGCGGCGGCGGACGTCGGCGTCGATCGCGTCGCTGGGTATCTGGGCGCCGTCGCCGTCCTCGTAGTCGTAGAAGCCCTTCCCGGTCTTCTTGCCGAGGTTTTCCGCCTCGACCTTCTCGCCGAGCAGGGGGCAAGGGCGGTAGGCGTCGCCGAGGACCTCGTGCATGTACTCCAACACGTGGTACCCCACGTCGACGCCGACCTGGTCGGCGAGCTCGAACGAGCCCATCGGCAGGCCCATGTCGAACTTCGTCGTGGAGTCGACCGCCTCCATCGTCGCGTCGCCGGACTCGACGATCCACGCCGCCTCGTTCATCAGCGGGACGAGGATACGGTTGACGATGAAGCCCGGGCTGTCCTTCCGGACGCGGACCGGGGTCTTCCCCATCGACTCCGCGAGCCCCTCGATCAGTTCGAGGGTCTCTTCCGAGGTGTGCTTCCCGGAGATGACCTCGACGAGGTCCATCCGCACCGGCGGGTTGAAGAAGTGCATGCCGCAGAAGCGCTCGGGGCGGTCGGTGACCTCGGAGAGCTCGGTGATGGAGAGGCTGGAGGTGTTGGTGACGAAGACGGCCTCGTCGGGCGCGTACTCGACGACCTCGTCGTACACGTCCTTCTTGATCGCCATCTTCTCGGGAACGACCTCGACGACCACGTCGGCGCCGTCGAGCGCGTCCTCGAGGTCGACGAACGCGTCGACGCGGTCGAGCGCCGCGTCGGCCTCGTCGTCGCCGATCCGGTCCTTCTCGGCGAGCTTGCCGAGCGACCACTCGATCTGGTCGTATCCGTTCTGGACGAGCTCGTCGTTAATGTCGCGGAGCGACACGTCGTAGCCGGCGAGCGCCGCCACTTCCGCGATGCCGTGCCCCATGTTTCCGGCACCGAGCACTGCCACGCGCTGAACGTCTTCGAGCTGCATACCCGAACGGTCGGAACCGTCATGGTTGAACGTTTTCATCTTCCAAACGCGAAACGTACTGTAAGTTTATTAGGGCAGGCTACGCCGGATCGCCCCGCGTCGGGGAACGGAACCGAACGTACTCGTGCGTGCGGTCCCGTCTCCCGGACATGGACGACGACGTCGCGGCGACGCTTCGCGAGGATCCCACGATGGCGGCGCTGGTCGACCGACACGGCCCGCTCGACGTCGCGCCCGCGGACGACGAGTTCGGTCGGCTCTGTACCTCGATCGTGAACCAGCAGCTCTCGACCGCCTCCGCGAACGCGATCCGCGAGCGGTTCCTGGACGTGCTGGGCGGCGAGCCGACGCCCGACCGCGTCCTCGCGGCCGACGAAGATGCGTTGCGCGAGCCCGGACTCAGCGGCACGAAGGTCGAGTACCTGCGCAACGTCGCGACCGCGTTCCGCGACGACGAGCGCGACTTCACCCGGGAAGGGCTGGCCGGCGTGAGCGACGAGGCCGTCGCCGACCGCCTGACTGAGATTCGTGGGGTGGGCGAGTGGACCGCGCGGATGTTCTTGATCTTCGCGCTCGGCCGCGAGGACGTGCTCCCGCTCGGCGACCTCGCGGTCCGGAAGGGGATCGAGCAGGTGTACCACAGCGGCGAAGAGCTGTCGCGCGCGGAGATGCGCGAGATCGGCGAGGCGTGGCGCCCCTACCGGAGCTACGGCACGCGGTATATCTGGGCCGAATACGAGTCGTAATCGGTTGGGTATGGATCGCTCGTGAGCGTTGTCCGAGTGCCAGTCGCTCGGCGATACGTACGCGCCTACTGATCAACGGCGGACACCGCCGAAGCCCCAGCCGCGAGGCGGGCGCACGCTCGCTGCGCGCTTCGGTCGCTCGCGTTGCTCGCTCCCTTCAGTGCTTACGTCGCCTGCGCCCCGCCTCGCGGCTGCCCCTTCGAATCCCGCCCCGCACGGCACCGCACCTCACACCTCCCCAGCCTCGTCGGTGGTCCTCCGCTGCGCTCCGGACCACCGACTCCCTCGCGCGTGCTTCTCGCGGCCGCCGAGGGCGGCCGCTCGCAGGCACGCGCCACCGAGGTGATTCCGAGTCAGTTTCTGTCCTCGCTACTCCTCTTCTTCGAGGATCTCGCCCGCCTCGTCGCGCTCCGTTTCGTCGGTGTCGGCACGTCGGCGCACGTCGACCCGGTAGTCGGTGAGGATGTCGCGGCCGAGGAGCAGGGGGTACTCCATGTGCCCGCGGTCCTCGACGCTCGCGGTGACGGTGTGCTGGTTGCCCCCGATACCGATGACGAGGTCGACCACGGGGCGGGCCTTCCCGCCCTTCATGCTGCCCGACTTGACGCGCGTCATGCTCTTGATCGGGCCGGCGCCGATCTCGGCGGCCAGCTGGGTGTCGATGCTCGTCCGGGTCGCGCCCGTGTCCGACTTCGCGAGCGCCTGCGTCGAGCCGGAGGTGCCGGTGACGACGACCTCCTCGATGTAGCCGATGTCTGGCTGCTCGGTCGAGCTCGGCTTCGGCGCGGGCGCACAGGAGGGCCGCGAGTCGTCGAGCGTCGCGGCGACGCGCTCGACCGCCTCGTCGTCCACCTCGCCGCCGACCGTCTCGATCGCGAGCTTCGCGATGTGCGGGGCGGGGCTCGTGCCGGTCGCCTCGAAGAGGCCCTTGAAGCCGGCGGTCGGGTTCACCTCGAGGACGTACCAGCCGTCGTACCCCTCGACGAGGTCGACGCCGGCGTAGTCGAGCCCCATCACCTCGGCCGCGTAGAGGGCGGTGTCGGCGGCCTCCTGGGGCATGTCGTCGGTCGCGTCCTCGACCGCGCCGCCGAGCGCGACGTTGGTGCGCCAGTCGCCCTCGGGCGCGTAGCGGTACATCGAGCCGACGATCTCGTCGCCGACGACGTACACCCGCAGGTCGCGGTGCTTCTCGTCGTCGCGGTCGATCAGCTGCTGGAGGAACGCCTGCCGGTTCCCCACCTTCGGGTTCACGCGCTCGGTCAGGTCGACCTTCCACGTCCCGCCGCCGTGGGTCCCGATCGCGGTCTTGTACACGCCCACGTCGCCGAACCGCTCGCGGCCCTCGTTGAGGCGGTCGTTCGAGAGCGCGAGCAGCGCGTCGGGCACGCGGATGTTCCAGTCGGCGAGCGTCGCCGCCGTCGCGAACTTGTGGATCGACGCGAGCACCGCGTCCGGCTCGTTCAGCATCGGTCGGATGCGCTCGAACGTCGTCGCCAGCCCCAAAAGCTCCGCGGGCTGGTCTGTGTTCGAGAGGAGGAGCCGGTTCGCGATCACGTCGACCGCGGGCTCGACGGAGACGTCGCCGTCCTCGACGCTGACCGCCGCGTTCTCCTCGCGGAGCCACACGGGCTCGTGGCCGAGGTCCTCGACCGCGTTGCAGATCGCCTTCGTCTCCTTGCTGTTGTGCAGCGACAACACTCCCACCCGAACGGAGTCCGAACTCATACCTGCTCCTGCGCGGGCCGTCCTAAAAGACGCGCCGATCGGTTCGGCGGTCGCCCCCCGAATCTCCGGGCCGCCATATATATACCCGGCCCCGCGCTCCGCTTTGGCATGAGCGACGACCGGGCGTTCACGTACAACGGCGGGGCGGTGCCGCCCGGCGAGACGCAGAACATCCGCTACGGGATCAGCGAGACGTACCTCGGCGACCCGGTGCGGATCCCGGTCACCATCGTCAACGGCGAGCGCGACGGGCCGACCGCGTTCCTCACCGCGGCCGCCCACGGCGACGAGCTGAACGGGATCGAGGTCGTCCGCGAGGTCGCCCACGAGTGGGACCTCTCGCGGCTGGCCGGCACCCTCGTCTGTCTCCCCGTCCTCAACGTCCCCGGCTTCCTCGCGCAACAGCGGTACCTCCCGGTGTACGACCGCGACCTGAACCGGTCGTTCCCCGGGAAGCCGGGGTCGACCAGTTCGAAGCGGATGGCCCATCAGATCTACGAGAACTTCATCGCGCCGTGCGACTTCGGGCTCGACTTCCACACCTCCACCCGCGGCCGGACGAACATGCTTCACGTCCGCGCGGACATGACCGACGAGGCGGTCCACCGGCTCGCGATGGCGTTCGGCTCGAAGGTGATAATCGACAGCGACGGCCCGGGCGGCACCCTCCGCGGCGAGGCGACCGACGCCGGGATCCCCACGATCACGATCGAGATGGGGGAGGCCCACCGGTTCCAGCGCCCGCTGATCGACGACGCGCTCGCGGGCGTCCGCTCCGTCTTCGCGGAGTACGGCCTGCTGGAGACCGACACGGTGCGCTGGCCCGGCTGGCGCACGATCGTCGCCGGCGCGGGCGAGAAGACGTGGCTGCGCGCCGACTCCGGCGGCATCGTCGACACCCACTTCGAGAGCGGGTCGCTCGTCCGCGAGGGCCAACGCATCGCGACGATCACCAACCCGTTCAAGGAGGACGCGGTCGGCATCGAGGCCCCCTTCACCGGCCTCCTCATCGGTCTCTTGGAGAACCCGGTCGTCTACCCCGGCAACCCCCTCTGTCACCTCGTCGAGATCGGCGAGTCGACCCGCCGGGCGATCGAGGCCGGCGACGCGCCGAAGCCCGTGGGGCAGCCGGCGTCGACGTCGCGGCAGTGAGGCCGCGGTGTGGCGGGTCGCCGTCGCGGTGCGGCGGGTCGCCGTCGCGGTGCGGCGGGTCGCCGTCGCGCCGAAATCGGCACCGTCACTCCTCTCCGGCGAGCCGCTCCCGGAGCCCGACCGCGGCGCCGGCGACGACCGCGAGGAAGCCGACGAGGAACGCGACCGGCTGGAGGAAGACCCGCTGCGCGACGACGGCGCCCGGCTCGCGCTCGACGGTCCGGGTCCAGAACTCGTAGGGCTCGCCGTCGCGCTCGACGATCAGCAGCCCGTCCCCGAGCGTCGGCTCCGTCGGGTACGACAGCGAGTCGACGCGCTCGTCCGGGTCCTCGACGCCGAACCCGCCCTCCGGCGCGTCGCGGGCCCGGTCGAACGCCTCTCGGACTTCGGGCGCGAGGTCGGCGTACGCGACGACCGCGGCCGAGGCGTTGGAGCCGTTCGCGGTGTCGGTCGCCGGCGACCCGATGCCGGCGACCGACCCCTCGCCCACCGGCTGAACCGTGTGCGTGTAGGCGGGGTTCGGCTCGCCGACCGAGACGGGGAGGAACAGGGGGTTCGCCATCAGGAGGACGCCGAGCGCGACGAGCCCGGCGGCCGCGAGCGGGGTGCGCATGGCTCGGGGTTTGGCGGGCCGGGAGTTGAGCCTTTCCGACCTTACTCGGGTTTATAATCTGTGTCAGCCGTCTCGGCAGATCGTTTATAAGTGGACAACGGCTCTGCTGTGAACTTCTTAAAAGCCCTCGCTGCTCAGTTATGAGCCGCTACTGACGGAGCGATGGCGGACACCGCCAAAGCCCCAGCCACGAGGGCGGCGCACGCTTGCTGCGCGCCTCGGTCGCTCACTTCGTTCGCTCCCTGCGGTGCTTGCGTCGCCTGCGCCGCCCTCGTGACTGCCCCTTTGAGCCCCGCCCCATACCGCACGGCGACCGCACCTCACACCTCCCCAGCCTCGTCAGTCGGCCTCCGCTGCGCTCCGGCCGACTGACTCCCTCGCACGCGCTCCTCGTGGCCGCCGACGGCGGCCACTCGGAGGCGCGCGCCACCGCAGCTCGTTTATAAACAATCGTCGCCGTCGCTCCTGGTCATTTAAATACTGTATCGCGTCCGGGGGTGGCGCACGTCCCCCCGCTGTCCCCTACCGCCCGATCGTTCCCTGCCGCGTCACGGGCGCGTCCGGGTCGACGAGGTAGGCGACGACGGTCGCGCCCTCGTCGCCCGCGGTCACGGTCGGCGGGGCGCCGTCGCCGGTCCACAGTGCGCTCTCCGTCTCGGCGAGGTCGGCGCCGTCGACCGCGGCGGTCCCCTCGAACACGTACACGTAGGCGTCGCGACCCTCGATCTCGGGGAGCGTCGCGCCCGCGTCCGCGTCGAGGCGGACGTCGTAGCAGTCCACCGCGTTGCGCACGGTGAACGGGTGGTCTGCGCCCGCAGGGGCGAACACGCGACGCCACTCGTTCGGCTCGGGCTCGGGCAGCGGGCCGTGCTGGATCCCGGGCTCCAACCCGATCTCCTGTGGGCGGACGAAGATCTGGAGCATCCGAAGCGGCGGGTCGTCCGCCAGCGTCTCCTCGGCGTGCCAGAACCCGGACCCGGCGTTCATCACGAGGAGGTGTTCCGAGTCGGTGACGAGCTCGTTGCCCACGCGGTCGTCGTGGCGCATCACGCCCGCGGGCACCCACGAGACGATCTCCTCGTCGCGGTGCTGGTGCATCCGGATCAGCGTGCCGGGGTCCATGAACGACTCGACGACCGTCGAGAGCGGGCCGTACCCGTGGTCGTCGTGGTCCGGGAGGTTCCGCCCGGGGAAGTTGAACCGCGTGCGGAACTTCCCCTGATCTCGAAAGACCTCGGAGCGGGGCGCCGGGTGGAGGCCGCGGTCGGCGGCGGTGGTGGAGTCCATTACCAAATGGTAAAATCCCCGCGGTAAAAAGCCGTCCGGTGGGGGCGACGCGCTCTTTTGTCCCGCGCTCCGCGTTCCGATATCGTGCCGACCGTCCTCTCGGACCGCGACCGCCGCAAGCGCGACGACCGCCCCGACGAGACGTTCTACGCCGAGCCGCGGTTCGTCACCCACGCGGACGACGCGTTCCTCGCGCGGCTGACCGAGCTGTACGCCTCGGTGACCGAGCCCGGCGACCGCGTCCTCGACGCGATGAGCAGCTGGGTGTCGCACCTGCCCGACGTCGAATACGCCCGCGTCGTCGGCCACGGGCTCAACGAGGCGGAGCTGGCCGCCAACGACCGCCTCGACGAGTTCGTCGTCAGCGACCTCAACGCCGACCAGTCGCTGCCGTTCGCCGACGGCTCGTTCGACGTCGTCTGCTGTGCGCTGTCGGTCCAGTACCTCCAGTTCCCGGGGCCCACGTTCGCCGAGTTCGCCCGCGTTCTGGCCCCCGGCGGCACCGTCGTCGTCAGCTTCTCGAACCGCATGTTCCCGACGAAGGCGGTCCGCGCGTGGCGGGCCGCCTCGATGGCCGAGCGGGCTGACCTCGTCGAGCGGTACCTCGACGCGGGCGGGTTCGCGGTCACCGACCGGATCGCGGAACGCCCGGGTGGGGACCCGTTCTACGCCTTAGTTGGGACGCTCCCGTGACGCCTCGGGCGACTCCAGCCCCGAGCCGCTCGGCGGGCGGAGGACGAAGGTCGCCAGCCCCGCCGCGACCGCCAGCCCGCCGCCGAGGACGAAGGTGGCGTTCCACCCCGTCGACGCGACGAGGTAGCCGGCGACGACGCCGGAGAAGACGCCGCCGCCGACCTTCGCGGTGTACAGGACCGCGTAGTTGCCGGAGGAGTTGGCCGCGCCGTAGTAATCGGCCAAGAGCGAGGGGAAGAACACGTACAGCGGCGAGGAGAAGAACATCGCCCCGAGGACGAACGCGACGAAGACCGCCCCGTTGCTCGCCTCCCCGGCGCCGACGAGACCGATCCGGAACAGGCCGGCGAGGAGGAACGACCCGGCCATCACGCGCTTGCGGTCGAAGCGGTCGGTCGCCTCGCCGAGGATCAGCCGCGAGACGCCCGCGGCGACGGGCAGCAGGGTCGCGGAGAGCGTGGCGATCAACGCCGCGAGCCCGAAGTTCTCCGCGAACCGGACCACGTTCGCGATGACGAGCAGGTCGGCGCTCGCCATCGCGATGAACATCGCGTACAGCAGCCAGAACTGCCACGTCGAGAGCATCTCGCGCGTCGAGTAGTTGCGGCCCCGGATCGACGCCGCGAGCCCCTCGTCGTCGTCGTCACCGTCTTTCCGATCCAGCCAGTCCTCCGGCGGGTCCCGGAGGAGGAACGAGCCGACGAGCGTGACGACCAGGATGCCGATCCCGATGTTTCGGAGCACGTCGCTGTACGCCGCCACGGTCGCGTTCGCGCGGACGTACGGGACGACGAGGGCGCTCCCGGCGGCGAACGCCATCGTCCCGACGCCGGTCGTCAGCCCCGTCCGGTCCGGGAACCACTTGACCGCGGTGTTGACCGCGACCGTGTAGACGATACCGACGCCGACCGCGCCGAGCGAGTAGAGGAGGTACAGCTGCCAGAGGCTCGTCGCGTACGCGAGGCCGATGTACCCGCCGCCGGCCAGCACCGCGGCGAGGAACGTGAGCGCGCCCGGTCCGCGGCTGTCCCGCCACTTGCCCGCGGGGAACTGCGAGAGGGACTGGAACACGACGTAAAACGAGAACACTGCGCCGAGCGCCGGCAGCGCGATGTCGAGCCCCTCCGAGAGCGCCGGCGAAATGGACGACCAGACGTACTGGTACGGGCTCACCGCGGCCATCATCCCGGCCGCGGCGGCGATCTGCCACCACCGCGAGAAGCCGAGGACGTCGGCCGCGCGCGCGGCGTAGTCGACGCCGCCGGCCGGCCCATCGTCGCTTGTTCCGTCGGTCTCGGCGGCCGAGGCGTCCGATTCGTCGTTACCCATTGTCGTTCGTCGACCGCGTGGTAGTGTTCGGTGTCATGTCGTGTGCCTCGATCGCAGTGCGGAGCCGGTCCGTCGCGTCGCTCGCGCTCGTACTGGTACTCTTCGGACTGATCGATTAAAACGCGTCGTTGGAGCCGTACTTGCCCCGTGGACCCGTGGCCGAAATGCTCCCGACGGCCGGCGACGCGCAGAGCGCGTCGAGGTCCGCCGCGGCGCGTCTCTACCGGGGGCAGATCCGGCCTGCGCCCCTCGTCGTACTCACTCTCGTGATCGGGGCAGAACAGGCGCAGCCGACCGTGTGTCGTCTATACTTCCATCACGGCTCTTGAGCCGGCATCGAGTCGCTGATTCTGATGCCCTGCGCGGTAACTCTCGTCGCGACGGCAGATGGAACCGACCACACCGTCTCGGTGGGTACGGTCACCCCATCGATCGCGAGACAGACGAGCTTCCCTCGTCCTCGCCGCGCCGCAATCACGAATTCAAAGAGACGCGACCGGTCGTCGGTCGCCGTCACGTGGATCGTTGAGAGCCCGTTCGCACTCTCCCACGTCGTCGTGTCGGCGACGCTGAGGTCACCTGCTGGGGTGACAGTAGTCGAGCCGCAGGCTGGACAGGACCCTTCGTGCGGGGCCGTTCCGAGGTACCCGTAATCGGTTTCGCACGCAAAGCAGTGTTCCATGGTCCCCGACTAGTACCGATCCACGATCGTCTCTGCGATGTGTGCCCGACCGGAACACGCCGGACAGGCGACTACGTCACCACCGTCTAACCCGAACACGGTCACAAATTGTTGTGAGACGTGTGCTCCACAGTGTGCACATTCCGGCATCAAATCACCCGAGCGAGCCCTCCATCTCGAGCTCGACGAGCCGGTTCAGCTCGACGGCGTACTCGATTGGCAGCTCCTCCGTGATCGGCTCGATGAACCCCGAGACGATCATCTGCTTGGCGTCGTCGTCGTCAAGCCCGCGCGACTGGAGGTAGAAGATGTCCTCGTCGCCGATCTTGCCGACGGTCGCCTCGTGGGCGACGTCGACCTTCGACTCGTTGATCTCCATGTACGGCATCGTGTCCGACGTCGACTCGTTGTCGAACATCAGCGCGTCGCACTCCACGGCCGTCGAGGAGTTCTCCGCGCCGTCCGCGATGTGGACGAGGCCGCGGTAGTTCGTGCGGCCGCCATCTTTCGCGATCGACTTCGACTCGACGGTGGACTTGGTGTCCGGCGCGTTGTGGTACACCTTCGCGCCGGTGTCGATGTCCTGGCCCTCGCCCGCGAAGGCGATGGTGATGTGGTTGTCGGAGGCNCCTTCGCGCCGGTGTCGATGTCCTGGCCCTCGCCCGCGAAGGCGATGGTGATGTGGTTGTCGGAGGCGCCGCGGCCCTTCAGGATCGTCGAGGGGTACAGCATCGTCGCCTTCGAGCCCATCGACCCCGAAATCCACTCCATGCGCCCGCCCTTCTCGGCGATGGCGCGCTTCGTGTTCAGGTTGTACGTGTTCTTCGACCAGTTCTGGACGGTCGAGTACTGAACGTGCGCGTCCTCGTCGACGAAGACTTCGACACCACCACAGTGAAGATTGAACTTCGAGTACTTCGGGGCGGAACAGCCCTCGATGTAGTGAACCTCCGAGCCTTCTTCGGCGATGATGAGCGTGTGCTCGAACTGGCCCATCCCCTCGGAGTTCATCCGGAAGTACGCCTGGACCGGCATGTCGACCGTAGTGTTCTCGGGGACGTAGACGAACGAACCGCCGGACCAGATGGCACCGTGAAGCGCCGCGAACTTGTTGTCGCTCGGGGGGACGCAGTTCGTCATGAAGTGCTCGCGGACGAGCTCCTCGTGCTCTTGGACGGCCTCGTCCATGTTACAGAAGATGACGCCCTTCTCCTCCCACCGCTCTTGCATGTTCTGGTAGACGACCTCCGATTCGTACTGCGCGCCGACGCCCGAGAGCGCGTTCTTCTCGGCCTCCGGAATGCCCAGCTTGTCGAAGGTGTCCTTGATGTCGTCCGGGAGCTCCGTCCAGTCGTCGACGCCGGCGCGGACGTCGACGTCCGGCCGAATGTAGGGAATGATCTCGTCGACGTCGACCTCCGAGAGGTCCGGCTGGCCGGGCCAGTCGGTCGGCATCGGCATCTCCTGGAACTGCTCGAGCGCGCGCAGGCGGCGCTCCAGCATCCACTCCGGTTCGTCTTTATCCTCCGAGATGACGCGGACCGTCTCCTCGGTGAGGCCCTTCTCGCTTTTGAACGCGGAGTTCTCCTCCTTCTTGAACTCGAATCGGGCCTCGGTGTTCGTCTCCTTGAGATCGTCTTGTTGTGAACTCATCAACGTATTCTTCAGAGACTACGAATATAAGTGTGATGCGCTAAAACACACATTTGTAACCTATACAGGTTTCTTTAACGAAAGAGAATAACTCTACGAGGTTTAATTTGGTTTCTCTAATTGATAGAATTTACTATGTGGCAAGAGGGCTACTCCGCACGAACGGGATCACCGTCACTCTGTAGCGAGAACGACTCGACAGCACGCGATCGCCGCTTCGATGTGACGGTCAGCGACGGTGTCGTCCGTTTCGTCGGCCGACTCGAGCAGTGTGGCAACTTGGCGAACCCGTTTCCGTCTGGTTTGCGCGTCAAGATCGTCACTGGTGGCATCGCGGGCGACGGCTTCGGCCTCTCCGAGCCATCGGTTCGTCGCTGGCGGTACCGGGCGATCTGCGGTCGCAATTAAGTGGGTCGCCAGCGCGTCGACCGCAGCCCGCGGCTCGGTTGGGACGTCGAATTCGTCGGTCATGGTTAATGTATCGGCACCCACTGTGAAGAACTGTTGCGCCAAGCCACACTCGGGGTGCTCGCGAACGACTCCAGCCGAGCACGACTCCTCGGTAGCCAGTGGCACCGTCAACCGAACCGAGTGGCCAGCAGTAACCGCCGCGGCGACACGCTCCTCGATCGGTCTCGGGCCGAAGCGTCCGATAGTTCTCGAATTCGCCGTTCAGCTGAATAGACGTTTATGAAGAAATATCGGGATAGATGATAGAATATTGTACTATATTCCGGAGTACGACCGTATAGATAATGATAATCGTCTATACTGTCGAAAATCGTTAAATGGCGTCCGCTCGAAGGGTGAGGCGAACACAACTGCCCTCCGCAAACGGGCGAGGCCTCCCACACATGTCCGCCGAAATCGACACCGACTCCACCGACGCCACCGATGCTGCCGACGCCGCCGATCCGACCGCGACCGCAGGGTCCGACGGTTCGACTGCGGCCGCGGAGCCCGCAGAGAGCTTCGCCGCGGACGGCGACCGCGTCGGCTCCGTCTTCGATCGTGTGCTCGTCGTCACCGGCGACGACGAGGCCGGCCGCGCCGCGGTCGACGCGGGACTGGACGTCGCCGCCGCCCACGGCGCGACGGTCGACGCGCTGTACGTCGTCGACACGGCCGAGGGCTGGGACATGGTCGTCGAGCGCCGCGAACGCACCGGCGAGGCGCTCGTCGAGGACGCCGCGGCCCGCGGCGAGGCGGTCGGCGTCGACGTGGCGGAGCGGTTCCGGTACGGCACGCCCCACGAGGAGGTCCTCGACTTCGCCGACGCCCACGACGTGGACCTGATCGTGGTCGGCTCGGCCCGCCGCACGGGCCTCGACCGGCTCGTCCACCCCGAGACGGTTCCCACCCGGGTCCAGCGGGGCGCGTCCGCGCCCGTGCTGGTCGTCGGCGCCGACGACTGACCGCCTTTCACTCGCCGCCGCGCGTGTCGCTGCTAGCGGCCGCGAGACGACCGGTTAAGTGGGTCGAACCCCAACGATCGGTGTGACTGACGTAGGCATCGTCGGCGCGGGCGCGGGGGCGGCCGCGGCGGCGTTCGTGGTCGACGGCACCGTACCCGACGCGGACGTGACCGTGCTGGAGAAGTCCGGCGGGCTCTGCGGGCGAGCCGCGACTCGCCGCCACGACGACCTCACGTACGACTACGGGGCGAACTACCTGAAGAGCGACGACGACCGCGTCGTCGAACTGATAACCGAGACGCTCGACGACGAGGGGCTCGTCGACGTGACGGACCCGGTGTACACCTTCGAGGCCGACGGGGCGGTGTCCCCCGGCCGCGACGCCGACGAACACAAGTGGAGCTACCGGCGGGGCCTCACCCAGATCGCCAAGCGCCTGTTCAGCCGCACCGACGCGACCGTCCACCGACGGACCCGCGTCGAGACGGTTCGACGGGTCGAGCCCGAGAATACATGGGAACTCGACGACGCCGACGGCGCCACCCACGGCCCGTTCGACGTCCTTCTCCTAAATCCGCCGGCCCCGCAGACGGCCGAGCTGCTCCGGACCGCCGAGTGGGACGACCCGCTCCGCGAGACGCTCGTCGAGGCGGTCGGCGCGGTCGAGTACCGCAGCGTCTGGACCGCGGTCCTCCGCTACCCGTTCGCGCTCGACGTCCCCTACTACGCGCTCGTCAACACCGACAAGGAGCACGCGGTCGGCTGGATCTCCCGCGAGGAGTGTAAGGCCGGCCACGTCCCGGACGGCGAGACGCTGCTCGTCGTCCAGGCGAACGACGCGTGGTCCGACGCGAAGTACGACGACGACCCGGCGGAGAACGTCGCCGCGCTCGCCGACCACGTCGCCGAGATCGTCGGCGACGAGCGGCTGGCCGACCCCGCCTGGACCGACCATCAGGGGTGGCGCTACGCGCTGCCCGAGGGCGGCGTCGACCGCGGGCCGGTCGATTCGGCGCGCGACGCGGGGCTGTACCTGCTCGGCGACTGGGTCGCCGGCGAGGGGCGGCTCCACGCCGCGATCGCGAACGGGCTCGACGTCGGCGAGCGCGTCGCGTACGGTATTTGAAAACAGGGGGCGCCGCCGCGGTCGACCGCGGCGTCGCTGCCGGGGGAACGAGTCTTTTCTGAAAGAGCGATTCGAGAGCGGACCGATCCGCGGCCGGAGCGCTTAGTTCGTCGTGATGCGGTACTCGACGGTCCCCAGACCGGGGAGCGTGAGCGTCTGGACGCGCCCGCTGCGCCGGCGCAGAGTCCGAAGGACCGACCGCGAGAGGACGGCGAGCGCGACGGTGCCGGTCAGCAGCGCGACGGTCGCGACGGGGTACGCGAGCGCGACGAACGGTGCGAGGATGAGCGCGAGGAACGCGAGCGTTCCCAGCGGCGAGCGACTGCCCGGCGGCGACTCGGAGCCGATCGGCCGGTGCGCCTCCGCCGAGGTGATGGAACCTTGGTACATATCTCACCGTACGCGCTCCGCCGACTAAAACATTTCACTTCTCAAATATGTTTTGAGAAACGGTACCACGGACCATGTACGTAAAACAACTGAAACGGTTGTTCATGCGGTGTAAGCTGTACCATGCTACTCATTAGTACACCTCTCAAAAATCTGTGAGTTAATATCGGTGACGGCGTCGAAGCCCCGGTCGCAGGGAGTCGCCCGCCGCGGACCGCGCTCGCGCCCCCGGAGTCGAATCCGCTCACCCGGGCGGAGGGGGACGGTCCCGAGACGCGGCCCGGCGGTGCTTTTATTTCGCTTCGACTCTTCTCGTAGATACGGACAGATACACACGATGACACTCGACACTCCCACCACCGACCCAACGGTCGTCGTTTCGGCGCCGGAGCGCAGACGCGTGGTCGCCGGCCTCGCCGACGGCACCGTCGAGACGGTCGCGGATCTGCGTGTTCGCGGGCGGGCCGACGAGATCGCCGCCGAGCTCCGCGAGACGCACCTTCCGGCCTTAGAGGAGGCCGGCTACATCGAGTGGGACCGCGAGGCCGGCACCATCAGGCCCGGCCCGAACTTCGAGGAGGCCGCGGGCCACGTCGACGACCTCCCGATGCCGGACGTCGAGCCCTCGGACGACTGACCGGCGCGGTCGACCGACCGTCGCGGCCGGCCGAGCGGACGCGGCCCGGAGGCCGATCATCGCGGACGCGGCCCGGGACGTTTATCCCCGGGCGCGGGCGACACCCGACAGCCATGGCCGAGCCGATCCTGAAGTGGGCCGGCGGGAAGCGGCAGCTGCTCGACGAGCTGTACGCCCGGTTCCCGTCGGCGTTCGGCCGGTACCACGAGCCGTTCGTCGGCGGCGGGGCCGTCTTCTTCGACCTCGAACCCGCCCGCGCGACGGTCAACGACGCCAACCCGCGGCTCGTGAACT
Organism: Halorubrum distributum JCM 13561; assembly: GCF_000337395.1. Lineage (NCBI taxonomy): Archaea > Methanobacteriati > Methanobacteriota > Halobacteria > Halobacteriales > Haloferacaceae > Halorubrum > Halorubrum distributum. The sequence continues at coordinate 24,518 of NZ_AOJF01000057.1, forward strand.
TCTACGAGCAGGTCCGCGACCGCCCCGACGAGCTGCTCTCGCGGCTGGCCGCGTTCGACGATCCCGAGAGCGATCCCGACCCGGACCTCCCGTACGCCGAGGAGACGGCGCGCGGTCGGGACGTGGAGGCCTACTACTACCAGCAGCGCGCGCGGTTCAACCGCCGGCCGTACGAGGGGGAGTTCGACCCGCTGGAGGAGGCCGCCCTCCTCCTCTACCTCAACCGGACCTGCTACAACGGGCTCTACCGCGAGAACGCGGACGGCGGGTTCAACGTCCCGATCGGTCGGTACGCCGACCCCGACTGGGTCCAGCGCGACCGGGTCCGTCGGGCGAGCGACCTGCTCGCCGACGCGGAGGTCCGCAACGAGGACTTCGCGTACGTCCTCGACGCCGCCGAGCCCGGCGACCTCGTCTACTTCGACCCGCCCTACGAGCCGATGAGCGCGACCGCGAGCTTCAACGAGTACAGCGCCGCCGGGTTCGACCGCGAGGACCAGCGCCGGCTGCTCGACGTCGCCGGCGAGCTCGACGACGCCGGGGTGTGGGTCGTGCTCTCGAACAGCGGCGTGATGTACGACGCATACGCCGAGGCGGGCTTCCGCGTCGACCGCGAGGGCGCGACCCGCGCGATCAACAGCGACGCCGACAACCGCGACGCGGTCGACGAGATCGTCGCGACGAACGTCCCGCCGGCCGAGCGCCGTGAGGTCGGTCAGCGGGAACTGTCCGGATACTGAGTCGGCCACGATCGGGGCAGCCGGGCGGCACGTGCCGCGGTCGCCGCCGTCGGTTTCCGGTCGCGGACCGCGGCGATGGGGCGGGCTTTTTGACCTCCCCCGCCGAGTGGTCGGGTATGACCGATCTCGACATCGACCTCGTCCTCGTGCCCGTCGACGGCAGCGAGGAGTCGCACGAGGCGGTCGATTACGCCATCGCGGTCGCGAGCGAGTACGGCGCGAGCGTCCACGCGCTGTACGTCCTCGACGAGGAGGTCGTCCGCGCCATCGACCACGGCGTGGTCGACGAGAGCGAGGTTGCGGACGACTCCGAGGCGTTCACCGACTCCGTCGCGCGCCGCGCGGAGGCCGCCGGAGTCCCCCACAGCAACTCCATCGCCTACGGCTTCTCCACGTCGGTGAAGACGGTTCACCCCGGGAGCGTCGTCCTCGACACGGCCGAGGAGCTTGAGTCCGACTTCATCGTCGTCCCGCGCGAGCCGGTCTCCGGCGACCCCGGCGAGGTGTTGGGGAAGGCCGCGGAGTACGTCCTCCTGTACGCGAGCCAACCCGTTCTGTCGGTCTGATGGTCGGCGGCCTCCTCCCGGCGGGCACGACGCTTCCTCCCCTCCCCCACCTCCTCGTCGTCCTGCTCGCGACCGGCGCGGTCGTCGCCGCGCTCCGGCGCCGGCGACCGCGGGTGACCGCCCGCCGCGTGCTCGCGCTCGCCCCGTGGATGGCGCTCGGCTCCGCGGCCCACGTCCTCTACGTCGTCGACGCGCTCCCGTCCTCGCTCGCGCCGTTCGCCGGCTCGCCGACCGTCTACCTCACGGTGGGGACGCTCGCCGGCGCGGCGTGGCTCGCCGCCGACGCCGCGCGCCCGGACCGCGTCGCGGCGACGCTCGCGGCCGCCGGCGTCCTCCTGCTCGTCCCCGTCGTCGCCCTCGCGGTCGCTACCGGCCTCTCGCCGATCGGCGCGCGCTGGTCGGCGGTCGCGCTCGCGCTCGCGATTCCGATCGCGGCCGCCGCCTGGGTCGGCCTGACTCGCTTCCGGCCCGAGGCCGCGGTCACCGGTTCCGTCGGCGCCCTCGCGGTGTTCGGGCACGCGCTCGACGGGGTCTCAACCGCGGTGGGGACCACCCAGCTCGGATTCGGCGAGCGCACGCCGCTCTCGCGGATCCTGCTGGAGATCGGCGGACTGCCGTCGCTCCCGGTGATCGGCGAGGGGGGGCTGTTCCTCCTCGTGAAGCTCGCCGTCGCGAGCGCGGTCGTGTGGCTGTTCGCGGCCTACGTCCGCGAGGAGCCGGCGGAGGGGTACCTCCTCCTCGGCTTCGTCGCGGCGATGGGGCTCGGCCCGGCCGCGCACAACCTGCTGCTGTTCTCCGTGGCGGCGTGAGGAGGGAGCCCGAGCGGCGCGTTCCCGGTCGCCTCACAGGACCGCCAGCGCGAACGCGACCGTGACGCCGGCGAGCAGGACGGCCTGGACGAACGCGCTGGCGAGCGCGCCGACCACCGCGTAGGCCGCCCGTCGAGCGGCCTCGCGCGTGTCGCCGTCGCGTTCGTTCAGCGCGGCGAGAAAGACGGTGCCGCCAAGTCCGACGACGAGCCCGATCGGGCCGAGCGGGATCAGGAGGGCGATTCCCACCAGCGTCCCGACGACGACGGTCCGGGTCGACGCGCCGCCGAGCTTCCCGGAGACCATCCCCGACGCGACGTCCGCGGCGGAGGCCAGCAGCGAGACGACGACGAGCGCGACCACCACGGCGGGGCTCGGTGCCGCGAACCCGGTGGTGTACGCGTAGCCGACGACGGTCAGCGCCGCGAGGACGCCGCCCGGCACCAGCGGGACGAACGAGCTGGCCGTCCAGACGACGAGCAGCGCGATCGCCAGTCCGGCCGCGAGAGTCACCATACGGAACGGACGCTACGTGCGCTGAAAACACTTCACCACGGTCGACCCGACGGGAGCGGGTCCGCCGACCCCGCTCAGTCTTCTTCTTCGACGACTTCCGGGTCCTCGATGGCCGACTGGAGGGAGTCGAGCCCGTTGACCCACTCGGAGACGAGGCCGTACTCGAGGTCCTCGACGAGCTCGATGTCGAGCGCCTCGCCGTCGATGACGCGCGTGCCGGCCTGGACGACGTAGCCGAGCGCGGCGTCGAGGTCGTCGCCCTCCTCGGCCTCGGCGGCCGCGCGCACGAACTCGCTCACGTCGCCGTCGACGACGCCGCCGACGACGTACTCCTCGGCCGCGTAGAAGACGGGGACCAGCGAGGTCTGGACGCCGTCGATCAGCATCACCTTGTCCTCGTCGTCGAACTCGACGTCTGCGAGGACGATCTCGCGGATGTCGCGGACCTCCTCGACGGCGCGCTCCTCGTCGATGCGGTCCTCGTCGAACGCGGCGAGCACCTTCACCACGGCGATGGCGGCGTCGTCCTGGAGGTTCAAGAGGAGCCGCGCGGAGTCCTCGTTCTCGGGGTCGAGTTCCTCTTCGGCCAGCCTGTCGAGCCAGTTCTGCCAGCGTTCGTCGGTATAGAACGTTTCAACGGCGTCGTCGTCGGTCATGTCCCGTACGTCGCCCGGACTACTCAAATGCCTTTCCTATCGATCGCCGCCCGAGATAGCGTCTCACGCGTGAGAATCCCGGAATCAGACCTCTCGTTCGAGCGTCGCCTCGGTGTCGATTCCGTACACCGCGCGGGGGGTCTCGACGTGCGCCCGCCGGACCGCCTCGTCGTGTTCCCCCTCCAACAGCCAGCGCACCCGCCGCGGGACGGTCTTCGGTCCGAGCACCATCCCCGGTCGTTCCGGGTCGTCGACGAAGTCCGTCTCCATCAGGAACGGCTCGCCGGCCTCGGCCGCGCGCTCCAGCCGCTCCTTGTCGCTCATCACGCTCGGGGTGACGCCCGCCAGCTCGCCTGCCGCGTAGTGTTTGACGACGCGCGAGGGGTCGAGGCCGACATCCTCGGCGACCGCGGCGAGGTCGGTCAGGTCCTCGGTGGCCTCGGTGTGGAGCTGGACCGCGCAGTCGACGTCGGCGCCCAGCTCGAACGCGCGCCGCGTCACCGCGTTCGACGCGTCCCAGACCGCGTCGCTCACGTCGTAGTGGGGCCGCCCGGACTTCAGCGCGAGCGCGTCCCCGTCGGCGACGTACTCGCTCGCGACCTCCAGCCCGCCGCGCATGAGGTCGCGGGCCTCGTCGGGCGAGAAGTCGCGCTCGTCGACGAGCCGACTGATCAGCCCCGGATGAACGCCCAGGACGGGCCACGCGCGACCCGGGAGCGCGTCCGTCGCGGCCGCGACGGTCTCCAGCGTCTCCTCGAAGACGGCCCGGAAGTCGGCCGGCTCGTCCGGCTCGACGCCGAGCAGCCACGAGGGCTTGTTCACCACGAGCAGGTGGGTGCCGCCGAGCCGCGCGAACTCCTCGACGGCCTCGATCCCGCGGCCGTGCCGCGGGTCGAGGTGGAGGTGGTTGTCCAGCACCGGCGTGCCGAGGTCCTCTGTCATGCGAGATGGTTCGGCCGCGCGCGATTAGAAGGATCGGTCCGTGGCGGTCGGCGCGGTCGGCGACCGCGGGAGGCTCGTCGCGGCGCGCCGGGGCGCGGTTCAGTCGGCGCGGTTCAGTCGGCGCGGTTCAGTCGGCGCGGTTCGCCGCAAACTCTGTGTCGGTCCCTGGGACGGTCACGTCGGCGAGGCCGGATTCGATCTCCTCGCGTCGGTCCTCGAACCGCCCGGGCAACACCAGCCGGTCCCCGAGCGCGTCGAGGGGCTCGTCGCTCGCGTACCCCGGGTCGGCGGTGGCGAGCTCGAAGAGGACGCCCGCGAACTCCCGGAAGTAGACGGACCGGAACCAGTGGCGGTCGATCTGTTCGGTCGGGCGGAGGCCCATCGACGCGACCGCGTCGCGCATCCCGGACTGGTCGGCGTCCGTCGGCGTCTGGAACGCGACGTGGTGGACCGTGCCGCGCCCCGAGCTTCCCTGCCGATCAGTTTCGACGACGTCCACGTACTTCCCCACGGCGCCGCCCGCGGCGAAGCGAGTCCGGTCGTTGCCGGTCGCGGCGTCGGCCGCGGACTCGGTCTCGGCCAGCCCCATCGTTTCGAGGAGCCGCTCGGTCCGCTTGGCGTCGTCGAGCCACAGCGTCACGGAGTGGAAGCCGCGGATCGCGGCCGACTCGGGGACGTGCGCGGTCCACGCGGTCGTCGGGTCGTCGTCCGGGATCTCGACTTCGACCAGCTCGACCGGGAGCCCGTCGGGGTCGCGGAAGGGGAGGACCGTCTCGCCGAAGCGCTCCTCGCGGGCGTCGTAGTCGACGCCGCGCTCGTCGAACCGCCCCTCCCAGTAGTCGAGGCTCCCCTCGGGCACGCGGAACGCGGTGCGGGAGACCTGCCCGGCGCCGACCTCGCCCTCCGGCAGGTCCGTCCACGGGAAGAACGTCATGCTCGTGCCGGGCGTGCCCTCGGCGTCCCCGTAGAAGAAGTGGTACGTCCCGGGGTCGTCCTGGTTGATCGAGCGCTTCACGAGGCGGAGCCCGAGCGTCTCGACCCAGAAGTCGAGGTTGCGCTGCGGGTCGCCCGCGACGCAGGTGACGTGGTGGATTCCCGGGGTGGGAGTCGGGCCGTCCTCGGTTCCGGCGCCTGCGGAGTCGGATTCGTCTGTCATACTTCCAGATACGCTCCGGAGGGACTTGAATCGGTGCGGACACGGGTGTTACCGGGTCGAGTACGAGCCCACGACGATGGCCGAGGGCGGGATTCGATCGATACCTGAACTCCGATTGGCTGCGACATCATTTATAAACGAAGTTCGGTGGCGCGTGCCGACGAGCGCCCGTCAGGGCGCGAGTCGCACGCGCGAGGGACGCGGTGAGCGCTCGAAGAGCGCGAACCGCGAGGCTGGGGAGGCGTGAGGTGCGGTGCTGTGCGGGGCGGGGTGGGGCTCAAAGGGGCAGTCGCGAGGGCGGCGTAGGCGACGCAAGCACCGCAGCGAAGGAGCGTCAGCGACTGAGCGAGGGGCGCAGCGAGCGTACGCCGCCCTCGCGACTGGGGCTTTGGAGGCGGTCACCGCAGAGCGAGAGATCACGTACAGCCGAGCGGCTGGGGCTTTGGAGGCGGTCACCGCAGAGCGAGAGATCACGTACAGCCGAGCGGCTGGGGCTTTGGAGGTGTGTTCCAACGGTTCGTGGTCGAGTATTTATAAACGAGCGGCTGGGGCTTCGGCGGTGTTCGCCGCCGCTCCGCAAGCAACTATTTATAAGCGAGCGACTGGGGATTTGGAGGCCTACTCCCGGCCCGTCCTCTTTTATAAATATCGTCGGAGTTCCTCCACGATACGACCGGAATGCGGCCGCCCGCGTGTACTTCATCGGATCGAATCAACTGATCAGCGAGCTCGCGTCATGGCCCGTTCGATCCGCTCCCTGAGCATCTCCAGCTGGTCGCCGACCGCACCAACGGCCGCGAGAACCGGATACGTGACGTCGAGGTCTTGGTAGCAGTACCCCGGCAGGTCGAGCTCGTCGCCGAGCGCGAGCCGGCGCTCGTGGTCTGCGAGCACGCGCTGGCGGCGGGCCGCGATCCGGTCGCAGTCGTCGCGAAGGACCCCGATCCGGGTCCGGCAGGCGTCGAGCGCGCCGAACCCGGCGGCCGCCGAGTCGTCTCCTTCACCGCCGATCTCCGCTTCGATCGCCCCGATCTCTGTCCGGATCGGTTCGAGGCGGGACCCGGCGCGCTCGACCGACTCGATCTCCGACTCCACGGCGTCGAGGAACGCCTCGCGCTCCTGAACGGCGGTCTCGACCGCGCACAGCAACGAGCGCTTGTACTCCTCGTGGAAGCAGTCCGTGCGGGTGAGCACGTAGGCGAGCTCGGGACCGAACTCCTCGGCGACGCTCCGCTCGTAGGTGTCGTCGTACTCCGCCTCGTAGTGCGGGACCGACATCACCGTGGCGCGGTACGCGTCCCGCACCGCGACGAGCCGAGACCCGGGCGGCGCCGCACCGTCGGCTCCCCCGGTCGCTCCCCCGATCGCGCCGCGGACGCCGGCCGGTCCGCCCGCGCCGGCGAATCCTCCGCCCGCGCCCGGGTCCGTCGGGTCGACGCGCCCGCTCTCGTTCGGGATCGAGGAGACCCGGCCGCGAAACGCTCGGAACGCCTCCCGCTCGTCGACGACTCGACGCCGCTCGACCCGGAGCTTCGCCCGCGCCGCCCGGATCGGGTCGCTCCCCTCGTCCGCGTGAGTCGCTGCCATACGTCGCGGCACGTCGAGGCCCCTCGTAAGCGCTTATATGAGTGGTATCGCGGAGGGCAGAGACGTCCGGGCCGCTCCGGAGCGGTATATACTCCCCTCGCCGTCCCCGCCGGCTGCGGCCGCGGTCGCTCGTACCGGTCCCGGGGGGCAGCGATTTTACCGCTCCGACGCCGACAGTCGGTATGGAGAAGGTGTCCCTCGCCGAGGCGTTCGACTCGTTCGACGAGACGTGGTCGCCGCGGCTCGCGGGCGAGCTCAACGGGCAGGCGGTGAAGGTCGCGAAGGCGGACGGGGAGTTCGTCTGGCACAGCCACGCGGAGGCCGACGAGCTGTTCCTCGTCAACGCGGGTCGACTCCGGATCGAGTTCCGCGACGAGGCGGACGCGGTGCTGGAGGCGGGCGAGTTCACGATCGTTCCGCGCGGGACCGAACACCGGCCCGTCGCCGAGCCCGAGGCCGAAATCGTCCTCTTCGAGCCGAGCGAGACGCGCAACACGGGCGACGTCGAGACCGACGAGACGGTGACCGACTTGAAGAGCCTCGACTGACCCTCACGCCACCGCGGCCCGCGCCAGCGACCCGAACAGCGGCAGCCCCAGCCCCGCGCCGACCGTGACGTAGACGACCGGGAACATGTCCGACGCCGCCCCGGCCGCCGGCCCGAGCGAGAGCGCGAACGCGGCGAGACAGGCCACGCCGGCGCCGAAGGCGTACCCCGCCCCCCGACGCAGGGTCGGCGCCGGAAGCGAGGCGAGCGCGCCCGCGGCGATCAGCCCGAGCCAGTGGAGCGACGCGAGCCCGACGCCGGCGGCGAGCGCGGCGACCACCGCGACCGCGTGCGGTCCCGGCTCGGTCCTGACGCGGTCGCGGAGCGCGGTCGACTCCGAAGGCACGTTCGACTCCGAATTCCCGGGCGACTCCGACGCGTCGCTCATCGGGACCCCTCCGTTGACGGCTCGAACCGGACCACCGGGTCGCTCCCGCCCCCGAGCGGCATCGGCCGCTGGTCGTTGTCGAGCCAGCGCCGGAGCTGGTCGTCGTAGTGCGCCGAGAAGTAGTCGCCGGAGTTGCCGCCCGGCAGGACCGCGGTCGCGTCCGTCCCCGGCCGCACGGCCATCCGCCAGCTCGACCCGATCGCGGACTCGACGCGGTAGTTCTTCACCGTCGCGGGCGAGCCGTCCGCGGGCAGCTCCTCGTAGTTCAGGAACGGCGCCTCGCCGCCCAGCGGGTGCGCCATCGCGCGGGTGGTGTTGTAGTCGCCGTACCGGTCCCAGTCCTCCGAGCCGGCCGCCCCGATCTCATCCAGCGCGTCTTGGAGGGCCGCGACCGCGAGGTCGCCCCGCGAGCGCCCGTCGAAGAGCGGGTCGTCGTCGGGGAGCCGCGCGAGCGTCCGGTCGTTCGGGTAGTACGACTCGCCGAGGTCGGCGTCCGAGAACGCGGGCCCGAAGACGCGCTCGCGGAATTTCGGGAGGTAGCGGGCGAAGATCAGCGCGGCGCGCGAGTCGCGTTCCATCCGGTAGTCCCAGTCGTCGAGGTCGTTGGCGGCGTCGATGACAGCGGGCCTGAAGCCGTGCCGGTCGCGGACCGCCTCGACCAGCTCGGGGACGAGTTCGGCCGCGCGGCCGTCGCGCACGTCGTTTTGGAGCGCGCGGTGGAAGTCGGGGTCGGTCGGTCCCTCCCCGCCGGCATCGGCGTCGTCGCCCCCGCCGGCCTCGGCGTCGCCGCCCCCGCCGATCGCGTCGTCGAGCCGGTCGGCGATCCGCGCCCCGCGGTACGGCGTCGCGTAGTCGACGCCGACGTAGTGGACCGGGTCGTCGATCGGGCGCTGGTTGGCCGTCGAGAGGGCGTCGGGATCGATCGCGTGCGGCTTCTCCTCGAAGGGGACGAACCCCTCCCACGAGGACTCGCCGAACGGCTCGAACCCCCGCCACTCCCCCTCGCCCGCGGAGCCGTCGAAGATCCGGTCGCCGTCGACGACCTCGCCGTCGATACGCCGGATCGGCAGCCGACCGGTCGCGAAGTAAAGCGTCCGGCCGTCCGCGTCGGCGTAGACGAGGTTCTGCGTCGGCAGGTCGAAGTCGCGCGTCGCCGCCAGCAGGTCGTCGATCCCCTCGCTGCGCCCGTACGCCTCGATGGCGGCCGTGGTCCGCGTCGCGGTGTGGCCCGTCCACGCGACGCCGACCGTCCGTCCCTCGCGCTCGATCAGGGGACCGTGAACGGTGCGGCGCACGCGGAGCTCGCGGTCCTCGCCGCCGGCGACCGGGATCGTCTCGCGCTCGTCGGTCTCGAAGTCGCGCCACTCGCCCTCGTAGCGGTAGCGGTCGCCCGCGTCGTCGATCTCGTACCGGTAGCAGTCGAGGACGTCGGCGCCGAGGTTTGTGAACGACCACGCGCCGCGGTCGTTCGCGCCGGCGATGACGAACGGGACGCCGGAGAACGTCGCGCCCCGCACCGACCGCTCGGGGGTGTCGACCGACTGCTCGTACCACAGCGGCGGCGCCTGGAGGGAGAGGTGCGGGTCGTACGCGAGTATCGGCGTCCCGCTCGCGGTGTGCTCGCCGGAGACGACCCAGCTGTTCGAGCCGACGCCCGTCGGCGACTCGAAGCCCGAGAGCCAGTCGGTCAGGGCGGCGTCGATGGGGTCAGCGGCGTCGATGGGGTCAGCGGCGTCGACGGAGTCGGCGGTGTCGACGGGGTCGGTCGACCCGTTCGAGACGGGTTCGCCTGGGGCCAGTTCGCCGCTTCTCGAGTCTCCGAGCCGCGTCTCCGTCCCGTCGAGGATCGGGTAGTCGTGGTCGTACCGCGTCGGAAACAGCGTCTCCGCGCGGTCCGCGCCGAGGCGGTCGGCGACGAGCGCGCGTCGCAGTTCGCTGAAGCTCCCCGTGAGCGTCCACGAGATCTGCTTTTCCATCAACATCGAGTCGACGGGGGTCCACGGCTCGGGCTCGTAGCCGATCAGCTCGAACTCCAGCGGGAGCGGCAGGTCGTCCATCGCCGCGTTGACGCCGTCGGCGAACGCCTCCACGAGGGGGCCGGCGCGCGTCTCGGCGACGACCTCCCAGGTCGCTTCCGCGGCGTCGGCGAACCCCATCGCGACGTTGAACTCGTCGCTGCCGAGCGTCGCCTCGCCGATCACCGCCGAGAGACGGCCGCGCATGACGCGGCGCTGGAGGTCCATCGCGAACAGCCGGTCGAACGCCTGGCAGTAGCCGACCGCGAAGTACGCCGCGGGCTCGGCGTCCGCCTCGACCTGCGGGACGCCGAACTCGTCGCGGGCGACGGTCGCGGGCCCGTGCGGGCTCTCGACGGTCTCGGGGAGCGAGCGGTCGGCCGCGTCCCACGCCCGGCCCGACAGCGGGGCGAACGAGTCGAGGAGGTCGGCCGCGTCGCTCGCCGCCAGCCCGGCTGTCCCAGCGGCGAGGACGCTCGCGAGGACCGCGCGGCGCGTGGTGTCGCGTGTCACCTCCCGACCGAGGCCCCGATACCTCATTATAATTTGGATTAGACCGGGGGCGGGAAACGTACATCCGTCGCCCGACCGAAAGCCGGGTCGATGGAGGTCGCGCTGATCACGGTCGGGGACGAACTGCTCTCGGGCGACACGGTGAACACCAACGCCAACTGGCTCGCCGCGGAGCTGAGCGAGCGCGGCGTCGCCGTGGCGCGGATCCTCTCGATCCCAGACGACAGGGCCGAGATCGCGGCGCGCGTCCGTGAGTACGCCGCCGACTTCGACGCCGTGATCGTCACGGGCGGGATCGGCAGCACCCCGGACGACGTGACGATGGAGGGGGTCGCTGACGCGTTCGACCGCGAGATGGCCCCGACCGAGCTCACGCGCGAATCGGTCGAGCGCCGGCTGGCCGCGATCCGCGAGCGCGTGCCCGACCGCGAGTTCGACGTCGACGTCGCGGCGGAGGCGTCGGTCCCCGAGGGGAGCCGCCCGCTGGTGACCGAAGCGGGGCTCGCGCCGGGCTGCGTCGTCGAGAACGCGTACGTCATGCCCGGGATCCCGGACGAGCTGAAGGCGACGTTCGAGACGGTCGCCGACGAGTTCGCGGGCGACCGGCGCTCGCGGTTCCTCTACACCGTCGAGCCGGAGTCGAACATCATCCCCGCGCTGAAGGAGGCGATGGACCGTTTCGACGTCGCCGTCGGCTGTTACCCCGACCGCGAGGCCGACCACAACCGGCTGAAGGTGACCGCGACCGACGACGACGCGCTCGACGACGCCGCGGCGTGGCTGCTGGAGAACGTCGACGCGAGCGAGACGCCGGTGTCGCGCGATTGGTGAGGGCCGGCTCGCGAGACGAGGAGAGCGACTACCACGAGCTCCCTCGGGCCGTCCGCGACGACGCCGAGGTCTGTGACTACTGTTCGAGCGCGTTCGGCGTCGCGGACGCCGTCGCCGACGCCGGGCTGGCTACTCTCGCGGAGCACGACGGTCACTCGAGCATCCGCTCGCTGGTCGACGGAGACTACGAGATCATCACGTTCCGAGCGGGGACGGGTCTTACCGGTCGCCCGCGGGAGCGCCACCGCGGCCCCGCGGGAGCCGTGGGTCGCGTTCAGTACCGCGAGAAGTTGTCGTCCGGGTAGACGTACCCGTCGTCGAGGTCGACGACGTCCAGCGTCGCCAGCCGACGCAGCCGCGAAGTCGCGTCGTCCTCGTCGATTCCCAGTTCGACCGCCCGCGCGAGCACCCGATCGCGGGTCGGAACCGACTCGACCAGCCCGTCGTCGTCTAAGACCATCTCCTCGGCGACGATGGCCTTCAGGACCGCGCCGTGTTGGCGCTTCGAGGGGGTCCGGTCGGCGCCGGTCCACTCGATCGAGAGCGATCCGTCGTCGTTGACGTGCGAGACGACGAACCCGTCGGGGAGCGTCTCCGTCAGCGTGGCGACGAGCGCCGCCCGATCGAGCCGCGCCGTGAACCGATACCGGTGCCCGTCGCCCGACCGCCCCGTCACCTCGACGTTCGCCCCGTCCTGCTCGACGGCGTCGGTCACCGCCGCCGCCAGTCGCTTCCCGACGTTCGCGGCTATCCGGTCGCGCTTTTTCCCGGCCCTGGCCGCCTCTCTCGCCGACGCCTCGTAGGCTTTCATGCGTTCGTGTAGCGGCGTGTCGTCCATGCCCCCTCACTCGGTGCCACCGAATTACCTCTTGTGTTGAGCGACCGGCCGATGGAGTGACCCGCGCCGTCGACGACCGGAACAGCGCCGACCGCTCCGACCGCTCGCGGTTCGGCTCTTTCGAAGCCAGCGGGCGACCGTACGGGTTGGCGAGAATTCGAACCCGCCGCCCGGCGCTGCGGTACCGGGTGCGCCGGGCGCTCGCGGCGGCTGCTGCCGTTTCGACGTCCTCCCCGTCACGCAATTTCACCGAGACCCGGAGGGCCTTAGAAAACATCAGTAAAAATATATTTTTACAAATAGGTTTTTAATGTAGAAGCATCGAGTGCGAGAGTGTCATGTCCAACATGAAAAATATTGATGGATCCGAGAATACGCACGGTGAGCCCGTGATCAGTCGTCGGTCCATGCTCGCGACCGGGGGTACCGTCGTTGCCGGAACGGCTCTCTCCGGGTGTCTCGGCGGCGACGGCGGCGACGGCGGATCGGAATCGACGACGAATATCGCGATCGTCTCCAGTCCCGCCGGGTTCGACGACAACGCGTTCAACGACTTGGCGGTCGACGGGCTCGAAACCGCACAGGAGGAGTACGACATCGAGATCAATCAGGTCGAGGAGACCGAGCAGTCGAACTACCAGTCCACGCAGTCGACCCTCGCCGAGAGCGGCGACTACGACCTCATCGTGCTGGTCTCGTACAACCACACCGAGGCCCTCACGCAGAACGCCGCGGAGTATCCGGACCAGAACTGGATGCTCATCAACGCGCACGTCGACGAGCCCAACGTGGCCGGGTACACGTGGGCCAACCACGAGATGTCCTACCTCGCAGGCGTCCTGGGCGGGACGATGACGACCGAGGAACTCTCTCACGAAGGCAACTCGAACGACCCGAGCAACGCCCACATCGGGTTCGTGGGCGGCGTCGACGGATCGCTCATCAACGCCTTCGAGCGGTCGTACGTCGCCGGCGCGGAGTGGGTCAACTCCGACGTCACCGTCGACGTCGGGTACATCGGCGATTACAGCGACACGGACACCGCTGCCAGCATCGCCTCTTCGCAGTACGACAACGGCGCGGACATCGTCTACCACGCCGCAGCGGCGGCCGGACAGGGCGTCTTCGAGTCTGCCCAAGAGAACGACCGCTTCGCGATCGGCGTCGACGCGGATCAGTCCGTGACCCTCGAAGAGTTCCAAGACGTCATCATCGGCTCCGCGGTCAAGTACATCAACGAGGGAACCCAGGAGGTCGCTTCGGCGGTCGCCGAGGGCGACTTCGAGAGCGTCACGGGCGCGAACACGCTCGGTCTCGACGAGGAGGGCGTCGACCTCGTGATCGGGCAGGCGTTCGAAGGCGAGATGCCCGATGCCGTGTCGCAGAACATTCAGGACGCGAAGGACGGAATCACGAGCGGCGATATCGAGGTTCCGTGTTCCGCGTCCGGCTGTAACTAAGGCCGTCGCGGTCGCTCGTTGGCATTTATGATCACCGTACTACGAAAAGACAATGACAGCTAAGGAGACGCCACCCGCCGTCCGCATGGAGGGTATCACGAAACGGTTCGGCGATGTCGTGGCGAACGACGACGTCGATTTCACCTTGGAGAAGGGGTCGATACACGCGCTCCTCGGTGAGAACGGTTCCGGCAAGACGACGCTGATGAGCGTCCTCTACGGGTTCTACGAAAAGAACGCGGGGACGGTCCACATCGACGGAGAGCCGAAAACGTTCGAATCGCCCCGAGACGCGATGGACGCGGGCGTCGGCATGATCCACCAGCACTTCCAGCTCGTAGAGACGATGACCGTGCTACAGAACATCATTCTAGGCCACGAGCCGAGCGATAACGGGTTCGTCGATACCGCGACCGCCCGGCGGGATATCGAAGATATCTGCTCGCGCTACGACTTCCACGTCGACGAGTTCCTCGACACGAAGATTCGAGATCTCGACCTGGGCGCCCGCCAGCGCGTCGAGATCGTGAAAAGCCTCTATCGCGGCGCGGATATCCTCATCCTCGACGAGCCGACCGCGGTTCTCACTCCACAGGAGATCAGCGATCTGCTCGACCTGATGGGGGAACTCGCGGACGCCGGCCACTCGCTCATATTTATCACGCATAAGCTGGGGGAGGCGCTCGGCGCGGCCGACGAGATCACCGTGCTGCGAGACGGAGCGGCCATCGGGACGGTCGACGACGCTGAGACATCGGAAACGGAACTCGCGCGGATGATGGTCGGGAGAGAGATCCAGTTCGATCGCCCGCCTCGGGAGTCACCGGAAGGCGACGCCGTGCTTGACGTCGAGCAACTCCACGTACGGGGGAGCCGAGGTCTCGAACAGGTCAGCGGCGTCGACCTCACCGTCCGGGAAGGGGAAATCCTCGGAGTCGCCGGCGTTCAGGGGAACGGTCAGACAGAGCTGGTCGAAGCGCTGACCGGGCTCCGCGACGTCGAGTCCGGGTCCGTACGGTTGAACGGCGAGGAGATCACCGACACGAACCGCCGGCAGCGTATCGACGCCGGCATCGCGTACATTCCGGAAGATCGGACGACCGAGGGACTCGTACAGGACTACACTCTCGTTCGGAACGCGCTACTCGGGAACCAGACCGTCGACCCGTTCGTCGACAGCGGGCTGATCGACTGGGAGACCGTCCACGACCACGCCGGCGACATCATCCGGGAGTACGACGTACAGCCTCCGAACGAACGCTCCGAGGCGAAGTCGCTGTCGGGCGGGAACCAGCAGAAGTTCATCGTCGGGCGGGAGATCGAACACGATCCGGACGTTATGATCGCGTCCCACCCGACGCGAGGGGTCGACATCGGTTCGATCGAGTTCATCCACGATCGGCTACTGGAACTGCGTGAGGCGGGGATGGCGATCCTCGTCGTCTCCTCGAAGCTCGACGAGATTCGGAAGCTCTCCGATCGGATCGTGGTGATGTACGAGGGCGAATTCGCGGGGGCGGTCGACCCGGTGGAAACGACCGAAGAGGAGCTCGGGATGCTGATGGCCGGCCACGACGCCGGCACCGACGACGGCGACAGCGAACCCAGCGGTGGTGTTCACTCGTGAGCCGCCTGTCGGGACGTCTCCGCGACGTCGTCGATCGGGCGGCGGGACGGATGCTGCGCGCCTCGGTCGTCGAGCGATTAGCGATCGCGACCGCCTCGACGGCGTTGGCGCTGCTGATCGGCGTTACCATCGTCGCGGCGGCCGGCTACGACCCGGTCCAGTTTCTTGTCAGCCTGATCAACGGAGCGGTCGGCGGAGAGTCGGCTATCGCACGAACGCTGCGGTTCTCGACGCTGTTCATCCTGACCGGCGTCGCGGTCGCGGTCGCGTTCCGAGCCGGTGTGTTCAATATCGGCGTCCAAGGGCAGTTCGTCGTTGGCGGCATCGCGACCGTCATGTCGATCATCTGGACGGCGCCGCTGTTACCGGAAGGGACCGTCGGCGGCGCCGGACTGATTCTGATCGGCTTCGTTGCGGGAACGTTCGCGGGCGGCGTGTACGGTGCGTTACCCGGCGCGCTGAAGGCGTACGCGGACGCGAACGTGATAATCACCACCATCATGCTGAACTTCATCGCGACCGGCGTCGTCGGGTGGTTGGTCCAGAACCCGTTTCGCGGTGAAGGGAACGCGGCACCGAACACGGAGCGGATTCCGGAGTACGTCTCCTTTCCCAGTGTCGTGTTCGACAGTTCCGGATTCTCGGTCGTCGGGTTAGCCATCGCGCTCGCGACCGTCGCGGTCATCTACATCGTGATGGAACGCAGCCGATTCGGGTACGACATGGTAACGAGCGGCCACCAAGAATCGGCGGCGACGTACTCGGGCGTCAGCGCCAAGCGGACGGTCGTTCTGACGATGACCCTCTCCGGGATGGTGGCGGGAATCGCCGGGGCGGTCTTCGCAGTTATGATTCAGGGGTACTACACCGACCCGAGCGGCATCGGGACGTACGGGTTCGACGCGATCGCTGTGAGTCTGCTCGCCGCGAACAATCCGCTCGGCATCGTTCCGGCCGGCTTGCTGTTCGGTGGTCTCGAGTCCGCCGGATCGCACATCGGGATCTACACCGACGTTCCCGTACAGCTCATCGACGGCGTCATCGGACTCGTCATTCTCTTCGTCGCCGTGCCGGAGCTGTTCCGCATGGCTGCCGTGCGGACCGGTCTCGGGGGTGACCGGTGATGAGCTTCGCCGAATACGCCAAGAGAAACAGCCTCGGAATCGCGGGTATCGCCGTTCTCGTCGCTGGAGCGGCGATAGCAGCCGTGGCGATGGACCTGCCGTTCTGGGAAATCGTTACGATCGGATTCGTGGAGCGCTCGCTCCAGGCTGCGACCCCGATCGCCCTCACGGCGATCGGCGGGCTGTACGCGGAGAAAAGCGGCGTCTTCAACATCGGCGTCGAGGGGTTCATGATCTTCGGGGCAGCGACCGCGGCGACGATGATGTGGATCATCAGCGGAGGATCCCCCGGCCAGAGCGACGTCTGGCTGGCGATCCTCGCTTCGGTACTGGTCAGTCTGGTGTTAGCCGTCCTGTTTGCCGTCCTGCTGATCAGGTACGAAGCAGATCAGATCGTCGCGGGGCTGGCGCTCTGGTTCATCGGTCTCGGATTCGGTCCGTTCATGGCGGTCCTAGTCTGGGAGAGCCGAAACAGCCCGAGCCTCGAGAGCATCAACGACCTGACCGTGCCGGTGCTCGCGGATATTCCGGTGCTCGGTCCGATCTTCTTCGACACGTCGCCGCTGGTGATGGTCACCGCCGTCTTGGCCGTCGCTGCGTGGAAGTTCCTCAACGATACGAAATACGGGTATTGGATCCAGGCGGCCGGCGAGAATCCGGAAGCGCTCGACACCGCCGGCATCGACGTCACGCGTGTTCGGTACGCCGCGGTGATATTCTCGGGCGTGATGGCCGGCTTGGGCGGTGCGGTGTTGCTCGCGCAAGCGGGATCGTTCACCGGGACCGGCGAGACGATGGTCGGCGGCCGCGGCTGGATCGGCATCGTCGCCTACCTGTTCGGGAACTACAACCCCATCGGGGCAGCCGTCGCGGCACTCGTGTTCGGCGGACTGGATATGCTCCAGATCCAGTTACAGACGGTCGGTATCAACGTTCCAAACCGACTCGTCAACCTGTTCCCGTACGCCGGCGTGATTCTCGTGCTCACCGTCTGGGGCTCCACACAGACGCCCTCTGCGGTCGGTGAGCCGTACGAAAGCGAGGAGTAACACCTTCGTCGCTTTACTCGTCCGGCGATTTTACGTTGTCGTAACCGCTGGCCGTGATGGACCCGAACACGCCGACCTGTTATGGTCGAAAGTAGATTCACTCCCCAAATCGCATAAGCTGACGAGGGTTGTCTCCTTCAAGAACGACCGGGGAACGTATGGGTTGGGGCGGATTCGAACCGCCGGCCTGCCCGCCGTCGTGCGGTTTCACACGCACTCCGGCGCAGCACCGCAGGAGTGTGAATCCGGCTACCCATACTCTCCCAAGCCACCATCGGGGGGTTCGTATCCACCATGTCCGAATCCCGAACTCAGATGGCTCCGGAACGCGCGATCGAACGATTCCTCACCGACAAGAAGCCCGAGTGGGCTGAGTCGACCCACTACAACAACGCCTCGTCGCTTGGGATATTCCGCGACTTCTGCGAGGAGATTGACCTCGACAACATCTGCGATATAGACGGCTTTCACATCTCCGACTTCAAGCAGCACCGCCGAGAGGAAGGTGGGGTCAATGAAATGACGCTCTACAACGACCTTTGCTCACTCCGTAGCTTCCTCAAGTGGTGTAACTCGATGGGACTGATCGACTCGTGGGTTGTCGAGAACATGGTCCTCAACGACCCCGACGAGAAGGTCCGCTCGGAGAAGATTGACCCCGAGACGGCGAACCAGATTCTCGAATACTTGGACGACTTTGAGTACGCCACGACTCGACACGCCCTCTTTGCTCTCCTGTGGGACACGGGAATGCGTCTCGGAAACGCTCGGTCGTTAGACGTTGACGACTACTATCCCGAAGAGAAATACATTGAGGTGTCTCATGATCCCGACGAAGGTACTCCGCAGAAAAACAAGGCACCGGCCGAACGAGAAGTAAATCTCCACGATTGGGTGTGCGAAATTCTCGATGATTATCTGCGGATGAACCACATCGAAGTGGAGGACGACTACGGTCGAAATCCTCTCTTCGCCTCAAAGCATGGTCGCATGGCGAAGTCTAATCTCCGGACCCACATCCGCCGACTGACCCGTCCGTGTCACTACACCGGAGAGTGTCCCCACGATCGAGAACAGTCCGAGTGTGTCGCTGTCCAAGAGTACAACAAGGCAGCGCAATGTCCTGGATCTCACAAGCCCCACGCGATGCGACGAGGGGCTATCACCCATTGGCTCAATGAGGGACACCGGAAGGAGCTAATCAGCGACCGGATGAACGTCAGCATCCCAACGCTGGACAAACACTACGACGCTCGGACTGAATCTGAGAAGCGAGACTTGCGGCGAGAGATGTTCGATATGGAATAGTCTCACCGTCTTTTATAAACCTACGGTCCCTATTCTTTATATGGATCTCACTCTCCGCCAGCTTGTCTTCCTTGAGCATGAAATGGAGAAGATAGTCGACTCAAAGGACCGAGACCTTGAGGGTCGAAGTCATGCTTCCTCTGTGTTAGAACGCATTAAGGAGGAGTTACAACAGAAGAAAGAACAGCCCAACTAACGATCTCTGTTTCTGGCGAACGGTCCCGAAAGATTCCTCCTCGCATCGCGTCGTGAACACTTTTCACTACCGAATGTGTCGGCTGTGATATGACTGATAGCTCGGGGATTCTCGACGCCCTCCATGGGATTTCCTCCCGCTTGAATGAGGATATGAGCGAAAAGGACGTGGAGAATACCTTCCTCAATGAAAACTTCTACACCCTCCTTGGATACGAGGGAGCCGGACACGATCTCCGAAGCGAATGGACGCTTCCCGACAACCGGCGTCCGGATTACGTCACTCTTGACAGCAACGAGTCAGTCACAGCGGTCTACGAGTTCAAAACGAGCGGTCGTGAACTCGGTCCTCACGAAGAGCAACTGTTCCACTACGTAGACGAACTCAAAGCTGACTACGGTGTCCTCACCAACGGGAATGAAATCCGACTCTATCGGCGGGAAGAACACTCTCGACTTCTGACGATCTCTCTCGAAGACGCAACAGAGAGCGACGCCGCCGATCTCGAAGCAGCACTCCGAAAACCGGAGTGGGACATTACCGATCCCGAGAGTGTTACAGTCTTCCTCGACGGTCTCGACGAAGTGGAACTCGACGGCCAACTCGGACAGGAACACTTCTTCGAGACGTTCCGGCTGGAGGAGGACAGCCCCTTCGCTAATCTCGTGACGGCGATGATGGACCTACTCGTTGAACTCCGTGACGAACAGGAGGCAAAGTTCGTGAAAGGAGCATACGACTTCTGGGAGGCAAGCTACGCCAGCGAACCAGACGAGACACCCGACTCGTGGGAACCGTTCATTGAGGGTAACCAGTCTCTCCGGGATTTCATGTTCTGTCTGGAGTCCGGTCACGCTCTCCTGGCACGTCTACTGCTGGCAAAGGCGACCGACGATCACGACTTCTTCCCGAACAGCAAGGGCCTTCGTCGGTACTTCGATGAAATCGGTGGTTTCAGCGGGAACATCGAACTTGACGCATATCCCGTCGCAGCGAACGGGATGATCGAGGATATGCGGAATCAGCTCGTCCAGAGTCTGTTCGAGGACGACATTTTCATCTGGTGGACGGACGGCTACGGCGAACAAACTGCGAGTCAACACGAGAACCCGTATAACCGCTTCCGTGACGTGGCTAAGGAGGGAAGCGAGGTTAGCAGGGTAAGTCCAGCAACCCGTGAGAGATTCAGTCGCGCTATCGCTCACGTCTCCTTTGCGGTCCTCAAGTTCGACTTCGCAGAGATCGAGGGCGACCCGCTCGGCGATCTCTACCAGCGGTACTTCGATCCCGAGACCCGGCAGGCGCTTGGAGAGTTCTACACGCCACAGCCGGTCATCGACTACATCATGGACGGCGTGGAGTACGACGTCGGCGTATCAGAGGAGCGTCTCATCGATCCATCGTGCGGTTCTGGGACGTTCCTCGTCGAAGCGGTTAATCGTTATCTTGAGGACGTACGTCGGTACAACGACGATCCTGATTGGTCAGAACATCTCACCGAACTGTGTACGACACCGCATATCGTCGGACTCGACATTCACCCGTTCGCGGTGTTGATGGCGCAGATTCGCTTCATGGTCGCTATCCTCCCTGAATACCGGGAAGCGAAGCAAGAGACTGAAAACTTCACTATACGACGGCTTCCGATTTTCCGAACTGACTCCTTGCGGAACGAGCGCGAACTAACGGGAATCGATCTTGGGGATGACGGGCAGACGCAGATGACGCTTGACTCGATCACGGAGGACAGTCAGGACGTGAAGATCCCCGTGCCCCTACCCATTGAGGTCGATGAAGATGAGGTAGCTGATTCCGAACTTGAGGACGGTTTCCTCGTCCAGCGAGTGCGGATGCCGAAGTACGATACGGCCAAAGTGAACGCCGGTGTTCGAAACTTCGGTGAGTACTACGCAGCCCTACAAGGCGTACTCGACGTGGTGAAATTCCATATGCAGGAGAGTTGGTGGGAGTACGGTGGTGGACTCGAAGAAGGAATCCATCGCTACACGACTCGCGAGTACGAGGGCGTCGAGGAGTTCTTCGAGCCGTACGTTAACGACATTCTCGCGACCGTTCGATATCTACAGGAGGATCACGGTGATGGCCGGCTATTCAAAATGTTCGAGGATACTGTCCTCGCACTCGTCGTGAAGAACTACATGGACTACGATTATGTCGTCGGAAACCCACCTTACGTTCGCGTTCAAAACCTTCCTGACCGGCAGAAAGAGTACCTTGATCAGCTCTATGACTCCGCGATAGGAAATTATGATTTATATTGTCTGTTCACCGAACGAGGAATCGATCTTCTGGACGATGGGGGTCGGCTCGGATACATCGTCCCGAACCAGTTCATGCATACGGACTACGGTGCTGGAATGAGGGCGGAGATATTGGAGCGGACGTCAATCGAAGAGATGTACGATTTCCGCAATTCGGGTGTCTTTGAGGATGCTATGAATTGTCCTGCCATCTTCATTCTGGAAGAAGAGGATAAAGCAGACTTGAGGGGTGAAAATGATATTCGCAGCATCCGAGTAAAATCAAATATCGACAAGGAATCTGGCCGTGCGGTTGACGAGAAAGTTATTGACTTGGTGAGTGAGAAACGTGGACACGCGGGATATAGCGACCAGTATATGGATGTTTTTGATTTCCCCCAGAACCGTCTCACGGCAGATGATTACTGGGCACTGATGCCACCGCATGAGCTGGAGATCTTCGAGAAGCTTGAACGAAATGCCGACCAGAGAATATCTGATGTTGTTGATTCAGTGTTCGCTGGGACACAAACTGGAGCAAATAAGATCTACGTTGTCACCCCCGTTGATGCTGATCGGATAGATAGTTCAGATGGTGGTAGTACTGTCACAGTCAAACCATCTGGAGAGGAGCGGACATACGAAGTCGAGACGGATCTTCTGCGTCCTTGGCTCCAAGGAAACGATATTCGACGGTGGCGTGGTGACTGGTCTGGTCAGCACGTTATTCTGCCATATTACGTCGAGGGAGAGGGAGATCAGCGAAACGCACAGCTATACGATCCTGATGAGATGCGTGAGAACTTTCCTCTCACATGGGATTACTTTGAGGACCATCGTGATTCTCTCGAATCGCGGGAAGGAGGGCGTATGCGTGGGCGAGATGACTGGTATGGGTTTACGTATCCGAAGAGTCATGAACGGTTTGAGCGGTTGAAATTAATAGCACCCGCCATCTCTATGGATTCTCGGTTCATGTTCGACGAGACCGGGAGTTGGTACTTCAAGACCGGATACGGTATTCAGGCCGAGCCTCACCTGGAGGACCAGACATCGGTGTTAGCAGCTCAACTCAACTCGAAAGCGCTTAATTTCTATTTCAAGCATATTGCGGCGCTCAAGATCAGCGGAGCGTATGAATATCGCGCACAGTTTGTCGAAAAATTACCATATTTGTCCTCTGATCAGACTAAAACGTCTGATGACATTTCGTCGAAAGTCGAGAACATCATCGAAATCGTCGATCTGAGTAACAAGACAGAGCGGTTCCCCGAAGCGTATTTCGGCGATTTCGATGGCGAACTCGGATACATTGACTATGAGTGGCAGACACGACGTTATCCGGTGAACGCAGATATTCAGGAGAAAGGAACAGAAGGCCGGTTCGCCGTTACCGCTGGTCGCTCCGACGAGATCACCGACCCCCTCATGGATCAAGGAGATCGTGAGGAACGCAAGCTTCGAGCGCAGTATGTTCATGCTGCCGTAGACGGTCGGAGTATGAAGAAGAGAGAAGAACAGACAATTCCGATTCCAAGGTCGAACGAAGGGGTCCAACAACTCATTGAGGCGCTGGAGGCCGATCGACAGGCTGTCGAAGAGACGAGTATCGAAGAGCTGGAAGCGGAGATAGACGAAACTGTGTACGACCTGTTTGAACTGACTGAAGACGAAAGAGACGTTATCGAAGACTACCTGGAAGTGTTTTAACAGCAGGTCTACCCCGAAACACCCTCCGGGTATTAGACGGAAGAGTTCGTTGTAGAAAGCGGCCTATGAATATCGGATTCATCCAAGATGTGGTCGTCATGATTGGATTCTATGGTGCCGGTCTATTTGTTCATGAGTTGGTGCATTTTCTATTTGGGCGTATATTCGGAGGAAATACGTTCTTCTCTCGATATTGGTTAAGGGTCCCGACTCAGGTGGACTTTCGAACGCCACACGAAATGAGCAATCGACAGGTCAAAGCAACTGCTGGGGGCGTTCTTATGTTTCCGTGTATCGCACTCCTTGGAGCGTACTTACACTCAACCCCGATTTTTGCCTTCGGTGTTGGGGGTATCGGAGTCAGTATGACCGACATGATGGGCTTCCAAGACCCTGATGCGTGGAAAGATTTCACAGCGGGCGAACCGATAACCCGTGACGATTTCGAATAACAGCTCAGAGCGGGTTGGAGTTTCGGTACTTTGAGGCCGCCGCCTCAGAAAGACCTGGCAGATGGACAGTCAATCGACCTCCGAGATCGACTCGATGGTCCGTACCGTCGAGAGGATTATCGCCCAAAATGATGCTGTTCTGAGCCAGTACGATGACGAATACACTCCCGCTTCAGAAGTATCAGCTAATTCCGGCTCCCATGTGACCGATCCAGAATCGGTGGACCTGTTCGAATGAGCTGAGGGTTGGTCGTCCTCAGATTTCTTTCACCCAACCTATCTCGTCGGTTCGCTCCTCGAACCCTTCGGTCTCAAGGATGTGTTCCATCGCAGAATGGATCACGTTGTTCGTCGTGACCTCAGAGGCTCCCTCTAATTGACTCCGATGAATGAACGCATTGAGTGTAGCTCGTGCTACTCCCTTACCTTGGTGTGGAGGTTCTACCATGAGATACTGTATGTCGCCAGGTACTCCCTCGATGGCTCCAACACAGTGCCCGTCGATCAATATATCGTACCCCAGTATTGAATCGGTGAGATCTATATCAGTTCGGTCTACTTGATCGGGGAGTTCAGCTTCGGCAATCATTTCTGTATGATCGTAGTATCTCCAGAAGTATAAATTTATTTATATAAAGAATTAAAGACCGATCTTTGTCTTTGACAGAAGCCTTGAGAGTTGGTTTGTCGAAGAACCAATCCTTTGAGGTGACTTATATTCCAGCTGTAGCTCGGCGTCAGAAATGATCCAAAAAATAATCGCTCCGCTCGCATTCCCTACTTCTTCCGCTGAGACATACGTCGACGCTGCTCCTTCCCAGACCCACCAGGAATCCCACGCAGTCGCCCACCAGCTGGCGACGACTGGATCGTATGAGAGTGAGAGTCTTTCCCGCGTCCCTTCCCGATGTTACTCGTGTCGGGACTAATGCTCGGTTGCGAGGGTTGAGTCTGCTCAGTACGGTCGACAAGTTGGGCCTCGAAGTGAGATCCCTGATCGACCATCCGCACGTCGTATTCTACACCGACCTCTCCGGCAGGAACGAGGACGGTCTTACCAGCGTGCTGCTGGTGAGCGATGGCGTTGCCGCTGTTACTGACGCGGTCAACAGTTATCGTCTGTGTCTGGGGTGCCATCCGCTCACAGACAACACATGATGGATATATAACCTTACGGGTAGCTTATAATTTGGCTGGATAATAGCAAGCCTTGGAGGGGGAATATTGCTAACGAAGAGAATAATTCTCACTCTGTCTCAGCAGAGACGACTATGAGCTACCCCACGGAAAACAACTCCAGGAGTTGAACTGCCATCTTCGAGTGTAGGTGGGCGGCAGTAATATACGTTCAACAACAATAGCGTGGCAACATGAATCGGGAGCGGCTTGAGTCAGAAATCAGTTCTCTTAGTGAGCAAGTTGACTCATTCGCCACTAAAGCATACAACATTGCCGACGACAGTACCTCTGGTAGCAAAATCAAGACAGAACGAGTGGATTGGGTACAAGTTGAAGATCTCATGGAGGAATACGAGATTTGGTATAACCAAGCACTCACGCTTGTTTCAACATACCTCCCAAAACGAGAAGCGGACTTCGCTCAGGCATATAACACCCTCTCATCGGTGATCCAATTTGATGATTGTGAGTTCACAAGGTTGGGAGTCTACAATACAGCGCTACGGAGGAATCTCACAACTCAACAAAATCTGCTTAATTCTATCCCTCCGAAAATTGACGCGGAGGAACTCCGTGTGCGAAAAGGCATCTCTACAGAAATTACTAATGAGGAGATTCACCAAGCAAAACAGTTGCTTGAAAGAGACTTGATTCGGCCAGCGGGGGTAGTTACAGGTGTCGCGCTTGAGCGACACTTACTCACAGAATGTGAGGTGACTGGGCGTGACGTTGAGTACGAATATGATTACGGCATCAAAGCGTTAGCCGATGCTTTGTATGAGGCGGACACCATCTCAAAAACACAACACGGACAAATTGAGTACTTAGGGAAATTACGGAACAAGTGTGCTCACGCTGATGAAGATGAACCCACATTGAGTGAGGTAGATCGACTAATCACGCAGACTGAAGATATCATCCGAGATCTCTGAATATCGATTCCTGGCAACAGTCCATAGTCGTCTCGTCTTTCAAAATCGAACCTTGGAGGCAGTTCATATGGCACGTTTCTCATCCAGCAGATGTACCAAGATGACTATGGCCTACCCAACGGAAACTCTACAACGACGGCACTCCCCGACTTGCTCGGAACCAGTTCCGTGGACTCGCCCATGACAATGCCGCCCCGTCGAGGAGAGCTTCTGGTGGATTCTCTTTGCCCCCATCGTAGACGTCTCCAACAGAAAGATGAGCGAGCTGAGAGGCGAGATACTGCGCTCCCAGCGTATTCGGACGTGGCGAACTCTCTTCGAGAATATTATCGAGCTTGTCCGGATATTCTGTGGCAACTTCGGGGGAGCGTTGGACTGTAATCGCTCCACCTGATCCATCAGTCCGATACTGGTGATGTTTTTGGCAGGCATTAACACAGTGATCCAAGTGTCTCTCAAGTCCCGTGTCGAAGTACTCTGTCGTCACCTCGTTGTCCGGATCGTCAATCCAGAAGTAGAGATGTTCGTGCGGAGTACCAGCACTTTGAGTCGGCGCTGTAACTGCGACCCATTCGTACGAGAACCCGTCAAGTTGGTAGTCAACGGCTTCCCGAACCGATCGATGAATGCTGCCTCCATGTAGCATTTCGTTACACTCCCACGGAGTGAGCCAATTTCCAGATTCGTCGATAGGTGAAAGCCGCCGCGAGAACATCGCCGTAGTCAACCCTTTGTACTCCGATTGGAAGTGACGATCGGCGCTGAGAATCCTTGGATAGAGATGATACCGATGGCGTTCGTACTTCGATGTACGGCCGGTAGCGTTCCATGAAGCTCGTTGAGTACGTAGGTACGCCTCTCGTGCCTCCTCAATGGATAGTGGCTCCCCGTCCTCTGTGAGTGGGTCTGGTAGTCGTTCTACCTTGACCGATGGAGGTGCGAGTGGTAGCTTTTGGCGAGCTGCGTGATTTGGATTAGACGGGTCGCCAGGTTCGGTTTCGTGGTGTCCGCCATAGTCGTCTCGGCTACCATCAGCTGTCAACACGAAGTCGCGGTATTCCGTCGATCTCGACTATCGTAGGATCAGAGTGAGATTGTCTGTGCTTTCTCAGAGGAACGGGGTCCAAGAACTCAGGAACGTCTGCTTTGATAGCCGGTATTTCATGATGGACTTCAGCATCGTGGACTTTTTCGCCATATTCTGCGTAGGCAGTCAACCGTGAGAGATTCAGCATATCCCCGTCTGGATCTATGAAATAGTCACGGTCATTTTGGGTCCAGTAGGTACAAGATCGTTCATTATCCGATTCACCGATACAATATGGATTCTGCTCGTTAGATTTAGAAATCGACATAAGATGTAGAATTCAGCAGCTGCCGCTATTCCTTGTCGTCAATTACCCGGCCAGCGAGTTCGTCAATTACAGCTCCGTAGGGTATTTCGTCGGTATTGTACATCGTAAGTCGTGCTTCATTGAGTGCGTCTTTTTCGGCACGGCTGACGCTGATAGTAGTTTCTCGCATAGTAGATTCAGGAGAAGGATTCGCCTCTGTCCTCCTCCACTGTTATTAATGGTAAAGGATTTATATACCCTTACAGGATAGCCGTTACAGCCTCTCTACTCCGTCCCGATTCCAAGGGTTTTTATATATTGATTCACCGAGGGATGGTGATGTTTGAAGTAGTCGGCGGGCATTATTATTAACAAAATCTGCTGATCTAATATCATCCATACGCTCTCATTATCCGAGACACAATATCCACAAGATCCGGCACATTGACTGACCCAAATTTTCTCACCTCAAACCAAAAATCTCTGAGAGACGGTCACTTATTAACGCGCTCAGAAGATCGACGAATGTTCCAACTTATCTTATATTATCTGGTATGATGTGCGTCACATAAGATATATTAAATATATCTGGCAGCTGGTCTGTGGGTCGATGCTCTCAGACTACTCAGGAGCGGTTTTCACACCGTGACGAACACAACCATTCATACCACGGGGGAATCCAACTGCGGGCCTACCAGACACCGTAAAATCGAACTGACACATAGAACACTTTCTCGCTATCAGGCTCCCGTTCGCGAGCTACACTTGGCAAGATCTTGACCGGCCAAATCTACGAGTATGTATTTGTCTATTATAATTCCAAATTACAACGCATTGAGGGGGAAGAAGTAGTGAGTCTAATCACCTTACTATTAGCTATAATAGTATGAATTGTATATTATAACGCATTGAGGGGAGGTAGTAGTACTGTAGCAGTTGCTGTAGTGGTAGCTGTTGTTGTGCTGTGCTGTAATTGCGTGTGCGTGCGGGCGCTGCTGTTGCTGTGCTGTGCCGCAGCGCGCGCGAGGCCGAGCGGTGTGGTGTCACTAAGTAATGCTATCACGGCTTCAGTATGCCGTGTGAGATGGCTCCGAACGGCACTCCGACTCAAAGGAGCGTAACTACGGATGATTGTATGGAACTCACTCACGCGGAAGGTGTATTCAGACAATTGCCGGCCGCGAACGAAGCACAATATGAGTGTCATCCGCCTACCTATCAGAATAAGTTATATTGTATAATTCTGGTAGTTATGTGCTATAATAGAGATCTCGACAGTGAACACGGAAGGGGATATGCCGACTCAATGCGAAGCTATCCGTGAGCAACGCTTGCGATTCAGAATCATATAATGTTCACCCAGGAAGCGAGTAAGAATCAATGAATTAAGACGACCTCTTTAATCCTTTAGTAATTTATTTGATAGGTATTAAGTGGGTGAAGCACGTATCAATGGTATGTTCCTCCGGTTAGATCAGACCGCTGATCACTGTGTCTATTACC
Organism: Halorubrum distributum JCM 13561; assembly: GCF_000337395.1. Classification (NCBI taxonomy): domain Archaea; kingdom Methanobacteriati; phylum Methanobacteriota; class Halobacteria; order Halobacteriales; family Haloferacaceae; genus Halorubrum; species Halorubrum distributum. Next base: position 52,757 of record NZ_AOJF01000057.1, read on the forward strand.
GCGATACAGAGGATGACCGTGCTAACCACGTCGTATCTGATGGCCGGTCTATCTGTTCTCACTCGGTTGACGTCCCCGAAGACAGTTCATTGACGCCATTCGATGATATCTCGAATGAAGAGTGGTCATCACTTCTCAACTCCAATTCCGACCTCTGTACCTCGTGTCGGAAGTTCGCAGTACGGGGAGAGATTGTCCCCGAACAGTTCGTAGAGGATGAGCAGAAAGAGAACCAGATCCCAGATGATGAGGTATGCCCACCAGTCGAAGGCTTCCATGTCTATTATCGAGAAGGGGCTGCTCTCAACCCCAGCCCTCGTGATCATATTGTAGATGGCGGAGAAGCACTGTGCGATTATGGGGTTAACGTATCGACAGCAGAATCTCTCAAGCCAGTCGAGAATATCTCTGCGGGAGAGTGGTCGGTACTCCTTGGTAGCAGCTCAAACCTCTGTGGAGACTGTCGAAAGGCAGCAGAGTGGGAAGGAATTTTTCCCGAGGAACTTGTCGAGGAGCCGGTGTATGAGTGCCCGTACTGTGGGGATCCCGCTGTGGAAGTCAAACTGAGTCATGTCGCATATGTTCATCACGGCTCGAAGGCCCCTGGACGAGGTACTGTCCACAAAGCCCCTCGTGAACACTATGATGAGTGGCGTCGTAATCAGTAATTCGCCGCGAATTACGGCAGAGAATAGTGCCGACTCAATGCGGTACTACTCTGTGAACGATCTTTCCGAAGTATCACGTATAGTCTAAGTACGTCAGAGTTCGGAAACACTACACCACGCGCCCGTATCGCGTGAACTCATCGAGGCGCTGGTTCGACCAGTGATACGCGTTCCCGCGGCCGCCGCGACGATGAGTGACGTATCCCTCTTCGTCGAGTTCCTTCATCAGCTCGCCCACTTGTCGATCTCCGACTGACGTTTCCTCCGCGATCTCGTCGTTCTTCCACTCACCATCGGGCCACTTCTCGGAGTCGCGGATCGCTTTCACAACTTCGACCATCCCCTTAGACCAAGTGCTGACCTCCAAGCGTTCGTCAGCTTCCACCCACCAGGGCAAGCGCGAAGTGTGAACATATACTGTCGCACCTTTCTCCCCATCACTTGGAGTCCGGCCGAAGCGCATGATTGCCTGTAGAACTTCCTTCTCGACGACGTCTGCGAAGAGTGCGTTACCGAAGTCTCCGAAGCTCAACTTCACACCCTTCTTGACGTTTCCATCTTTGTCCTCTTCTCGTGAAACCGCTTTACCATCGATCGCTCCCCAACGGATCACTGCTTCCCCCTCCGGAGGGTGGGGACTACCGATGATCACCCCAAGCCGTGTTTCTGCGAACTTGTTACTCCCTTTGAGGTTCCCATAGTGTTCCGCGACCTCAATGTGTTCTTGTACGCCAGTCGATTCGTACTGTTCCTTTGCTTGCTTGGAGGTGATGACAGCTGGCCGAGAGCCTTCCTCCTCATGGATACTCTCTAAGAGTGCGCCGTCAGAGTCGACATTGACGTGAGACCCACTCTGATATGGCTTCGATCCAGCGTCTGTCTGTTTGATTTCGAGTTCAAGGACTTCTTGGAGGTATGCTCGCTTCTCCTCTTCCGAGTCCAAGACCTCTTCATGTTCTATCCAGTTCTCTCCAAGGGCCATTCGCCACTTCGAGACAGTAGGTGTTCCATCCAGAGCGACGACACTCTCTGCGGCGTAGAACGGCGGAGGAATCAGAACAGTCCACTCGTCTTCAGGACTTCTGACCGCCACTCGACCGGAACCAAGTTCGGCATACTCCCACTCGTTCTCTAAGAGGTCGAACTTGATAGCAGCATGAGTTAGGAGCGGCGCGTGAGCATGGAAGTGTGGACTCTGTTGGAGGACGACCCGTGTATCCCGGTGGGAATAGAACCCCAACTCCTCCTTCCACTCGGAGACAACCTGCTCGTGTTCTTCGTTATCATGCCGACGATGGAGATCTTTCCAGTTCTTGAATGGGAGAGCATCCTCACTTTTCAGGTAGTTACTCACCGCTCTTGTTGCGTCGTTATGAGTCGGCTCAAAGAAGTAAGAGTCACCAGGGAACTCGTCAATCGCGACATAGCGGTCTTCGAGATAGTCTCTATTGTGAGCTTGGAGGTAGTGGCCGATCAGGACGTCGTAGTCTTCGGGATTGAACTCCCGCTTCTCCATGTACCTACAGGGGCCGTCAAGCTGACACGGGAGATCTCTGCCAAAGTACCGTTGTGCTTCTCGGTGGATTTCTGCTCCCGAAATACCGGACTCATACAGCTCAGTAATTCTCCCCTCAATGTGGTAGTCCTCTCCGATGGTTTCGCACTCATGTTGAAACGCCGGCAGTACGAGGTAGTCTAATCCTTGTTCCCCACACCACTTCTCGTACTGTCCGTACAATTCTCGCCGAGAAGTGAAGATCGTCAGCGGATTCCCTGTACTTTCAGCCCACTTGACGGCGTGGTAGCTCTTTCCCATCGCAGGGAGAGCTTCAACGAGAGTGGTTCCATCTTGACTGAAGGCTCGGTGAATTGTTTCATTGAGACGAGAACGAACGTCATTTATCGTTAGATTTGAAGATAGACTTAGAGAACGGATACTATGATGTTGATTTGTACTCTGATTAAATACTAACGATGATTTTGTTGAAAATTCTCTTACTATGTCTGTTCAAGTAATCCAATTTATAGAACGGAGTAGCTTCAGTCAAGTGGTTGTATGATGTATTCATTAAAATCACCCCCTTCACTGGAAAACTTCTGCCAATTGTACTCAAGATATCCACCAGACTTCACATCTACAACATAAATCGAAAAAGGGCATTCAATATGAGATTCTGGGGGTCCCTCTGAGAGATAGTCTCTGGTGGCTGTTGTGATCTCATCAGTGACTCCTACTACATTTAAATAGGGCTGAAATGATGTATATTGCCACGTAGTAAGGTGTTTTTTGACCTCTTTTTGAAATTCAGGCAATGAATCTTGGAGTGATTCGGGTGTAATACTACGGTCGTCCATTAGCCCAACAAATTCATATCTTGTTCCGAGCATCTTACTGTGAGTTTTTTGAGATACGTGTGAGAATTTTTGTATGTCGAACTCAGATGGGCTATATTTTTGAGAAAGTATAGATGTTAGTTCTTTTTTGTACTCTTTTTCTGTTCCAGGAATGTCCATGTTGTCTACATATTCTCCTTCTATTTAGGTTGTACCGGTGGGTCACCTAATCAAGAATTGTTGATTCAAATATGTTACATAGATTTTATAAATATCTGCCATCATCTGGTACTATGGGAAAAACTAAGATTGAGTGTAACAATTGTAGTTCAGAATTTTCACCACACAAGAACAAGAAAGCAAAGGCGGCTGCTGTTGTTACTGCTGCCGGGGTCGGGGCGAAGGTAGGAGGTGGGTTTGGTCTGGTCTCGGGATGGGTTCCTGGAGGTGCGACAGGAGCTGGAGTTGGTGCCGCACTGGCTGGGAGCGCGACCGCTCTTGGGGCAAAGAGCGTCACACAGTGTCCCCATTGTGACAAGTCCCAACTATTCTAATCTACTTGTGTCGAACATCTCGTAACAAGATACCATACAACCAATCCTGCGAGACCTATCAATGCGAAACAACTTGAGAGTATAATAATAATGACCGATACCTCTCCGGGTGTTAAACAGGAACTTCGGAGATCAGTTGCGTTTGTGGCTGTAATTGATCTATGGACTGCTTTCGATGGGTTCCATGAAGACACAGCAGACGAATATCTCCAACCCCACCGTGATACTATCGCACAAATTTTAGAGGACTACCCGTCTCTCAGCCCGAGGCTTGACGAAAATCCAGCAGAGGTCATTGAAGACGACCTCAAAGCATCGGGACTCTTAGATGAAGTACCGATCAAGGAAGGTTTCGAAATGACTCGTGAGTTCTACAAAAGAGAAAATGTACTCCCAATTGAGTTAAAATAGAGTTGACAAGTTCTCATCTCCGATTTTAACAGGTCTGGGTCTTTTTTCTATTTCGGCTACTTGTCGATAGCAGGTAGCTATTAGTGGTTGTAGGTACTACTTTTCGGTGAACCCCGCCACGTATGGCGGTTTGGGACAAAAGTAGCCGGTGACTTGGTGAATTGCTGAGGGGGTGGAAGGCGAAGGCTCCGCCTTCTGGTGATTTACTACTTCACAGACGCGCGAAGCGCGTATGGGTTGGGGCGGATTCGAACCGCCGACCTGCTCCGTGTGAAGGAGCCGTCATAACCTGGCTAGACCACCAACCCGCTCGTGTCGAGGTATCCGACCTCCGAACTTAAGAGTTACCTTCCGCCGAATCGTTCATGTCCCACCCGCCCGGATCGCCCCCGTGACCCACGAACTCCGCTTCCTCGAACGCCTCCGCCAAGGCGTCGCGAGCCTCCTCCACGCGCCCCTGTCGCTTGTCGGGCTCTACGCAGAGCGCGAGACGCCTCGCGAGCAGTACGCGTTCACGCTCCGCGAGCCGTATCCGATCGTCGAGGCGCAGCTCCACCGGCTCGGGTTCGTCCGCAACCTCGTCTCCTCGCTCAAGTACCGCGACTACGAGACGCCTCCGGAGACGACCGTCGCGAGCTGGGTGCGGTACCCCGAGGGCGCGCTCGCGAGCGACCACCAGCTCCACCTCGCGCTGTACGCCGGCGCCGACCGCTCGACGACCGACGTGTACGCCCACTGGGAGCCGTCGTGGATCCGCCACCCGATCCGGCACTACCGCGCGACCGACGTCGACGCCGAGAAGGGAATCGAGCGGACGCGGTCACTGTTCGAGGAAGCGGGCATCGAGTACGCCGTGCTACCCGCCGAGGAGCGGATCGGTCACGACGCAGTCGCCGCGTCCGGACCGCCGATCGGATAAGGAGTCCGCGGCGTGGCTACTCCGCGGCGGCGTCCTTGCCGCGGTACTCCGCGACGCGCTTCCGGGCGGACGCGACCGCCTCGCGGGCCTCGCCCTCCGCGCGCTCTTCCAGTTCTTTCAGGTCCGCTTGGAGCTTGTCCAGCCGCGAGGGTTCCGGTTCCGGTTCCTCGTCCTCGCGCCCGACGAGCTCCTTCACGCGAGCCTCGACCGGCTCTAACTCCTCGACGACCCCCGCCTTCGCGTGTTCCGCCGCTCGACCGAGGTAGTACCGTGCGTCTTCGAAGTGCTTGCTCATATCTGTCCTTTGGGCGAGGGCAGATATAACCTTTGTGGCGGCGCGGCGGGGACAGGATCTCCCGGCCGGCTCACTCGCGCGCGCCGGGCGGTAGCGGGTCGGCGTGGTCAGCGATCGCCTCGGAGACACGGTGCGGGTGTTCGTGAACCACCCAGTCTGTCTCTTATACACATCTCTGATGGCGCGNGCTCAGAGATGTGTATAAGAGACAGGTCCTGACCGCCCCAAATCACCAGCGTCGGCACCGAGACCTCCGTCTTCGGCGGGTCAGGACGGTCGCGGACGATCGCGCGGTACCAGTTCACCATCGCCTCGAAGGCGCCGTCGCGGTTCCACGCCCGTCGGTACCGCCGCAGGTCCTCGTCGGTGAAGGTACCGGGCGCGCTCGTGTCGCGTAACGCGTCCGTCGCGAGCCGCCAGTTTCCGGCGCTCGCCACCGCCTCGGGGAGCTTCGGTAGCTGGAACGCGAGCATGTACCAGCTCTTGAGCCGCTGGTCCCACGAGCTGCGCAGCGCGCGCTCGAAGACGGTCGGGTGCGGGACGTTGATCGCGACCAGCTCCGAGACGCGCTCCTCGTGGCCGAGCGCGAGCCACCACGCCACCGCGGCGCCCCAGTCGTGGCCGGCGACGGCGGCCGTCTCGCGGTCGTAGGCGTCGATCAGCCCGACCACGTCGCGTGCGAGTTCGTCGATCCGGTAGTCGCGCACCTGCGACGGCTTCGCGGAGCAGTTGTAGCCCCGCTGGTCGGGGACGACGACGCGGTAGCCCGCGTTCGCGAGCGGGGCGATCGCCTCGTGCCAGCCGTACCAGAACTCCGGGAAGCCGTGAAGCAGGACCAGGAGCTTCCCGTCCTCGGGGCCGGCCTCAACGACGTGAAGCGGCACCCCGTTCGTCTCTATCGCGCGGGACCGGCCCGGCACCGACTCCGGAATCTCGTCGTCGGGGACCGGTTCCGGCAGCGCCGCCTCGTCGACCGGCCGGCCGGTGGGCGTCTCGTCCATACCGATCCCGTGCGTCGGCACCGTCAAATAGGTACGCTCGCCCGGTATGTGGGGGATCGAAATCCTCAAGCGGCTGGCAACCACCCTTCCAACTATATCCGCGAATCCCGGCGTTCGCCCGCGGTGAGCGCGTTCTCCGGGGATTCGCACCGTACCCTATGACATCCGATTCGTCGACCCCTTCAGCAGCGGACGCGGACGCGTCGAGCGACGACGCGACCGTCTCGAACGTCGTCCTCGTCACGGTAGACTCCCTTCGCGCGGACGCCGTCTCCCCGTACGACACCGACCGCCGCTCGCCGGTCATCGACGGGCTCGCAAACGGCGGCACCGTGTTCGACCGCGCGTTCGCGACGGGCAACTGGACCCCCTTCTCGTTCCCGTCGATCCTCGCGTCGGAGCCCGTGTTCGCCCGGTCGGGCGACATCGGCGTCGACGAGTCGGTGACGCTCGCGGAGGTGCTCTCCGACGCCGGCATCGCGACCGGCGGGTTCAACGCCGCGAACGGCTTCCTCACCGACCACTGGGGGTACCCCGACGGGTTCGACGAGTTCGAGCCGTTCGTCACGAGCGTCGGCTCCAGCCGCTACAGCCGGTACCTCGCCGCGCATCCGACCGTCGAGGCGTGGATCCAGCTCGCCTCCTCGCCGATCCGCCGGCTCGGCTCGAAGGTCCGCGGCGAGAGCGACGACCGCCCGTTCCTCGACGCCTCGCGCATGTTCGACGTCGAAGACGCCGCAACCGGGTTCGTCGACGACACGGACGAGCCGTTCTTCCTGTGGGTCCACTACATGGACACCCACACCCCGTACGTCCCCGCGCCGCGGTACATCCGCGAGGTCTCCGACGGCATCGTCGGCACCCACCAGATGCTCCACGCGCACGCTCGGACGAGCCTCGGCCTCGAAGTCGGCGAGCGGACCCTCCGCGAGCTCCGGACGCTGTACCAGGCGACGGTGCGACAGGTCGACGCCAGCATCGGCCGCCTGCTCGACAGCCTGGACGAGGCGGGCGTCGCCGACGACACCGCGGTGCTGCTCGCCGGCGACCACGGCGAGGAGTTCCAGGAACACGGCCACCTCGCCCACTATCCGAAGCTGTACGACGAGCTGATCCACGTCCCGTTCGTTGCCGACGTGCCCGGGCTCGACGGCGGCCGCGTCGACGGTCACGTCGGACTCGACGCTATTCCGCCCACGGTGGCCGACCTGCTCGGCGTCGACCCCGCGCCCGAGTGGCACGGCGAGTCGCTCGTGCCGGTGCTCTCCGGGGCCGACGAGACCGGATCGGCGGCCGACGACGACGCCGACGGTCCGGACGTCCCCGACGACCCCGTCGTCTCGGTGACCGTCCGCGGCGAGGAGGTGACCCAGCAGCCGATCCCGCGGTCGCTGGCCGACGGCGACCTGTTCGTCAGCGCGCGCGACGACGACTGGACGTACATCGAGAACGTCGACGCCGGCGACCGGGAGCTGTACCACCGCCCCTCGGACCCGACCCAACAGGAGAACCTCGCGGTCGACCCGAATGAGGAGGAACAGGCGGTCATCGACCGGTTCGAGCCGGTCGTCGACGCCCACGCGGAGCTGCTCCGCGAGCGCGGCGCCGCGGCGGAAGCGGCCGCGGCCGAGCGCGGCGAGGAGGAGGTCGACGAAGACCTCGAAGCCCGCCTCGAAGCGCTCGGGTATAAGTAATGGTCCGCGCCCTGCTGCGCAACCTCGTTAGCGGACCGCTCGCGGTTCAAATGCGCCGGTTCGTAATGGTGGGCGCGTTCACCGCAGGGATACAGATGGGCCTGTTGTGGCTGTTCGACGACGTCGCCGGACTGAACTATCTCCTCGCCGCGACGATCGCCATCGAGATCACGATCGTCCTCTCGTACGTCTTCAACAACGCGTGGACGTTTCGGGCGAGTCAGAACACCGGCCTGTCCGAGTACCTCGGCGGACTGCTTAAGACGAACCTGGTTCGCGGTACCGCGTGGCCGATACAGATCGGCGTGCTCTACGCGCTCGTCGAGTGGGGCGGGATGACCGCGCTCGTCGCGAACGTCCCCGCGATCCTCATCAGCGGGCTCTACCGCTTCGCGCTCGACTCGCAGTGGACGTGGGGCTAACCCGCCGCCCTCGCTTCGAGTCCCTCAGAACGGGAGCCGCGGCTCGACGCGCTCGACGAGGTCGCGGACTGCCTCCTGTTTGTAGTAGCCGACCGCGGACGCGGCCACGACGAGCGCGACGAGCGCCATCGCGGAGAGGAACCGGCCGCTCGCGAGCTCGCCGCCAGCGTACACCGTCAACACGTACGCCGGGAGGCGGCCGACGGCGATGACGCCGATGAAGGTGGGGAGCGACCACTTGGTGAGGCCGCTCAAAAAGCAGATGGCGTCGTCGGGGAGCCCGGGGATGATGACGAACGCGAACAGCCCGGGAATTCCCACGGTGTCGACGAACCCGTCGAACCGCTCGATCACGTCCTCGTGGATGACGTTCTCGACGAAGGAGCGACCGTAGCGTTTCGACAGCGAGAAGGCGACCGCGCTGCCGATGAGGACGCCGGTGAGGCTGTACACCGTACCCCAGAACGAGCCGAAGAGGTAGCCCGCGACGAGGGCGACGACCTGTCCCGGGATCGGGGCGACGATGACCTGGAGGGCCTGGATGCCGATGAACACGATGGGGGCGAAGATACCGAACTGGTCGAGCCACGTCCGGAGGGCCTCGGCGTCGGTGATGAAGCCCGCGTAGCGGCTCACGAGGACGTAGAGCCCGACCGCGAGGACCGCGACGCCGACCACGGCCGCGATCCCCCGCCGGCGGTCCGCCCGCGAGGAGAAGAGTTTCATTCGTATCGTAGCGGGTGACAGAGGGTCTTGAAGCTTACCAACGCCGGGATCGACCGTCCCGAGACGGACGCGGGGCGAGGAGGCGTCTCAATCCAGCCGCTCCGCGCTCCAGTACGCCATCCGCATCGGAATCCCCTCGCCGTCGCGGTAGTCCGCGCCCTCCGGCAGGAACCGGAGCTCGTCGAGCGGACGGCGGGCGACGGCCGCCAGCCCGAGCGCGTCGACCGCGTCGTCGACGGTCGGGTCAGCGCCGACCGCGACGTCGCTCTGCGCCTCGGAGAGCACCCGACAGACCCGGCCGAGCGCCGCGTTCGGATCGTCGAGGTGGCCGTCGAGCGCGCCCAGTCGCTCGCCGACGCCCGGCGCGCCGGTTTTCGAGTGTTCGAGCGGGCTGCCGTTGAGTCCGCGGAAGCACACCTCGGGGTGCGCCTCCAGAATCCGCTCTCGCGCGGCCTCGTCCTCGCGGAGGAACGCGTCGACCTCGCCGACCGCCGGCGCGATGTGGTACGACTGCCGGCTGAGCCCCTTGTCGAGGTCGGCGCGGTTCCGCTCGTTCACCGTCTCGTAGTTGGCCCCGTCCGTCGCGGCCTCGCACGCGTTCCGCGACGGGACGGGAAACACGCTGCTCGGACGCTCGGCGGCCGACCGCGCGGCCGAGTCGACGGCCTCGCGGGCCGCCAGCGTCTCCGCGTCGTGGGGGAGGCCGATCGGCACGTCGACCAGCATCCGGTCGACGCCGTCGTTCCACAGCGCTTCGAGGTCGCGTTCGAGGCGCGGCTCCGGTTCGTCGCCCTCGAACACGACCGCGAGCCACGCGCCGCCCGCCCAGTCGACGCCCGCGACGGTGTCGGGTGTCATCGATCGATCGCTCGTTCCCGTGCCTATTCAATCGGTCCGGTCCGCGGACCGATCGCTCGGGGCATAGGGCCCTGCGAGGCGCGGTCGAAGCCGCGACGCGGCGCGCTACGGCGAGACGGGTACGTCGTCCGTCACGGGAACCGCCGGGTCGACGGTCACGTCGAACCGGACGCCGCCGCTCGCGCTGTCGCCGACCGAGATGTCCCACCCGTGGGCGTCGGCGATGCGCTCGACGATAGTCAGCCCGAACCCGGTCCCGTCCGTGGCGGTCGTGTACCCCGCTTCGAACACGCTCTCGCAGTCCGTCTCGTCGAGCCCCGGTCCGTCGTCGGCGACGTAGAACCCGTCGGCGGACGCCCCGATCGTCACGGTCACGGGCGACCCGCAGTGGTCGTCGACGTTGCGGAAGAGATTCTCGAGGAGCCGCCGGATCCGGGAGCGGTCGCCGGAGACGGTTATCTCGTCGTCCGCCACGTCGAGCGTGTCGGCCGGACAGCCGAACGGTTTCCAGGCCTCCGCTGCGAGCGCGCCGACGTCGACCGGCTCCGGCTCGGACACCGACTCGCCCTCCTTCGCGAGCGTGAGCAGCTCGTCGATCATCTGCTCCATCCGCTCGTGTTCCCGTTCGAGGGCCTCGAAGTGCGTCGCCTCGCCCTCAGAGCGAGCCATCTCCGCCGCCGTCTTCGCGTTCTGGAGCGGCGTCCGGAGGTCGTGCGACACGATCGACGTGAACTCGTCGAGCCGCTTGTTCTGTCTGATCAGCTCCTCGCGCTGCCGCTGTTCGCGCGTCGCGTCACGGAGGATCCCCACGGACCCGCGGAACTCGTCGTCGAACGGGAGCGCGGCCATGTGGTCGTAACACGGCACCGTCTCGCCGTCTTTCGTGTGGATGTCCACCCGGAACTGCTGCGTCTCCGGCCCCGCGCTGGAGACGATCGTCGCGAGCATGTCGTTCGCCCGCTGGACACCCTCGTCGGACTTGATCTTGCCCGGCGGGCTGCCGATGATCGCCTCCCTGTCGTAGCCGACGAGGTCGAGGAACGCCTCGTTGACGTACTCGAACTCCGCCTCGGCGTTCACGACGTAGATCGGATAGTCGAGCGCCCGGAGGACCGTCGAGTACCGCTCCGACTCGATCTGGGCGCGGTACTCCGTCGCGGCGTGCTTGACCCGGTTGGCCAGGCGGCGGTGTTGGTCGGGGCCGCCCTTCTGGAGGTACCCGGTCACGCCGGCGTTGATCGCCTGCGCCGCGATCTCCTCGCTGCCCTTCCCCGTGTAGAGGATGAAGGGGAGGTCGGCGTAGTGATCGCGGACGGCGTCGAGCAGTTCGAGCCCGTCCGTCCCGGGCATCTCGTAGTCGCTCACGACGCAGTGGACGGACCGCTCGTCGAGCGTGTCGAGCACCGCGTCCGGACTGGCCACCGTGGTTATTTCCACGTCGCCGAGCTCCCGCTGGATGAAGGATTTGGTCAGGTCGAGAAACGCGGGATCGTCGTCGACATGTAAGACTTCGATCGACGCAGTGGCGGCTTCATTCGGGTTATCGATCGACATTCCAACTACCGATCAAGAGGGGTTCTAAACGGAAAAATATCTGGCTGTAGTGTCTCGTTTCGAGAAGTCGATGGGGGAGCTGATCGGCCGCTCGTCCAGAATATCTTACACTTCAGATCGCCGGCGACGCGACCGCGATTTCCGCCGTTTCGGCCTCCCCGCTGCGCCCGGGAAACGCACGTCTCGGAACGCGGTGGTCGGGTGACATCCGCGGCGGAACACCGCGGCTTCACCGAAGGTAGGTACGCGTCTGTAGTCGGCGGAAAATGCGGGAGAAGTGGGCCGGCACGAATTTGAATCGTGGTTACGGCCACCCGAAGGCCGAAGGATACCAAGCTACCCCACCGGCCCGCACTCGACAGAAGGCCGCTCGTTCTTTTAATCCTTCCGAAAGGGGGGCGATCAAGACGGACCGGAGGGGCGAGGAGTCGATAGAATATCCAGTTCATCGACGCCAGACGCGGGTACCACGAAGCCCCAGTCGCGAGGACTCGATGCGCTCGTTGCGGTCCTCAGTCGCTCGTTTCACTCGCTCCCTGCGGTCCTTACGTCGCGCGTCTTCGTCCTCGCGACTGCCCCTTCGAGTCCCGCCCCGCACCGCAACCGCACCTCACGCCTCCCCAGCCTCGTCAGGCGCGTCCTGCGGGCTCCCTTCGGTCGCCCTCGTCGCGCCCGACTCCCTCGCGCGTGCTGACTCGCGCCCGTCGTGCGCTCGCAGGCACGCGCCACCGCTGCCGCGTCATCAGTTATAAATCGTCGTCGCCATCTCCGTCGACTGTCCCCTCCATCTCGAAGTATCGGTCGCGGTGCTTCCGACAGCCGGGGTTGAACGCGGCGCCGCACGCGGGGCAGGCGTCGTCGTCGGCCGCGAGGTATTCGCGGGCCGTGAGCGTCGTCCCGCAGGCGCCGCACAGGACCGCCGGCTCGTCGAAGCGGTCGCGGGGCCACGGGACCGCCTCGTGGTCGGCGGCCGCGTCGTGACAGGCGTCGCAGGGGTAGTACGTCTCACAGCAGCCGAACCGGAGCGCGACCACGTCGACGGGGGCGTCCCAGTGCGCGCAGCGCGTCTCGGGGTCGACGGAGACGCCGCGCAGCGGGACGTCGAAGCGCGGGTCGGTGTCGGGCGCGGTCGTCGTCTCGCGGTCGGCGGTATCTGTCGGCATCGCGCTCGGGGTCAGTAACTCGCGTACCCGTCGGTGTCGAGCCAGTTGTGGACGACGGTAACGGTGTGGTCCGCGTGGAGGGGTTCGGGGCCGACTCGCAGCCGCCGCTCCGCGCGGTCCGCGATCGCGTCCGCCTCCGGCTCGGCGAAGTCGTGGTGGTCCGAGAGCACGAATACGGGGTCCGTCGGCGGCTCGGCGTCGCCCAGCGGGGCGCCCTCCTCGTGGAGCTGGACGAGCGTCCCGTCCGGACCGCGGCCGTCCCCGCCGACGAGCCGGTCGAGCGTCGCGTCGAGCCCCATCCGGCGGAGTTCGACGCCCGGAGAGACGTCGGCGGGCATGTGGCCGATCGCGTCGTCCCGCGCGGCGAGCGAGTCGCGGATCCGCGCGGCGACGTTGCGCTCGTCCGGGTGGAGGTGGCGGAGCGTGTCAGAATCGAAGGTGACGGTGAACTCGTCGGCGACGACGAGGTGGACCCGGACCGCCTCGCGGATCCCGTGCGAGAGGAAGACGCCCGCGCTCACGCACCGACAGAGCAGATCGAGCCGCCCGGCCCCCGGGATGTCCGACAGCGATATCGCGTCGGGATCGGTGGGCACGTCGCGGCCGATGACGACGAACTGGCGCATATCCGGGGCTCGCCCCCGACCCTCATAAGGCGTGCGACCCTACCGCCGCCGTGAGTCTCACCGGACTGTGTCAGATCTGCGAGGCGGCCACCGCGACCCGCACTTGCGACCGCTGCGGGCGCGCCGTCTGCGACGACCACTGGGACGAGCGGGCCCGCGCCTGTTCCGGGTGCGCCGCCGGGCGCGGGTAGCTTGACCCGGACGCTCGGCCGAACGGTCGCGCCGTCCGCGACCTACCGGTGCCGGTTCAGCCGCTTTGTGAGCCGCTTCGCCGCGTCGCCCGCGGCGCCGAAGTACGTCGCCTCGTCGCCGGGGCGGCTCGACTCCTCGCCGGCGAAGATGATCCCCCGCGAGGAGTTCACGAGCCCCACGTCGACCGGGAGACCGGGGCGCTTCGCGAGCCCGTGTTGGACCGCGGCCTCGGCGTCGCCCCCCTGCGCGCCGACGCCGGGCACGAGGAAGGGGATCTCGGGGACGATCTCGCGGACCGTCTCCAGCTCGTCGGGCGTCGTCGCGCCCACGACGAGGCCGACGTTGCCGTTCGCATTCCAGGTGTCCGCGAGCGCGGCGACGCGCTCGTAGAGAGGCTCACCCGAGGCGAGTTCGAGGTCCTGGAGGTCGGCGCCGCCCGGGTTCGAGGTGCGACAGAGCGCGAACACGCCCTTGTCCGCGCGGTCGAGGAACGGCTGGAGCGAGTCGCGTCCGAGGTACGGGTTCACGGTGATCGCGTCGACGTGGTCGAGGACCTCGGCGTACCGCCGCGCGGTGTTCCCGATGTCGCCGCGCTTCGCGTCGAGCAGGACGGGGACGCCCTTCCCCTCCGCGTACGCGGCGGTCTCGCGGAGCGCGCGCCAGCCGTCGGGGTCCTCGTAGAAGGCGGCGTTCGGCTTGTAGCAGGCGGCGTGCTCGTGGGTCGCGTCGATGATCCGTCGGTTGAACGCCCACCGCGGGAGGTCGGCGTCGGTCACGGTCTCGGGGAGCCGGTTCGGGTCGGGGTCGAGCCCGACCGAGACGACGCTGTCGACCGCGTCGATCCGGTCCGCGAGCGTCTCGAAGAAGCCCATACGCGCCCTGCGGCGGGGGGCCCACTAACCGTTGTGTTCCGCGGTCGCCCGCGACCGGGGTGTTCGTCGGTCGAACGTACCGGACGGTCCGACGTATGTGCCGATCGGGGGATCCCGTAATAACAGGATACTCCCCTCGGCCCCTCATCTCTCACCACACGCATGGCCGGTAGCTCGGGCGGTGGCCTTCGGGAGTCGCTCTCCGGACCGATCCTGAAGTACTACGCCTACAAGGCGACGAAGGCGGTCGAGTTCTACCGGCCGATCATGTACCTCTTCTTCCTGGCGCAGGACATCTCCTTCACACAGATCGCCGTCCTGGAGGCGCTGTACAACCTGACGACGCTGTTCGGCGAGATCCCGACCGGCTACGTCGGCGACCGTGTTGGGCGTCGCAACAGCCTCCTCATCGGGACCGGGCTCATCTCGCTGACGCTCCTCGGTATCGGTTTATCGAGTTCGTTCCTCCAACTGGCCGTCCTCTACGTCTGCTGGTCGCTGGGGTACAACTTCCGCTCCGGAAGCGAGGACGCGTGGCTCTACGACACGCTCACCGACGACCTCTCGGAGGACGAGTTCGCCCGCGTCCGGGGCCGCGGGGAGTCGGCGGCGCTGGCCGTCGGCGCCGTCGCGGCGATCCTCGGCGGGTATCTCGGAAGCGTCGACCTCTCGTACCCGTGGTTCGTCGCGGCGGGCGTGACGAGCCTCGGGGTCCCGGTACTGCTCACGCTCGACGAAGCCGAGACGTACAGGCAGACCGATACGGGCGACCTGAGCCTCCGCCGGACGGTCGGCATCGTGAAAGACGTCCTCTCGCGCCGTCGCTTGCGGTCGTTCCTGCTGTACTACTACGTCCTGTACGCCGCGGTCACGTACCTCGTGTTCGTCTTTCTCCAGCCGATCTTCGAGACCGTCGTTCTCGACCTCGGGATCCGGCAGCCGCGGGTCGAATCGCTGTTGGGGTGGTTCTACGCGGCGTACAGCCTCGTCGGCGCGGTGCTCACCTACTACACGGGTGCTATCAGGGAACGGATCGGACTGCGGACGTGGTTCCTCCTCCTGCCGTTCGCCGTCGGCGGCGCGCTGATCGGGATGTACTTCGTCCCGGTGCTCGCGCTCCCGACGTTCCTCCTGATCCGCGGGGTGTCGGACGTCACCCGGTCGTTCGCCGGACAGTACATCAACGACCGGGTCGAGTCGCTCGGCCGAGCCACCGTCTTGAGCGCGATGGCGATGGTCAGCGGTCTCGCGGTCGTCCCGTTCCAGCTCGGCAGCGGCCTCCTCTCCGACGCCGTCTCCCCGCTGTTTGCGCTGGGCGTTGGCGGCGCCATCCTCGTCGTCGGGGCGACGGCCATCCTGCTCTGGGAGGTCCCCGTCGGCGACGACGCGGTCGACGCTCCGAACGACGACCGGGCGTGATCGGCGGCCCAGTCCGTGCGAAACGCCGGCGACCTAACAGGAGCAGTAGTACTCGCGGTCGACGAACTCCGTCTCGAACAGCTTCGCGGCCGGTCCCGGGTCGGAGGGGCGGTAGACGCCGGTCGTCAGGGTCCCCTCGCGCTCGAACGCGCCGGAGACGAGCCGGCGCCAGTCGGCGGCCGACAGCTGGTCCCAGAACGCGTCGTCGCCCGCGAGCAGCGAGAGGTAGTCGCGGAGGTACACCCACCGCGTCGGCTCGATCCCGTCGGACTCGTAAGTCGCGTCCGTCGCCGCGGCGTACGCCGCCATCGGGAGGTTCGCGCCCGCGGCGACCGGCAGCGAGATCCACTTCCACGGCCGGGTGTTGACGTCGAGCAGCAGGAACTCCTCGCGGGCCTCGTCGTAGACGAACTCGGACTCGCTGATCCCGTGGTAGCCGGCGTCGTCGAGGACGGCGAGCGCGCGCTCCTCGATCGCGGGCTCGTCCGCGGTCTCCACGAGACAGGACGTGCCGAAGTTGCGCGGGTACCGCACCGCGGCGTTGCCGACGACCGCGAGCGCGTCGTCGCGCCCGGACGGGGGCACGTACGACGCCAGCGAGTGGTCGCGGCCGGTCGCGATGTCGACGCGCCGCTGGGCCATCACGGCGATCCCCTCCTCGCTCGCGGCCGCGACGACGTCGGCGAACTCCTCGCGGTCCGCGACCTCGATCACGTTGGTACCGAACGCCTCCTCGAAGTCGCGCTTGAGCTCCGGCTTCACCACGAGCGGGAAGCCGAGCGCCGCCGCGGCCTCGTCGACCGTCGCGTCCGCCTCGCGCGTCCCCGCGGCTGCGGTCTCGGCCAAGCGGTACGTCTCCGGGTAGGGGACGCCGAGCCGCTCGCAGGTCGCGTACAGCTCCGACTTGTTCAACACGTCGTCGAGCGTGTCGCTGCCGGCGAAGGGGAGCCGCACGCCGTCGGGGTCGGCCTCGGCGTACGACAGCGCCCACTCGTCCATACAGCCGAACGCGACCGCCTCGGTGCCCGCGGCGTCGACGATCGCCTCCACGTCCTCGCGGAACCCGTCGAGGTCGTCGAGCGGGTACGTCACCGCGCCGGCGAAGTCGACCGCGTCCGACGGCGGCGCGAGCCCGTCGTGGGTGACCGTCCCGTTCTCGGCGCCCCCGTCGCCGGCGTCGCCGCTGGCCCGGTCGAGCGCGATCACTGGCACGTCGTGGGCGTCGAGCGCGCGAGCGACGCCGAGCCCGGTGATGTGCGCGTTGCTGACGAGCGCCGGCGGCCGCTCGAACTCGGCGTCCGCGAGCGCGTCGATCAGTCCCTCCGTGGACCGAAAGGTGTCTGCCATACCCGGTCTCGGCGGTCGACGCACAAAAGGGACCGACGTACCGGCTCGCTGTGCCCGTATCGGTGACGCGGGCGACGAGGTCCGCCACGACGCCGAGGGCGGGACCCGCGCGGGCGACGCGAGCGGCTTTTCAGGGCGCGTCGCCTCCGGATCGGTATGCGCGAAACCGAGGGCGACGACGCCGAGAACGCCGACGGCGAGGGCGACGGGCCGACCGACGAACTCCCCGACCGGGTCCGGCGGGCGTTCGCGGACCACGGCTCCTTCGAGCGCGACGGCGACGGCTGGGTCTCGACGACGACCGCGTTCGACGGGCGCGTCCGCGCCGAGCCGGCCGAAGAGGGGAGAGTCGAGTTCACGGTCGCCGTCCGCGTGCCGACGCTGTCGGCTGTCACCGCCGACGAGGTCGCCGACGTGGTCGAGGACGGCTGGGCCGACACGTTCGAGCGCCGCGCGGTCGACGTCGGCGGCGTCACCCGGAAACGGCGGGAGTTCGATCCCGTCGTCGAGCGCGAGGGCGACGAGATCGCGGTCATCTACGAGCTCGCCGACATCAACGAGCGGCGCGGGGTCGACGACGCGGGCGCGCTGATCGACTTCGTCGAGGGGACGTACGTTCAGGGCGTCATCCCCGGCTACGAGTACACGGCGCCCGTCTCGGACCTGCTCTCGGCCGCGCGCCAGCAGGGCGGCGGCGGGCCGGTCTGAGGGACCGCGGGCCGGTCAGCGGGAGGGCCGGCCGGGCCGACGGGGCGGCGGCCGGGCTGCGGCCGATAGGGGGAAGTGTCGGCGGTCCGTACGGCGACCATGCTCGCGCTGTTCGGGTTCGGCAGCCTCCTCGCCTTGGTGGCGTTCCACACGTTCCTCGCCGGTGTCGCGACCCGTTTCTTCCGGATTCAGCTCTCGACGTCGTGGGGGTCGGTCGTGTACACCCTCGTGTTGACTCCCCTGCTGTTGCTCGTCTCGACGCTCGTGTTCACGGGCGCGCTCGGCGTCGGGACCGGGATCAACGTCGGGAGCTCGACCATCCTGCTGGCGCTGCTCGTCGCGCTCCCGCTGGCGCTCGGCGTCGCGATCGACTACCTCTACGTCCCGTCGCCCGACGAGTACGAGCTGCCGGACACGCGCTGAGAGCCCTCGGACTCGCGCTGAGAACTCCGGATACCGCTGAGAACGCTCGAACGAGACGGCTTCAGCGGTCGACCAATCCGGCCACGACCTCCTCGACCCGCGCCACCACGTCCTCCGGCGCGCGCGTGGCGTCGACGCGGTGGAACCGTCCGGGGTCGGCGTCGATCAGGCGCTCGTAGTTGTCGCGCACGGCCGCGAGGTAGCCGTCGCGCTCGAACTTGTCGGTCCGGCCGGCGCGCTCGGCCGCGGTCTTCGGGTCCAGATCGAGGTAGATCGTCGCGTCCGGCGGGCGGGAAAACGCGGCGTGGATCCCGCGGACGTACTCCACCGGTCGCTCGATTCCGGCGTCGGCGCGCGCGAGCGTCGCCCCCTGATAGGCGAACCGCGAGTCCGAGTAGCGGTCGGAGATCACCAGGTCGCCGTCGGCGAGCGCCGGCCGCACCGTCTCCGAGAGGTGGTTCGCGTGGTCGGCGGTGTACAAGAACAGCTCCGCGAGCGGGTCGGCGTCCGGGTCGCCCATCGAGCGCCCCACCGCCTCGCCGTACCAGCTGTCGGTGGGTTCGCGGGTGAACGTCGCGTCGGGGTACACGTCCTGGAGCGCCTCCCAGACCGTCGTCTTACCGCTGCCGTCGAGCCCCTCCAGCGTGATCAGCATGGTGGCGTTCCGCCGTGGCGAGGAATAAACGGCGCGGGTCCGGTCCGTGCGTCCGAGCCCCCCTCGGTCCGAGCGCGGGTCCGCCCGACGGCCCTTTTTAGTGACCCCTCCCCGAACGGCCGGCATGGTCGACGACTCGTCAGCACCACGCGCGCTCGGGGGAGACGGATGGTAGCGATCGCCGTCTCGCTCTCGCGGGTGGCGGCCGCCCTCGTGTTGGTCGTCCTGAACGGCTTCTTCGTCGCCTCGGAGTTCGCGTTCGTCAGGATACGGGCCACCTCGGTCGACCAGCTGGTCGAGGACGGGAAGGCGGGCGCGGAGACGCTCCAGGAGGTGATGACCAACCTCGACGACTACCTCGCGGCGACGCAGCTCGGGATCACGCTCGCGTCGCTCGGACTGGGGTGGATCGGCGAGCCAGCCGTCGCGGCGCTCATCGAGCCCGTCCTCGGCCCGCTCCTGCCCGAGGGGCTGGTCCACCTCGTCGCGTTCGCGATCGGGTTCTCCTTCATCACCTTCCTCCACGTCGTCTTCGGCGAACTCGCGCCGAAGACGATCGCCATCGCGCAGGCCGAGCGGATCTCGCTTCTGCTCGCGCCGCCGATGAAGCTCTCGTACCTGATCTTCTCGCCCGGCATCGCGGTGTTCAACGGCACCGCGAACGCGTTCACGAGCCTGATCGGCGTACCGCCCGCCTCGGAGAGCGACGAGACGCTCGAAGAGCGGGAGATACGGCGCGTGCTGGCCCGCGCGGGGGAGGCCGGCCACGTCGACGAGTCCGAGGTCGCCATGATCGAGGGCGTCTTCGAGCTCGACGACACCGCGGCCCGCGAGCTGATGGTCCCCCGCCCGGACGTCGTCTCGCTGCCCGCGGACGCGTCGCTCTCGGCGATCCGCGAGACGGTCCTCGAGGCGGGCCACACCCGGTACCCGGTCGTCGAGAACGACGACGCCGACCGCGTCGTCGGCTTCGTGGACGTGAAGGACGTGCTGCGCGTGACCGAGACGGGCGACGACAGCGCGACCGCGAGCGACCTCGCCCGAGAGATCCTCGTCGTCCCGGAGACGACGAGCGCGAGCGACCTCCTCGTCCAGTTCCGCGACGAGCGCCGGCAGATGGCGGCGGTGATCGACGAGTGGGGCGCCTTCGAGGGGATCGCCACGGTCGAGGACGTCGCCGAGGCGCTCGTCGGCGACCTCCGGGACGAGTTCGACGTGGCCGACGGCCGGCACACGATCCGGCGGACCGGCGACCGGACGCACGAGGCCGACGGCTCGGTCGCGCTCCTCGACGTCAACGACGCGCTCGGCACCGACCTCAGCGGCGACGGCTACGAGACGCTCGGCGGGTTCGTCCTCGACCGCATCGGGCGGTCCCCGGAGGTCGGCGACGTCGCGGAGACCGAGGCGTACGCCTTCGAGGTCACCGCGGTCGACGGCGCGCGCATCTCGACGGTACGCGTCACGCGGCGCGACGATCCCTCGGAGTCGGCGGACGACGGCGACGGTGAGGGTTCGCCCAATGGGGACGCGGCGTAACGGCGCCGAGCGAGTTCGGCCGTGAACGGGAGCGGGCGACCCCGCCGGCGCGACGACGCGAGCGTTTTTCACCCGCGGGCGCGACCGGGGGCGTATGTACGACCGGATCTGCGTCCCCACCGACGGCAGCGACGCGGCCGCGGCGGCCCTCGAGCACGTGCTGGCGATCGCCGCCGACCACGGCGCGACGGTTCAGCTCCTCCACGTCGCGGACACGACCCGCGACAGCGTGACCCGGATCGGCGGCGACGTGGTCGACGTGCTGGAACGGGAGGGCGAGTCGATCGTCGAGGAGGCGGCGGCCCGCGCCGCCGACCGCGGCGTCGACGCGGAGACGGCCGTCCGGCAGGGGGGCGTGCCCGAGACGGTCGCCTCGTACGCCGAGGAGCTCGACGCCGACCTCGTCGCGATGTCGACGCGCGGGCGGCAGGGGGTCGAACACCTCGTCGGCAGCACGACCGAGCGCGTCGTCCGGCAGTCGCCCGTACCGGTGCTGGCGCTCCGCCCGGGCGACGAGACCGTCCCGTATCCGTACGAGGACGTCCTGGTGCCGACCGACGGGAGCCCTGCCGCGACCGCCGCGCTCGACCGCGCGCTCCCGATCGCGGAGCGGGCGGGCGCGACGGTCCACGTCCTCTCGGTCGTCGACACCGGCGGGATCGGTATCGGGGACCACGTCGAGGTGGACGTCCTCTCGGAGTACGCCGACGACGCGGTCGCCGAGGGCGTCGAACGCGTCGAGGCTGCCGGGCTGGAGGCGGTCGGCGCCGTCGAGGTCGCCTCCTCGGCCGCGCGCGGGATCCGGGCGTACGTCGACGACCCCGGCGTCGACCTCGTGGCGATGGGGACGCACGGCCGGACCGGCGTGGGGCGGTACCTGCTGGGGAGCGTCGCCGAGCGCACCCTCCGGACTGCTCCCGTCCCGGTGCTGACGGTCCCGGTTCCCGAGGAGGAGGAGGAGTAGTCCGGCCGTTCCCGTCAACGTCAGCCGCCGATGCGTCGAATTTCCGGAGCGTCTGACGCCGCGGTAGGTTTACGGGGCTTCCACGCGATAAGACTCGCATGAAAGTGTTGGTAGCCGGCGGGACCGGGTTCATCGGGTCGTACCTCTGTCGCGCGCTCGCGGACGACGGCCACGCGGTGACCGCGCTCTCGCGATCGCCCGAGGAGGCGCCGGAGGGCGTGACGGGCGTCACCGGCGACGTGACCGACTACGACTCCATCGCGTCGGCCGTCGACGGCCACGACGCGGTCGTGAACCTCGTCGCGCTCTCGCCGCTGTTCGAACCGGACGGCGGCAACCGGATGCACGACCGGATCCACCGCGGCGGGACCGAGAACCTCGTCCGCGCGGCCGAGGACGGCGGGGTCGACGGCTTCGTCCAGCTGAGCGCGCTCGGCGCGGACCCGAACGGCGACACCGCCTACATCCGCGCGAAGGGCGAGGCCGAGGAGATCGTCCGCGAGAGCGGCCTCGACTGGACGATATTCCGCCCCTCGGTCGTCTTCGGCGAGGGCGGGGAGTTCGTCTCGTTCACCAAGCGGCTGAAGGGGATGTTCGCGCCGGGCGTCCCGCTGTACCCGCTTCCGGGCGGCGGGAAGACACGGTTCCAGCCGATCCACGTCGAGGACCTCGTGCCGATGATCGCCGCCGCGGTGACCGACGGCGAGCACGCCGGCGAGACGTACGAGGTCGGCGGGCCGGAGGTGCTCACGCTCCGGCAGGTGACGGACCTCGTCTACGAGGCGGAAAAGAAGGGCGTCACCATCGTCCCGCTCCCGATGCCGCTCGCGAAGATAGGCCTCTCGGTCCTCGGCGCGGTCCCCGGGTTCCCGATGGGCGCGGACCAGTACCGCTCGCTGAAGTTCGACAACACGACCGCCGACAACGACGTCGGCGCGTTCGGCGTCGACACGGCCGAACTGACCACGCTCGGCGAACACCTCGGGATCCGATGAGCCGGAGAACGAACGTGTCAACTGTCCTAATCTCAACGCTGGTAACCGCAACCGAAGGCTTATATACGAGATCGCGTTCTGTTCAGTTCAAACGCGGAGGGAGCACACGATGAAACTCGCAATGATCGGATTCGGACAGGCGGGGGGCAAAGTCGTCGACAAGTTCTTGGAGTACGATAAGCGGACGGGCTCCGAGATCGTTCGGGCCGCAGCGGCCGTCAACACGGCGAAGGCGGACCTCATGGGGCTCGAACACATCGCCGAGGACCAGCGCGTCCTCATCGGCCAGTCGCGCGTGAAGGGCCACGGCGTCGGCGCTGACAACGAACTGGGCGCGGAGATCGCCGAGGAGGACATCGACGAGGTCCAGGGGGCGATCGACTCGATCCCGGTCCACGAGGTCGACGCCTTCCTCGTCGTCGCCGGGCTCGGCGGCGGGACGGGCTCCGGCGGCGCGCCGGTGCTCGCGAAACACCTCAAGCGGATCTACACCGAGCCGGTCTACGGGCTCGGCATCCTGCCGGGCAGCGACGAAGGGGGCATCTACACCCTCAACGCGGCCCGTTCGTTCCAGACGTTCGTCCGCGAGGTGGACAACCTGATGGTGTTCGACAACGACGCCTGGCGGAAGACGGGCGAGTCCGTCCAGGGCGGCTACGAGGAGATCAACGAGGAGATCGTCCGTCGGTTCGGCATCCTCTTCGGCGCCGGCGAGATCCAGCAGGGCCAGGAGGTCGCCGAGAGCGTCGTCGACTCCTCGGAGATCATCAACACGCTCTCCGGCGGCGGCGTCTCCACGGTCGGCTACGCGGAGGAGGAGGTCGAGGAGCGCTCCTCGGGCGGCCTGCTCTCGCGGCTGCGCGACGACGGCGACGACGAGGAGCTCGACAGCGCCCACACCACGAACCGGATCACCAGCCTCGTGCGCAAGGCGGCGCTCGGCCGGCTCACGCTCCCCTGCGAGATCGAGGGCGCCGAGCGCGCGCTCCTCGTGCTCGCTGGCCCGCCGGAGTACCTCAACCGGAAGGGTATCGAGCGCGGGCGGAAGTGGCTCGAAGAGCAGACCGGCTCGATGGAGGTCCGGGGCGGGGACTACCCGTACCGCGGCGCCGGCTTCGTCGCGACCGTCATCCTGCTCGCGGGCGTCACGAACGTCCCGCGGATCAAGGAGCTCCAGCAGGTCGCCATCGAGGCGCAGGACAACCTCGACGAGATCCGCGAGGAGAGCGACGAGAACCTCGACGAGCTCGTCAGCGACGACAGCGACGAGCTGGAATCCCTGTTCTAGGGCCCGCCGTCCGCTGCGATGGAGGTCATCGTCCCCTTTTCGACCGACCGCCCGAAGTCCCGACTCTCGGACGTCCTCTCGGCAGACGAGCGGGCGGCGTTCGCGCGGGCGATGCTCGACGACGTACTCGACGCGGTCGCGGCCGCCGGCGGCGAGCCGCGCGTCCTCGCCACCGACCCGGTCGACGTCGACTCGCCGGTCACCGTCGACGACCGCCCACTGACGGACGCGGTGAACGCGGCGCTGGACGCGCGGCTGGGAGCGGACAGCGAACGCGGAGGAGCAGTTGAGCCGGTCGCCGTCGTGATGGCCGACCTCGCGCTCGCGACGCCGGCCGCGCTCGACCGCCTGTTCGAGGCCGGCCGCGACGCGGACGTGGCCGTGGCGCCGGGCCGCGGCGGCGGCACGAACGCGTTCGTGGCCTCGCACCCGGACTTTTGGGTCGACTACCACGGCGCGTCGTACCTCGACCACCGCGAGATCGCGAGCGAAATCGACGCGGCGTTCAGGACGGTCGACTCCCATCGGCTCGGCACCGACGTCGACGAGCCGGCCGACCTCGCGGAGGTGCTGATCCACGGCGAGGGACGGGCCGCGGCGTGGCTCCGCGAGGCCGGCTTCGCGCTCGACGCGGAAGAGGGGCGCGTGGCGGCGGTTCGAGAGTGAGGCGCCGCCGAACCGCGCCGCGCGCCTCCCGCCCCGTCCGCGGTCAGTGACGCGACAGTGAGGTCACCGCCGAGTCAACTCGCCCGTTTCTTGGATGTCGAAGGGAAGGGCCTCCGTCTCGTCCCCCGACGGGACGAAGTGAACGTGACCCTCGTCGGTCAGCGTCGAGTTCTCTTCGTACGCGCGATAGCGGACGAGATACCGTCCCGCGTCGACGACTCCCTCGGCCGTCGCCTCCCCGTCGGGCCCGACGTCGAACGACGAACTGAACGCTCTCGCCGCGGCCTCCGTCGCACCGTCGTCGCCGTAGAACGCTACTTCGACGGTGTAGGGTGCGTCCGTCTGGTTGAACACGGTCACGTCGATTCGAGCGCCGCGCGAGCGGAGCCGCGAACAGCCGGCGAAGGCGCCGGCCGCGGCGGCACCGGCTGCCCGAAGCGCGGATCGTCGGGAGGGCATGGCTTCATCGTCGAGAGACGCGGGTTATCGGCTTTTCGGCTCGCTTCCGACCCGAACCGCGCGTCCCCTCTCGCGCGGAGGCCGGCTCTGTTGTCCGACCCGTGTCGGCCGGCCGCGGCGTAACCGGATCCGGTGTCGTCGAGGGATCCGCAACCGCGATTCTTTTTAAACGCCGACCGCGAGTGACGGCCGTGTTCGCCGGAGCCGACGAGTACGACGTCGACGTGACGGTCGACGAGCGGGCGGTCGAGCGGCTGCTCTCGGTCCGCCCGACCGACGTCGACGCCGCCGACCGGCTCACCTTCGCGCGCAACGTCTTCATCCCGCTCACGACGGCGTGCCGGTACACCTGTACGTACTGCACTTACTACGACGTTCCCGGGGAGGCGTCGCTCCTGTCGCCCGAGGAGGTGCGCGAGCAGTGCCGCGTCGGCGCCGACGCGGGCTGTACGGAGGCGCTTTTCACCTTCGGCGACGCCCCCGACGAGCGGTACACCGAGGTCCACGAGACGCTCGCGGAGTGGGGGTTCGACTCGGTCCACGACTACCTCTACCGGGCCTGCGAGATCGCCTTGGAGGAGGGGCTGCTCCCCCACTCGAACCCCGGCGACCTGACCGAGGGCCAGTTCGCCGACCTCCGCGAGGTGAACGCGTCGATGGGCGTCATGCTGGAGACGACCGCCGACGTCGACGCGCACAGCGGTGGCCGCCGGAAGACGCCCGGCCAGCGGCTCAATACGATCCGCGCGGCGGGTCGGCAGGGCGTCCCGTTCACCACCGGAATCTTGGTCGGGATCGGGGAGGACTGGCGCGACCGCGCCGAGAGCCTGCTCGCGATCCGCGAGCTCCACGAGCGACACGGTCACGTCCAGGAGGTCATCGTGCAGAACGTCGTCCCCAACGAGCGCTCCGACTTCCCGAAGCCCGACCTCGCGACGATGCGCCGAGTCGTGGCGATGGCCCGCGCGGCGCTCCCGCCCGAGGTGTCGGTTCAGGTGCCGCCGAACCTCTCGCCGGCGGCGGACCTCGTCGACTGCGGGATCGACGACCTCGGCGGCGTCTCGCCGGTGACGGACGACTACATCAACCCGGCGTACGAGTGGCCAGACCACGGGGAGCTCGAAGCGGTGGCGGACGCCGGCGGCGTCCCCCTCCGCGAGCGCCTCCCGACGTACGCGCGGTTCCTCCCTGACGAGATCCGGCCCGCGGGCGTCGACCCCGCCCCGGAGCCCGACGGTCGCGAGGCGTGGATCCCGCCGACGGTCCGAGAACGGATCGTCGCGGACGACGTCCACGGGCGCCGGCTGCGAGCGGTCGCGCGCGGCGACGGGCCGCTCGCGGTTCGGAGCGACTGACGCGCCGCCGCTTCGGGGCGATCGACGCCTCGCGCCGGACGTAAACAACCGCGCTGCCAGTAGCTTCTTTATATAGTCTCGTGAAAGGGTCTCTGATGGCTCCCTTACAGTTCGACGCGATCACGAACGCGGTCGACGTGGCGGCGCTCGCGACCACGGCGCTCCGGTTCGTCGCCGGCTTCCTCGCCGTGTTGTTGCTCGGAAGACTCGTCCTGATTCCCGGGCTCCGGCGGGTCGTCAGGTCGCGCGGGTTCGACGAGGCCGTGTTGAGCCTCGGGACGAACGTCCTCAACGCCGTCATCTGGGTGGCCGCGATCGCGATCGGCTTCGCCGTGGCCGGCTACGGGAGCTTCCTCTCGGCGTTCGCGGTGTTCGGCGGCGCCATCGCGCTCGCGGTCGGCTTCGCCGCGCAGGACCTCCTCGGGAACTTCGTCGCCGGCGTGTTCATCCTCAAGGACAAGCCGTTCGCGGTCGGCGACTGGATCGAGTGGGGCGGCAACTCCGGTCGCGTCGAGGAGATCGACCTTCGCGTCTCGCGGGTCCGGACGTTCGACAACGAGCTGGTGACGGTGCCGAACGGCGACCTCGCGAACAGCGCGGTGACGAACCCCGTCGCCTACGACACGCTCCGACAGAAGTTCGTCTTCGGGATCGGGTACGACGACGACATCGAGACGGCGACCGACATCATCGTCGAGAAGGCCGAGGCCCACGAGGAGATCCTCGACGACCCCGGCGTCTCGGTCCGGCTCGTCGAGCTCGGCGACTCGGCCGTCGGGCTCCAGTCGCGCTGGTGGATCGCCGACCCCGACCGCGGCGACTTCGTCCGCGTGCGCTCCGAGTACGTCACCGCGGTGAAGGAGGCGTTCGACGACGCCGGCATCGACATGCCGTACGTCCACCGGCAGCTCACCGGGAGCGTCGAAGTGATCGAGGACGTCGCCGCCGACGAGTAGGCCTCACCCGACCTCTTCCTCCGCGTCGCCCGCGTCGGGCCGGTACTGCCGGCTGACCGCCTGCCAGCGGTTCGAGCGGAACCGGTAGCCGTTCAGTCCGGCCGGCACGAGCTTCTCCGCCACCAGCGCCGCGTAGAGGCCGCCGACGCCGAGCGGCGTGACGAGCCCGACCAGCGCGACCGGGAGCGCGAACGCGTACAGCCCGATCATCGACGCGACGAAGGGCCACCGCGTGTCGCCCGCGCCGCGCAGCGACCCCGTGATCGAGCCGTCGACGCCGAGCGGGACCGCCGAGACCGCGGCGGCGACGACAAACGCCGCCGTCGCGCTCACCGCGGCCGGGTCGTCGACGAACACGCCGGCGATCGGCGCGGCGGCGAGGATCACCGCGGCAGACGCGAGGACGTAGACGACCGCGGACAGGGCGATCACGTCGCGGCCGTACGCGGTCGCGAGCGACTCCTCGCCCGCGCCGAGCCGCTGGCCGACGAGCGTGCTCGCGGCGATCGAGAACCCCCAGCTGAACGAGCCGAGCAGGGCCCTGACGCGGCGGCCGACCTCCAGGGCGGCGACCGTCGCGGAGCCGAACGACGACGCGATCCAGAGGAGGGGGAAGACGACGACACCCTCGGCAACCCGCCGCGCGATGAGCGGTGCGGACACGCGGAGCAGCTGTCGGGTGAGCCCCGCGTCGAGCCACGGCCCGGAGACCCCGACCGGGACGGGCGAGGCGCCGCGACCGAAGTAGGACCGGCCGGACATCCCCCACGCGAGGACGAGCCCGACGGCGGCGATGGAGACCGCGGTGCCGAGCCCCGCGCCGAACACGCCCAGTCCCGCGCCGAGGACGAGCCACGTCGTGAGGACGACGTTCAGTATCGCGCCGCCGGCGCGCGCGACCATCGGGGTGCGGGTGTCGCCGACGCCGGCGTACGTCCGGCTGGCGATCATGTTGAAGAACTCGAAGGCGAGCGCTGGCGCCGTCACGACGAGGTAGGTCGTCCCCGCGGACAGCGCCGCCCCGTCGCCGCCGACGAGGCCGATCAGCCGCTCCGCGCCGAGGACGTAGCCCGCGACGATCGGCGCGACGAGCAGCGCGGCCACGAGCAGCGACTGCTTGACGACCAATCCCGCCCGCTCGCTCTCGTCGCCGCCGTAGTTCTGCGAGACGAGCGAGACGGTGCCGCCCGCGAGTCCGATGGAGACGAACTTCGCGAGCTGCCAGAACGCGAAGGCGTACCCGAGCCCGGCGACCGCCGAGACGCCGAGCGCGTACCCGATCACGGCGAGGTCGACGGTGTTCTTCGACATGATCGCGAACCCCGTCACGATCCGGGGCCACGCGAGTCCCATCGTCTCGTCGAGCCGCGATCGGTCGATGACGCCGGCCCGGTCGAGCGCGCCCGCGACCGCCTCGCCGACGCGGGCGGCGCCGTTCCGGAGCCGGGATAACATTGGACCGCGGTACGGACCGGGCGGGCTTGTGTCTGTCCGTCCGACCCGCGTCCCCGGGCTCGCCCGTCCGCGGAGCGCAACCGTTTTCACCTGACTATCCGCTTGTACCACGCATGAATATCGGCGGGTGGCAGACGTATCTCGTCACGGCGACGAGCCGCTCCGCGGGGCGCACGACGCCGGAGGTGGTCGCGGCCGCGCTGGACGGTGGCGTTGACGTCGTCCAGCTCCGCGACAAAGCGGCGAGTGCGCGGGAGCGCTACGAGACGGGGCTTCGGCTCCGCGAGCTGACCGCCGAGGCGGGCGTCCCGCTCGTGGTGAACGACCGGATCGACCTCGCCGCCGCGGTCGACGCCGACGGCGTCCACCTCGGCCAGTCGGACCTCCCGGTCGCGGTCGCCCGCGAACAGCTGGGCGAGGAGGCCGTCGTCGGCGTCTCCGCCTCGACGGTCGAGCAGGCGGAGGCGGCCCAGGCGGCGGGCGCGGACTACCTCGGCGTCGGCGCCGTCTACGGCACCGACTCGAAGGACGTCTCCGGCGACCGCGACGGGATCGGCGTCGAGCGGATCGCCGCGGTCGCCGACGCGGTCGAGATTCCGGTGATCGGGATCGGCGGCATCGACGCGGGGAACGCGGTGCCGGTGGTTGCGGCGGGCGCGACCGGCGTCGCGGTCCTGTCGGCGATCACGGCCGCCGAGGACCCGGCGGCGGCGACCGCGGCGATCCGGGAGGCGGTGACGGACTGAGGCGAACGCGGCCGGACCGACCCGTCCGGCTCGTTCACCACTCGCGTTCGAACTCGGGTGCGAACAGCCGCGCCGACATCGGCGCCGGGTCGCCCTCGGTGAGGTTGTACTCCGAGAAGTCGGTGACGCCAGCCTCGCGGAGTAGGTCCTCGTCGTAGAAGCTCTCGCCCGTACACTCCGCCGGGTCGCGCGCGAGGATTTCGAGGACGGCGTCGGAGACGATCTCGGGGGTGCGCCAGTCGTCCTCGGTGCCGAGCCCGAAGTAGCGCGTCGCGCGGGTGTCAATCGTCGTCACCGGCCAGAAGGTGTTGCAGCCGACGTCGTCGCTCGCCAGCTCCTCGGCGAGCGAGAGCGTGACGAACGACATCCCGAGCTTCGACCACGCGTACGGCGCCTTGCCCGGCGAGCGGTCGGTCGTGACCGGCGGGGCGTTCGTCAGCAGCCACGCCTCGTCGAGGTCCGCGAGGTGGTCGGCGAAGGCGTGCGCGACGAGGTGCGTCCCGCGGACGTTCACGTCGGTCAGGAGGTCGAAG
The DNA here is from genome assembly GCF_000337395.1 of Halorubrum distributum JCM 13561. NCBI lineage: Archaea > Methanobacteriati > Methanobacteriota > Halobacteria > Halobacteriales > Haloferacaceae > Halorubrum > Halorubrum distributum. The sequence continues at coordinate 82,554 of NZ_AOJF01000057.1, forward strand.
CGGTCGGCCGGCAGGTCGGCGACGTTCGCCAGCTGGATCGCGCTCGCGTTGTTGATGACGATGTCGACCTCGCCGAAGCGATCGATCGCCTCCTCGACGACTTCGTCGACCCGGTCCTCGTCGCGGAGGTCGAGTTCGAGCGCGAGCGCCTCGGGCCCGCGCTCGCGCACTTCGCGAGCCGTCTGCTCGATCGATCCCGCCAGCTCGGAGTCGTCGTCGTCCGTCGTCTTGCCCGTCGAGACGATGTTACACCCGTGGTCGGCGAGCGCGAGCGCTAGCTGCTTGCCGATGCCGCGAGTCGTTCCGGTGATGAACGCCGTCGAGCCCGAGAGGTCGGGGTCCGCGAGTGGCATACCCCACCTTCGACCGACCGCGGGATAATTCTCGGTGGTCGAGCGCGGAATCGACGATGTGGTATTTAAATACCGACGAGCGGCGGCGACATTTATTTATAAATAACAACCGCGGTGGCGCGTGCCTGCGAGCGGCCGAAGGCCGCGAGCCAGCACGCGCGAGGGAGTCGGTCGCTGAGCGAAGCGACGGCGACCGACGAGGCTGGGGAGGTGTGAGGTGCGGTCGCTGTGCGGGGCGGGACTCAAAGGGGCAGTCGCGAGGCGGGCGCAGGCGACGCAAGCACCACAGGAACGAGCGCAGCGAGTGACGAGGAGCGCAGCGAGCGTGCGCCCGCCTCGCGGCTGGGGCTTTGGAGGTGTTTGACGCCGACCCGCCAGCAGCCATTTATAAGCGTGCGGCTGGGGCTTTGGCGGTGTCTGCCGCCGATCTGCGAACAGATATTTATAAACAAACGACTGAGGCCTTCGCGACCGTCGTCGCCGACCCGAACTCAATCCACTCTTATCGCGTCGCGGACTTCCACTCCCGAAGTCCCAGCCGCTCGCCGTTCAGGTCCTCGGCGGGCGCCTCGGTGGCGGCCCAGACGAAAAGCGGCGCGACGCTCTCGGGGTCGCGTGCGCGTTCCTTCCCAGTGAGGTCCGTCGCGACGAGGCCGGGGTCGACGACGCCGACCGTCGCGTTGAGGTCCGCGGCGAAGCCGCGCGCGACCGCCTCGGCGGCCGCCTTCGACACCGCGTACGCGCCCATCCCGGGCTTCGACTCGGCCGCGACCGCGCCCGACGGGACGACGACGCGCGCGTCGTCGGCGAGGTGGGGGACGGCCTCGGTGATCGTCGCGAACACGCCGCGCGCGTTCGTGCGCATCGTGTCGTCGTAGTCGGCGTACGAGAGCTCGGTCGTCGGGCTCTCGCCCGGCGCGCCGTGGAACACGCCGGCGTTCGCGAACACGACGTCGACCGGGCCGGCCTCGCGGGCGATACGCTCGAAGAAGCGCTCGAGGTCGAACTCGTCGCGCACGTCGACGCGGTCGCCCCAGGCGGTGCCGCGCTCGGCCGCGGTCTCGTCGGCCTCGTCTCCGTCCGAGCCGTCGCCGTCTTCGGAAGCCTCCGTGTCGCCCGCGTCGTCGCCCTCGCCGTTCAGCGCCGCGACGGTGCGATCGACGGCCGCGCCGTCGCGTCCGGAGACGGCGACGAACGCCCCCTCGTCGACGAACGCCTCGGCGACGGCTCTCCCGATCCCGCTCGTTGCGCCGGTGATCGCGACCGTCAGGTCCATGTGGAACCCGGTACGCGCGTCGGCGACTTAGTGGTATCCACTCGGGCCGGGACCGGCGGAGCGGGTCTCCCGCCTCGCCCGGCGTCCCGGACACGTTCGGGACGTTTCCGCGGCGCGTCTGACCGGATTTATACCGTCGCCGCTCCTACGATCGCGTATGGACGTGGTCCCGGACATCGACGGCGTCGCCGGCGAGTCCGTCGTCGTGATCGGCGGCGGATTCGGCGGCCTCTCGACGGCCTGTTACCTCGCGGACGCCGGCGCGGACGTCACGCTGCTGGAGAAGAACGAGCAGCTCGGCGGGCGCGCCAGCCGGCTCGAAGTCGACGGCTTCCGGTTCGACATGGGGCCGTCGTGGTACCTGATGCCGGACGTGTTCGAGCGGTTCTTCGGCCACTTCGGCCGGTCGCCCGACGAGTTCTACGAGCTGGAGCGGCTCGACCCGCACTACCGGGTGTTCTGGAAGGACGGGGACAAGGTCGACGTGCTGCCGGACCGCGAGGAGAACAGGGAGATATTCGAGTCGTACGAGCCCGGCGCGGGCGAGGCGTTCGACGCGTACCTCGAGGAGTCTCAGCGCACCTACGAGATCGGGATGGAGCACTTCGTGTACGAGGACCGCCCGCGGCTGCGCGACTACGTGGACAAAGACGTCCTCCGCTACTCGTGGGGGCTCTCGCTTTTGGGCAAGATGCAGGGGCACGTCGAGGACTACTTCGACCACCCGAAGCTCCAGCAGCTGATGCAGTACACGCTCGTGTTCCTCGGCGGCTCGCCGACGAACACGCCGGCGCTGTACAACCTGATGAGCCACGTCGACTACAACATGGGCGTCTACTACCCCGAGGGCGGGATCGGCGCCGTCGTCGACGGCATCGTCGAGCTCGCCGAGGAGCTCGGCGTCGAGTTCGTCACCGACGCCGAGGTGACCGGCATCGAGGGCCGGTACGGCGCCTTCGCGGTCGACACCGAGAACGGCGAGCGCTACCTCGCCGACCGCGTCGTCTCCGACGCCGACTACGCGCACACGGAACAGGAGCTGCTGCCCGAGCGCAAGCGGCAGTACACCGAGGAGTACTGGGAGTCGCGGACGTACGCCCCCTCCGCGTTCCTGCTGTACCTCGGCGTCGAGGGCGACGTGCCGAACCTCGAACACCACACGCTCGTCCTCCCCACCGACTGGGACGGGCACTTCGCGCAGATCTTCGACGACCCCGAGTGGCCAGACGACCCCGCCTACTACCTCTGCGTCCCCTCGAAGACCGACGACACGGTCGCGCCGGAGGGCCACAGCAACCTCTTCGCGCTCGTTCCGATCGCGCCCGGCCTTGCGGACACCCCGGAGATCCGCAACCGCTACCGCGACCTCGTCATCGACGACATCGCCGAGAACACCGACACCGACCTCCGCGGCCGGATCGTCGTCGAGGAGACGTTCTCCGTCGACGACTTCGCGGACCGGTACAACAGCTACGCGGGCAGCGCGCTCGGCTTAGCGCACACGCTCACCCAGACCTCGCTGCTCCGCCCGCCGCACACCTCCGACGCGGTCGACGGGCTCTACTTCACGGGGTCGACGACGACGCCCGGCATCGGCGTCCCGATGTGCCTCATCAGCGGGGGGCTGACCGCGGAAGCGATGGCCGACGACGACGTGTGATCTCCGCCGTGAGCGACCAGAACCGATCCGCCGAGGACGAGCAGCCTCACTCCCCCGGGGAGGATCGGGAGCGGCCCGCCGGGACCGGGAGCGAGGGGCTCCGCTACCTGTTTGTGCTGTCGCGGCCGCGCTTCTGGCTCTACCTCGCCGGCCCCGTCGCGGTCGGCGTCACCTACGGCATCGACGCCGTGAGCGGACTATTCACGCCCGTCACGATCGCGCTCGCCGCCTACTTCCTCGTCCCCGCGAACGTGTTCCTCTACGGCGTCAACGACGTGTTCGACGCCGACATCGACGTGCTGAATCCGAAGAAGGAGGGCCGCGAGGCGCGCTGGCGAGGGAGCCGGTTCGTGATCGCCGCGGTCGTCGCGTCGGGCCTCCTCGGACTCGCGACGCTCGCGATCACGCCCCGCGTCGCGTGGCCGTACCTGCTCGGGTTCCTCGTCCTCGCGGTCGGCTACAGCGCGCCGCCCGCCCGCTTCAAGACGACGCCGTTCCTCGACTCGCTGTCGAACGGGCTGTACGCCCTGCCGGGCGCGGCGGCGTACGCGACCGTCGCGGGAGCGCACCCGCCGCTCGCGGCGCTCGCCGGCGCGTGGCTCTGGACGATGGGGATGCACACGTTCTCCGCGATCCCCGACATCGAACCGGACCGAGCGGCGGGGATCGACACGACCGCGACGTTCCTCGGCGAGGGGCGCACTTACGGCTACTGCTTCGCGGCGTGGGCCGCCGCGGCCGCCGCGTTCTGGCTCGTCGACCCGCGGCTCGGCGCCCTGCTCGGGGTGTACCCGGTCTTCGTCGCGTGGGTCGCGCGCTCGTCGGTCTCGGTCGACCGCGCCTACTGGTGGTTCCCGGCGCTCAACACCGTCGTCGGCACGCTGCTGTCGATGGGCGGCCTCTGGCGGGTGTACCCGCTCTGGGAGGCGCTGCCGTGACCGACGGCGACGGCGGGGGATCGGCCGAGGGCGGCTCGGCAGGGGACGGGGCGACCGGAGGCGCCGCCGCCGCGACGACCGCCTCCGGGCTCGACGACCTCCGCGAGCGCGCGCCCGACACGCGCCGCGAGGCGGAGGCCCTGCTCGACCGACTCGTCCGCGAGAACCGCTTCACCATCGCGGTCGTCTTCCCGCTCGTGGGGGCGATCGCGCTCGTCGGCAGCGCCGAGGGGTGGGTGCCGGAGCCGTTCGCGTTCCACCCGTGGTTCGTGCTGTTCGGCGTGATCGTGATGCGCTCGCCGCTGGTCGTGGGCGTGTTGCCGACGATCGACCGCCGCGCGCTCGGCTGGATCGGCGTGCTGACCGCGTACACGTACCTCATCGAAGGGGTCGGCGTCGCGACCGGGTGGCCGTACGGGGAGTTCGCGTACACGGTCGACCTCGGGCCGATGCTCGGGGGCGTGCCGGTCGCGCTCCCCGTCTTCTTCATCCCGCTCGTGATGAACGCCTACCTGCTCTGCCTGCTGCTGCTCGGGTCGCGGGCCGACAGCGTGTGGGTCCGGCTGGCGACGGTGATCCCGGTCGTCGTCGCGATGGACGTCGTCTTGGACCCCGGCGCGGTGTCGCTCGGCTTCTGGGACTTCGGCGGCGGCGCGTTCTACGGCGTCCCCCTCTCGAACTACGCCGGGTGGGTGCTGTCCGCGGTCGTCGCCGTCGTCACGCTCGACCGCGCCTTCGCCGCGGCGGGGATCCGCGAGCGCCTCCGCGACTGCGAGTTCATGCTCGACGACATGGTGAGCTTCGTGATCCTCTGGGGCGGAATCAACCTCTGGTTCGGGAACCTCCTGCCCGCCGCGGTCGCGGCCGCGTTCGGCGTCGGCCTCGTCCGCGCCGACCGGTTCGACACGCGGCTGTTCACCGAGTGGCGGCGGTCGTAGGCTCCCGCCCGACTCGGCCGGCTTATATACCGGGATCGCGTTTGCTCGCTCGTGACCGACGGCGGCAATCGCGGCGGACGACCCCTGGAGGACAGACAGCGATGAGCGACCTCGCCATCGACTACGGCGACCACGATCGGGTGCGCGAGGTCGTCGACCGGCTGACATACTGCGCCGAGCACGTCAGCGTCTCCTTCGACGGGTGGGAGGAGCCGCACGTGAAGGGGCCGGGGCTCTACTTCGCCGTCATCGGCGACAGCGACTACGGCGCGTACGCGGACCCGATGGGCGACAACTGCTGGCCGCGAGACACCGCCCCTTCCGTCTTCGACGGCGACGCGCTCGCGGCCGCCGCCGAGTCGGTGAGCGTCGCGCAGGACGGCGGCGTCGTCGTCGCCGTCGACGGCGAGATCGAGAGCCAGATGGTCCGGTTCCGCGACCTCGGCACCCGCGACGAGGAGGCCGACCTCGTCGACGACGTGAGCTACGAGCCGTGGATGGGGTCGCGACATATGAGCGCGATCGAGACCTCCGTCCGGCCCGAGGTCGTCGCGACGGTGACCCTGAGCGAGGAGACTGGGCGCGTCAGCGTCTTCCGCGACGGCGAAGCGAACAGCATGCGGCGCGAGGAGATCGGCGGCCGCTGGCGGGGCGAGTAGCGCTCCCCGCTCCGCCTCGCGCGCGGCGCTCCCGGACGCCGATACCGAGGCCCCACCGTTAAGCCCGGGCCGGGCGAACACCGAGACATGTACGACGAGATCCTTGTGCCGACCGACGGAAGCGAGGCCGTCGACCGCGCGCTCGACCACGCGATACGGCTCGCGACGGACCACGACGCGACGCTCCACGCGCTGTACGTCGTCGACCAGCGGGTGACGACCGCCAACTCGGGCGACCTCCACGAGGAGGTCGTCGCGGATCTCGAATCGCAGGGCGAGGCCGCGGTCGACGCGGTCGCCGACGCGGCGAGCGAGGCCGGCCTCGACGTCGAGACCCACATCGCGCACGGGACGCCGGACACGGAGATCGTCGAGTACGCCGACGAGTTCGGCATCGACGTGATCGTGATGAGCCCGGAGGGGAAGTCGCCGCGCGAGCGGATCCGGTCGCTCGGGAGCGTCTCCGACCGCGTCGCCGACGACGCGTCGGTGCCGGTGTTCCTCATCAAATAGCGAAACGCCCCGATCGTCGGCCGCGGTCCCGGCTCGTCCGAGCCAGTTAGGTGGATCCGGACGCGACCGGTCGACATGGAACTCACGGTGCTCGGGTCCGGCAGCGCGATGCCGGTCCCCGACCGCGCGCAGGCCGGCTACCTCCTCGACGACGGCGACCGGTCGCTGCTCGTCGACTGCGGCAGCGGCGTCCTCCAGCGGCTCGCCGGGACGGACGCGGGCTACGAGGGCGTCTCGACGGTCCTGTTGACCCATCACCACCTCGACCACGTCGCGGCGCTGCTCCCGCTCCTCAAGGCGCGCTGGCTCGCCGGCGAGGAGCACCTCGAAGTCGTCGGCCCCGCGGGGACGAAGTCGCTCGTCGACGGCCTGCTCGACGTCCACGACTACCTCGACGGGCGGATCGACCTGGCGGTCCGCGAGGTGTCGGCGTCGCGCTCGTTCAGCGCCGGCGGGTTCGACGTGACCGCGCGCGAGACGCGCCACTCGATGGACGGGTTCGCCTACCGGTTCTCGCCGCCGAGTTCGGACGCCGAGGCCAGCGACGGGCCGCTCGCGCTCTCCGGCGACACCGAGGCGTTCGCGGGGATGGCGTCGTTCGCGGACGGCGCGGAGCTGTTGGTTCACGACTGCTCGTTCCCGGACGACGTCGACGTGTCGAACCACCCGCGGCCGACGAGCCTCGGCGAGTCGCTCGCGGGCGCGGAGATCGGGACGCTCCTCCTCTCGCACCTCTACCCGCACACCGGCGGCCGCGAGCGCGAGATGGAACAGGGGGTCCGCGACGCGGGGTTCGACGGCGAAGTGCGGACCGCGACCGACGGGCTCCGCCTGTCGCTCTGAACCCGGACTCGTAACCGACGGTCGCCGCAGTCACGGCCGCGACGTAACCGCTGAGTGTTACGCACCCACACGTTCGACCCGGATATTTAAGCGCGCGTAGTCGCTCCGGACTCGTATGGCCGGCCCACTCGCGGACGACTTCGGACGGGAGGTGACGGGGGTGCGGATCTCGCTCACCGACCGGTGTAACTTCGACTGCGTCTACTGTCACAACGAGGGGCTCGGGGACACGCGCGGGCCGATGGAGCCGAGCGACGAGGAGATGACCGCCGACGACGTGGTGCGCTTCCTGGAGGTCGTCGAGGGGTACGGCGTCGACGCCGTGAAGTTCACGGGCGGCGAGCCGATGCTCCGGCAGGACCTCGAGGAGATCATCGAGCGCACGCCCGACTCGATGGAGGTCTCGATGACGACGAACGGCACGTTCCTCCCCGGGCGCGCCGAGGACCTGAAGGCCGCCGGGCTCGACCGCGTCAACGTCTCGCAGGACGCGCTCGACCCGGACGACTTCGCGGAGGTGACGAAATCGGGCGCCTACGAGAAGGTCTTGGAGGGGGTCAAAGCCGCCGTCGACGCCGGGCTCGACCCCGTGAAGCTCAACATGGTCGTGTTCACGCACACCGCGGGCTACGTCGAGGAGATGGTCGAGCACGTCGCCGACAACGAGGGGCTCCAGCTCCAGCTCATCCAGTACATGCCGGAGCTGACGGGCAAGCCCGAGTGGAACGTCGACATCGGGCGCGTCCACGACTGGCTCGCCGAGAAGGCCGACCGCGTCGAGCACCGCGAGATGCACGACCGGAAACGGTACTTCGTCGGCGAGGAGAGCGACGACGAGACGGGCGGGATGGTCGAGATCGTCGACCCCGTCGAGAACGAGGAGTTCTGCGCCAACTGCGGCCGCGTCCGCGTCACCCACGAGGGGTACCTGAAGGGCTGTCTCAACCGCAACGACGACCTCCGCTCGATGGGCGAGATGACCCGCGAGGAGATCGCGGAGACGTTCGAGGAAGTGGTGGCGAACCGCGTGCCCTACTACGGCGAGTATCTCGTCGAGGGCGACGACGGCGAGTACGAGCTGAACGAGAAGTACCTCGGGGCGCCGAGCGTGGCGGATTGAGAAATCCAATCAAACCAATTCGCATCCCTCCTCCCAGGGCCTCTTAATAAGATCTTAGTTGTCGACTCCCCAGAAATTGATTATATCTGATGCCAATTTCTCTGTTCGATCTTCGATTTCCTTGAAACCCCAATCATCGTAGTCTTTCGGAATTCTATTTGTCATGGAGATTTCAGAATCGTGATAAAGATTACATTTCTCGTCAAATGAGTTATTGCTAGCACGAGCATTCTGCTCATCTGCTAATAGCGTGAGATTCCCTAATCTGGATTTATACAAGTCAAACCTCTCTCTATTATTATTGAACACAGCCTTCCAGGCACTGTAACTCTGAGAGGTCATAGATCTCAATGGAGCAATATGCTCTAATTGTATCCGTTCCGGATCTAGCTGAGTTTCCGGTGTGTTTGCCTGATAGTAATCTTCCTCAAGCGCTAATAGTAGATTACGAGTGAATTTACTGTTAGGCAATTCTCTAGCCTTCAGGACCTCAAACAATTGATCGTCACCAATTGTTCGTTCTCCGATGAGATTTTCTATCTCAGACTCCCAATCACTTTCACTAGAGTTTGTCAGTCGATCCACTAACTGATACATACTATCCCGATGATGGGCAGGATTTGCGTCCTCCAGATTGAGCCTCACATTAAGTTTGTTTACCAAACGGAGTAGTTTCTCCATTCGGTCTGAACCATCTACGTTTTCAACGAGGTAGAGTAGAACTACGGGAGCATGCGCGTTCTTCGTCTGGAAGAATCTCATTTGCTTATTTAAAAGCGCTCGTCTATTTCGACGATATTTTCGAACAGTTCCTTCATGAATATCGATATATCGATCGGTATAGTCTTCCAATTTTGTTACAAATTCTCTGATCCCAGTTGGCCCCTCATGATTTTCAAGCGCAGCTGTAAATGCGCCATAGAAATCTTTAGTTGTTATTCGGCCGCTAGCCTGATACTGGTCATCCACTACAAGGTAGTGAGTAATTGCCCGTCTCGGTGCGGCACTACTGACTAGATCATTCTCTTCCAGCCTGCTTGAGATATTTTCCCATCGATCTCGGATGTTTCGTTCATCAAGCCCAGCCTTAGCAGATTCTTCCAACAGTTTCGTTTTAGCAAGGTTAATTGGTGATAGGGATAGGCCCCTTTCATTCTGGGTCTGAAACACTTGGTATGCTGTAGTCATACTTCCACAAGTGGTTCGCACCAAGTTGATACTATGAACTGTATCTGCGAGCAGATCTGTTCTTTGCTCTTGATTTAAATCCGAGACTTTCTCTGAAAAGTAGTCATAACATTCACGTAACGGATGATCTTCCTCAACTTTTTCCGGATTTCCTTCATATATATGTTCATACGCGGTATCATCAAAATCAAGAAGATGTAGCGTCCTGATCGGGTCTCCGGTTCGGTCATATGTCGTTAAAATGCTCTCAACATTTTTTTGATCATGAGATAGTCCCGCAACATCGCGAATTGCGCAAACTAGAATAGACAGTGTAGTTAAGCGTTGTTGGCCGTCAACAATCTTGTAAGTATTAACTTCATCATTTCCTTCTGTTTTAACTAAAATGACTTGTCCGATGAAGTGAGAGGACTTATGTTCACTACCTATTGATGTAATATCGTTCCAAAGAGCAGCGCGTTGTTCCTTTCCCCATTTATATTCTCTCTGGAATATCGGGATCTCAAATATCCACGTATTCTCTCCAAGGAGATCTATAAGTCTCAGTTCCTTGGCCTGTAATTCCATTTCGTTGGTCGGCATGATATGGTATATAAACCATTAATAAATAAGCATTAGGTACGTGTAATTACCCCAAGATATATCGATTACGCATCTAGAATCGGGTGTTTCTGTGCTTTTAAGATCCCTATAGAATCAAACCTAGTAGAATAGAAGTATCTATTTTTTGATCGTATACCTAGACCTGAGTATAACATCCGAATTGTCGATATCTATTCAAAATGGATCTATACTCATAGTGAACGGGCACAGTGGGATTCGAACCCACGACCGTCGGATTAGAAGTCCGACGCTCTATCCGGGCTGAGCTATGTGCCCTCATCAACTCCTGATCCCCCCAGTCTAAAAAACGCCCGCGGTTCGCGTCGGGGATCGCCCCGAATCGACCGCGTTCAGTACCCGTACTCGACGACGGTGTTCCCGTCCGGACCCGTGACGAACACGGTGTCGCCGCCGTTGTTCCAGACCGGCGACCCGCGCCCCCAGTACACCGTGTCTTCGGTGTCGTCACCGGTACCGGTGTACAGCGTGATCGTCGCGCCCGGATCGACGCTGATCCCGGAGAACGTGTAGCTGTTGTCGACCTCGTCGTCGACGACGTACCCGTCGAGGTCAACCGTCTCGTCGCCCTGATTCACGAAGCTGACGTACTCGTCTTCGGTCTGGTCGCCCTCGGGGTCGGCGACGAGTTCGTCGACCGCGAGGTCGACGCTCGACCCGCCGTCCCCGCCGTCGTCGCCGTCGCCGTAGGCGCCGAACAGGTCGAAGTCGGTGTCGAAGTTCGTCGTCGTCGGATTCTCCGGCCCGCCGAGGTTGTTCTCCTCGTCGGTCACCGCGTCGCCGGTACGCAGGTCGGAGCCGAGGTCGGCGGCGAGCGCGTCGAGGTTGTCGCGGGCGTCGGCCGCGTCGTCCGTGCCGGCGCCGGCGCTCGCGAGGATCACGGCGCCGCCGTCGTCGCGGAAGTCCTCGATGGCGGCGACCTCGTCGCTTCCGAGTTCGTCGTCCGGCGCGGTGACAATCACCGCGCGGGCCTCGGCGAGGTCGCGCCCGAGGTCGTCGTCGAAGTCGTTCTTCCCGTCGAACTCGATCGCGAACCCTTCGAGGTAGCGCTGGAAGTAGGCGGCGTCCTCCGCGGAGAGCGCGTAGTCGGCCGCGAACTGGCCGTGCCCGCCGTCGATCACGACGCTCCCCTCGCGGCCGTCGGCCGAGACGGCGTCGATCAGGTTTGTGAGGAAGACGTAGTTCCCGTACGGCTCCGTGCTGAGGCCCTCGTCGTTCTCGTCGCTCTCGAAGCTCTCGGCGGGGAGCGGCCCGCCGAGCAGCGCGACGTTGTTCGCCCCGTCGACGCCGACGAGGGGGTCGCCGCCCTCGGACTCGACGGGCACGCGGTCGCCCGCGATGGCGCCGTCCGCGGTCGCGACCGAGGAAGCGAACGGGACGAACAGCTCGTCGACCGACTCGTCGCCGACGACCGGCGTGGCCTCGACGTCGGAGATCTCCCAGATCCCGTCGCCCGCGTCGCGGGCGGCGCGTTCGAGGTCCCAGTACGCGTCGTGGTTCCCGAGCCCGGAGTCGTACACGCGGGCCCAGCCGTCCTCCACGGCCTTCGCGTTGTACACGCTGCCGTCGGGGAGTTCGAGGAAGCCGAGCAGGCGTCCGAAGTTCCCGCGGAGCCCCTCGTTCTCGTCGAACGACAGGGTGACGGTGCTCCCGACTTCGAGCTGGTTTTCCGCGTAGGTCGTCGCCTCGTCGCCTTTATCCTTGAGCGCCTGCGCGTCGTCGATACCCTCGTACTCTTGGAGGCGCTCCTCGGTGTCGCCCGTCTCGGGCGTGTCGATGCCGAGGATCCGGATCGATTCCACCTGCCCCTCGGAGAACTCCACGTCGGCCGTGTCGCCGTCGGTGACGCTCACCACCTCGACGTCGTACTCCTCGTTCGGGTCGAGTTCGAGTCCGAGCCCCTCGCGGTCGGCGAACAGCCCGGGGTAGTTCTCGGTGTCGAGGTCGGTCGTCGTCGGAACGAAGTCGGAGCCCGCGTTGTTCTCGGAATCGATCACCTGATTGTCGTTGAACCGGATCTGCGTGTCGATCCCGCTCGCCAGCGCGTTGAGGTTGTCCGTCGCGTCGAAGTTGTCGAAGTCGGACTGATCCATCAACACAATCAGCCCGCCCGCGTCGGCGAAGTCGTCGAGCGCGGTGATCTCGCTCCCGCTGAAGGACTCGGACGGCGACGTGATGACGATCGCGCTGGCCGGCCCGAGCAGGTCGCTCTCGAGGTCGGTCGTCGCCGCCACGTCGTAGCCGTTCTCCTCGGCGTACCCCTCGAACCCGGAGTGGCTGGCGAGGTCGTAGAACTGCCCGTGGCCCTCGTCCCACAGCACCGTCTCCGAGTCGGCGTACTCGTCGAGGACGTTCAACAGCACCTCCTCGTTCCCGTACTCGCCGAACGTGACGCCGTCGTCTTGCGCGAACGGGAAGCCGAACGCGACCACGGGAAGGTTCTGGTCGACCGCCATCAGCGGCAGCGGCTCGTCGTCCGGGTAGGTCGTGGCGTCGCCGTTGCCGTCCGCGTCGACGGACTGCGCGGTCGACTCGGCCGCGACCGCGATCGCCTCGCTCGGCAGGTAGCCGTCGTCTTCGGCCAGCAGGCTCGCGGTCGAGTCGAACACCAACTGGTCGACGAACTCGGTCGGCGCGTCGCCGGGGCCGTCGCCCGGGTCCTCGATCGGTCCGTCGCCGACGCCGACGGTGATCGACACCTCGCCGTCGGTCGGATCGTCGCCCGCGTCGACCTCGACGCCGACGGCGACCGCCTCGCCGACGTCGAGTTCGACTGTCGGGTCGGGGCCGAGCTCCTCGCCGTCGACGGTGAGCGCGAACTCGGCGTCGCCGATCGCGCCGTCGTCGACCGTCGCGAACAGCCCGAGGTCCTCGGTGCCCTGGTTGCTCACCTGGAACACCTCGCCGACCTCGTAGACGGTGCCCGAGCCGAACCCGGTGCCGCCGCCCTCCACCTCGTCGAAGACCAGGGCGAGCTCGCCGGAGTCGTCGACGAACGCGAACTCGTCGTCGAGCGGGGTGAGCGACAGCAGCGAGCTCGCGTCGTCCGCGAGCGCGACCGTCGCGTCCCGCTCGGCGCTCGCCGTGTCGAACGCGCCCGTGGCGATCGCTCCGCCGCCGGCCGCGGTCGCGCCGAGGCCGATAATGACGCTGCGGCGCTTCATTGGATTCCCTCCCTGTCCGCGAACAGTCCACCGAAATCGTCCGTGTTGAACTCGCTGGTGGTAAAGTCGAAACTCCCGTCGGACTCTACCTGACCTGCGTTGAACCGGAAGCCAATCTCCAGTTCCGCGGCTATCTGGTTCAGGTTGTCCGATTCCTCGTTAATGTAGTCGGACTCGTCGAACAGAAGCACGGCGCCCCCATCCGAAACGAACGAATCGAGCGCTGTCAGCTCGCTTTCCGAATACGCCTGTGATGGAGAAGCGACGATAATGGCGTCTGCGTCGCCGAGGTCGATTTCCACATTTGTCGTCGCTTCGACGGTGTAGCCGTTGTTTTCCGCATATCCGACGAAGTCTCCGAACGCGTTCTCCTCGTCGTCGGAGATGGTCCAGAAACCACCGTGACCTTCGTCCCAAAGGACGGTCCCGCTACCGATCAGCTCGTCAAACACGTTCAAAACGAACTCCTCGTTTCCGGCTGAGAAATCAGCCTCACCATCCGTTATCATCTCCGGGGTTCCGAACCCCGCGACCGCGCCGTCAAGGGAGACGAGCGGCACATCGTCTTCGGGCTCGTACTCCACGCTATCGTCCACGTCCGACTGATCCGTATTCTCCGCACCCGGCGGTGCGCTCACGGCGATCAGCGAATCGTCCGTGAGCTGGCTCTCGCCGTCCGCCGCGATCTGGCTCGCGGCCGAGTAGAACTGTATCGAGTCGATCGTCTCGGGCGGCTCCGGCGCGGGGTCGTCCGGCTCGTCGTCGCCCTCCTCGAAGGCCGCCTCGATGGTGATATCGATGTCGAGGTCCTCGGTGACGTCGACGTCGCCCGTCTCCACGTAGGTCCCGACCGACTGCTCGTCACCGGTCTCTAAGACGACCGCGTTGTCGGGGTCGTCGAGGACCCCGTCGCGGTCGCCGGTGGGGTAGAGCCGGAACTCGCCGTCGAACGAGTCGGTGTCGCTCGTCGCGGTGATCGAGACCGTCTCGGTCCCCTGATTGGCGATCGCGAACACCTCGTCGAAGAAGAACTGCGAGTTGCGCCCGATCCCGTCGCCCACGCCCGAGACGTCCCCGAACGCGAGCGCGAGCTCGCCGTCGCCGTCCGTCGTCGCGTACGCGCTCTTCGAGACCAGGCCGAGGTACGCGTCCTCGTCGTCCGCGAAGTTCACCGTCGCGGTCCGCTCGGCGCTCGCCGTGTCGAACGCGCCCGTCCCGATGAGTGTTATCCCGCCGATACCGCCGGCCGCCGCTCCCGTAATGAGTGTTCGTCGTCGCATGAATCGTCCGCGGCCGGCGCGCGCCGTCGCGACTCTCCACCGTCCGAACGGAACCGCGAGGCGCGAGATTCCAGAAAGCGGAGGGCGAGCGCGAGGGGAAGTACGAGTCGTACTGTCACACGTCAGCCACGAACGCCCCGTCAGACGGCTAATTTAAATAATTTTATACTACTCGTCCGGAATGATCTCCCCCACTACGGAGCGTTCCGGAGCGCTCCGAAACGCTCCGCAGTCGAGGGCCGAGTGCCCCCGCGGTCCGTCCCGTGCGGAGAGCAGACTTACCTCCGCCGGCGGGCGGCGCCTCTCAACAGCAGACCTAAGTCCGCGAGCGGAGTATCCGCCGATAATGAACGTCATCGGAACCGTCGGCCTCCCCGGCAGCGGGAAGGGGGAGGCGGCGAACGTGGCCGAGGCGGCCGGCATCCCCGTCGTCGTCATGGGCGACGTGGTCCGCGCCGAGTGTCGCCGCCGCGGCCTCGATCCGGCGCAACACCACGGTCGGATGGCCGGCACGCTCCGGGAGGAGGAGGGCGACGACGCCATCGCCGCCCGGACGCTCCCCCGGATTCGGGAGGCCGCGGCCGAGAGCGACCGCGACGACACCGTCCTCGTCGACGGCCTCCGCTCGACCGTCGAGCTCGAACGCTTCCGCGAGGCGTTCGGCGACGACTTCACCCTCGTCGCGATCCGCGCGCCGTTCGAGCTGCGCGCCGAGCGGCTGGGCGAGCGCGGCCGCGACGACTCCGACTCCGACATGGCGGCGCTCCGCGAGCGCGACGAGCGCGAGGTGGAGCTCGGCCTCGGCGACACCCTCGAACGGGCCGACGTGGAGATCGACAACACCGACAGCCTCGCGGCGTTCCGCGAGCGCGTCCGCGAGGTGCTGGGCGTCGCGGACGCGGAGTCTGGCCCCTCCGACGGCGACCCCGCCGACGCCGAGGCGCCCGGGGCCGGAGGTGACGGCGCGTGATCTACAGCGTCGACGTCCGGATCGAGACGCCGGTCAACGACACGGAGGTGACCGACCGGGTCGCGGACGCCGTCGAGAACGTCTTCCCCGACGCGGAGCCGGTCCACGAGGACGGGCGGCTCGTCTCCGAGACGCACAGTCTCGACGCCTTCTCCGACGTGCTCCACGAGCAGGAGATACTCGACACCGCGCGGCGCGTCTTCCGACAGAACAGCACCGACGAGGGGTTCGCCTTCTCGCTGAAGAAGCAGGCGGCGTTCGAGGGCGTCGTCAACTTCGCGGTCGGCGAGCCGGACGAGCTCGGCGAGATCGACGTCGACGTGCGCGTCCGCGAGCCGGACGTCGAGTCGTTCATCGACTACGTCGCGCCCGAGACCGACGAGGGACAGCCCGTCGACCCCGTCCGCGAGTACGGCGACCGGTTCGACCCCGAGGACGAGGCGTACTGAGGCGCCAGACGGCGCGAGCGGGTCCTTCGCTTCAGTTACTCAACGCCGACGAGCCCGCGCCGCCGATAGCGCCGAAGACGGCCGGGTAGACGGCGCCGGCGAGCAGGACGGCGGTGACGATGTCCGGCGCCACGCTCCCGTCGCCGACGGCGTACCGGAACAGGAACGCCCCGACGACCGCGAGCGGGAGGTAGCCGGCCGCGACGAGCGCTCCCGAGCGGGCGCCGTCGAGGGGACTGTCCGCGTCGGCGACCCGACCCGCGACGAGGCCCGCGACCAGCAGCAGGACCGGCGGGACGAGTAGCAGGAACCCCGCGCCCTCGGCCTCCATGAGGAGGTTCCGCGACGACGTGCCGCCGAACACCGCTGGCGACACGGTCTCGACGAAGTGGGCGTTGTAGAACATCCAGCCGGACACCTGCCACGCCGAGATGGGGTCGCCCCCGAACAGCTCGGCGAGGAAGTTCAGGCCCGACAGCCCCTCCTCGATCCGGCCGCTCTGCGTGACGTAGACGGACAGGTAGCCGACGAGGTACGCGGCGGCGCCGGCGACCGCGCCGCCGACCGCCTCTCTGGCGATGCTCGGATCCGAACCGGTCGTCGCGGTCGTTCCACCGGATGGTGACGAGGACATGCGCTCGGTGTCGTTTCGGGCGCCGTAAGTGTTTGTTGGGTCGGGATCGTCAGCGTAATTCAACGGCGTACTCGGTTGAAACGCCTCGCACCGTCGGAGCTACCCCGTGTTCAGGCGGTCGACTCCCGCCACTCCGCCTGCGAGATCGTGTACCGGACCTCGTCGTGGACGCTCCCGTCGGCGTAGACGAGCGCGTTGCGGAGGCGTCCCTCTCGTCGCCCGCCGAGCCGGTCGACGTACTTCTCGATGGCGCGCCGCGACTGCTCGTTGTCCGGGTGGTGGCTCACGGCGACGACGTCCAAGTCGAGGTCGTCGAACGCGACCGCGACGAGCGCGGCCGCCCGCTCGCCGGAGTAGCCGCGCCCCCAGAACCGCTTCCGCAGCCACGTGCCGAGGACGGCGGTTCGCTTCTCCCAGTCGACCTCGAAGCCGCCGAAGCCGGCGATCTCCCCCGCGCCGTCCTCGCCCTCGCGGGGCCGGATCACGTATCCCGCGGCCTCGTCCGCCTCGAACAGCTCGCGGTTGCGTTCGAGGAACTCCAGCGTCTCTTTCTTCGTCTCGTGGGGGTCCCAGGTGACGTACTCGGTCACCTCGTCGATGCCGAGATCCGACGAACAGATCCGGTAGCACTCGTCGAGGTCGACGTTTTCGGGGCCGCCGACCTCGAGTCGGAGTCGGTCCGTCTCGATCGTCTCCGGGAACATACCGGCGATGACGACGACCTGCGGATAAAACCCACCGGCGCTCTGCGAACTGTTCCCACGACGAGCTCGGAGGCTCCCGTCGAACGTCGGGGACTCAGTCGTCGAGCGCGTCCGCGAGGTCGGCGCCGACGCTCGCGATCGCGTCGCGGGCCCGGTCGACCTCTTGCATCGTCATGAACCCGTGGACCATCGACGGGTAGTTCTCGTAGCGCGTCGCGACGCCGTCCGCGACGAGCTTCTCCGCGTACGCCGTTCCGCCGTCCCGAAGCGGGTCGAAGCCGGCGGTGACGACCGTCGCGGGCGCGACGCCGGAGAGGTCGCCCGCGTGTATCGGGTCGGCGTACGGGTTCCGGCGGTGGATCTCGTTGCGGTAGTAGGCCTCCGAGAACCACTCGATGTCGTCCCGCGAGAGGACGATCCCGGCGTGTTCGCGCACCGACTCCTGTTCGGGGTCGATTCCGATTCCGGGGTACAAAAGCGCCTGGCGCTCGATGTCGGGGCCGTCCCGCTCGGCGGCCATGAGGGCGGTGACGGCCGCGAGGTTGCCGCCCGCGGAGTCGCCCGCGACCGCGACGTCGCCGGTGCCGCGGAGCCGCTCCGTCGAGTCCGCCGCCCACTCGACCGCGGCGTAGGCGTCCTCGACGGCGGCCGGGAACGGGTGTTCGGGCGCGAGGCGGTACTCGACGGAGAGGACGGCACAGCCGCTCTCTCGGGTGAGATGTCGACAGAGCCAGTCGTGGGTCTCGACGCTCCCGAGGACGAACCCGCCGCCGTGGAAGAAGACGACGGTCGGGAACGGGGGGTCGCCGTCCGGGAGGTACAGACGCGCCTCGCTGTCGCCCGCGGGCACCGGGACCGTCACCGACTCGGTCGCCCCGACGCTCGGCGGGTTGCGGTTCTGAAGCCGCGTCAGGGGGCCGGTCAGGAGCCGGAGCAGTTTCAGCTTGTAGCGACCGTGCGGGAGGGGAATACGCGACTGGCGGGCCGCGGCACGCTTCGCCTGGGGGTCGATCTGGTCGGCGCTCACGTCCCGAGACTCGTCGGGCCCTCGACAAGACGGTTGCGGCGGGGTCGCCGGAGGTCGTCGACCTCGGCGTGCGCGCGTTCGGACCGGTCACCGCACCAGCCCGGCCGCCCGCAGCTCCTCGCGGATCGCGTCGCGTTTCACCAGCGCGAAGCCGACGCAGATGATCAGGAAGCCGGCGACCGTCGTTGCGGTGATCCCCTCGTCGAGGACGAGCCAACCGACGACGGCGGCGAACACGGGCGCGACGTAGGAGACGAGGTTGATCTCGATCGGGCCGAGCCGGTCGAGCAGGTCGAAGTAGATGAGGAAGCCGATACCGCTCGCGACGACCGAGAGGTAGCCCAGGGCGAGCAGCGACTCCGTCGTCCACACCGCCCCGGCGATCGACTCGCCGAGCGCGAGCGAGACCACGTGGGTGAGCCCGGCGCCGAGCAGCATCGACCACGCCTCCATCGTCTCGATGGAGATGTCGGCCTCGGAGGCCCGCGAGAGGACGGAGCCGAGCGCGAACGAGGCGGCCGCGAGCAGCACGAGCAGCTTCGCGCCCGTGCCGCCGCCGGTCAGGTTCGCGGGGTCGGGGTTCGCGAGGACGACCGCGCCGACGAGGCCGATCGCCAGCCCGAGCGCGCCGATCGCGGTCAGCCGCTCCGCGGGGAGGAGGGCGCGCGCGAACACCGTGGTCAGGAGCGGTGAGAGGCTGACGATGACGGCCGCGACGGCGCTCGTCACCGCCGGGTCGGTCTCGCCGACGAACAGGAACGAGTGGTACGCGGCGATGATGAACACGGCGCCGGAGAGGACTTCCAACCACGCGTCGCGGCCGCGGGGGATCGGGTCGTCGACCGTGTACGCCGCGTAGGCGAGCATGACGACGCCCGCCACGTCGTACCGGAGCGCCGCGAACAGCACCGGCGGGAAGTACGCCAGCCCCGCCTTGATCGCGACGAACGCCGAGCCCCAGACGGCGGCGAGGACCAAGAACAGCGAGAGGTTTCTGAGACGGCTCACGTCCGCCCTCTCCCCGCGGCGCGCCAAAAGGTTCCGGAAACGGCCGCGTTCGCTGGATTCGCCCGGGAGGGAACGGCGGGCGGAGGCCCCTACCGGACTCGGTACCCGTCGGCGTCGCGGGCGACGACGCCCACGTCGGAGAGCCGGCGGAGCGCGCCCTCGACCGTCGACTCCCGCGCGCCGACCTCGTCGGCGACCGCCGCGGGCGTGCCGTCCGTCTCGACCACCGCGGCGATGACGGCCGCGAAGAAGCGGCTGTCGGCCTGCCCGCCGAGCCGCTCGTCGATCTCGGCGAGGGCGTCCTCGACGCGGCCCTGGACCCACCGCTGGGCGAGCGAGAGCTCGCGGTCGAGGTCCTGGAGTCGCGCGAACTCCTCGGCGAGCTCCGCGAGGTCGCCCGTCGAGCCCGAGCCGTCGGGGGCCTCGATCGAGAGGTGCGGACAGCGGCCGGACATGTCGAGGCTGTTCTTCGCCGGGTAGGCGCTCTTCGCGCCGTAGCCGTACGGCGAGACGCTCACCTCCAGCCGGAGGCTGCGCGCGATCCGAAAGTACTTCCGCCGCTGGTCGTCCGTCGTCGACTCGACGACCCCGGCCTCCTCCAGCTTCCGCAGGTGGTCGATCACCGCCTTCGGACTCACGTCCAAGTACTCCGAGATCTCCGTGACGTAACAGGGCTTGGTGGCGAGAAGCCGGAGGATGCGCCGCCGGTTCTCGTTGCCGAGGAGATCGAGCAGTACCGCGGAGTCCATTAACGTGTAGTTAGCGTTCAGCGGATAAAAGGTTGGCTTCCGGCGACGGACGCGTCGAGCGGAGATCGAAGGACGGGACGGCGGGTGGTGCGGTTCGTTCGTGCTCGCTTTCGCCCGCCGCTGAGGCGGTCGCCCCCGAGCGCGTGCGGCTCGCTCGCTCGACCGCCTCACGCTGCGACGTATCTCGATCCCGCCGCGGCGGCCCAAATACTGATTACCGTGACGGCGCACCCTTACGGAGGGAATGCCCGAGAAACAGCCGCGTCCCGAATGGAACCTCTCCGAGCGGGACACGATCATCTTACAGGAACTCGCGCGCGACCCGCAGCTCACCTCCCGCAGGCTCCGGGACCTCCTCGACGAGGAGTACGACATCGACGTCTCTCACGTCACCGTCAACGAGTCGATCCGGCGGATGCGCGAGGACGGGGTGTTCCGGGAGGCGCTCGTCCCCAACGAGGAACACCTCTTCTTCTCGCTTTTCGAGTTCCAGTTCAACCCCGAAGGGTTCGAAGAGAACTGGCGGGACGCGCTCGAACACATCCGGTCGAGCCGCCACACGTTCATGTACTTCCTCTCCGACGGCGACTACCAGTGGAAGACCATCATGATGTTCAAAGACCGCGAACAGGAGTCGAAGTGGATCCACGAGTTCTACAAGGAGTACGGCGAGCTCATCACCAACCTCCGCAACTCCGTCGTGACGAACGTCCTCAAGTTCGGGACCGACCCCGAGCTGTTCGAGGTGTTTCAGGAGGACGGCGACGACGAGTGACCGTCGTCATCGGTCACCGAATCAGTCGAACTCCCCGAACCGAGTGACGGCCTCCAGCTCCTCCGTCGGCGGGTCCTCGAACGCGTCCCGCGCGATCGTCCGCCGGTGGACCTCGTCGGCGCCGTCGACGATGCGGAACTGCCGGACGTTCTCGTGGAAGCGCGCGATCGGCAGGTCGTAGGCGATCCCGTTCCCGCCGCAGAACTGGAGCGCGTCGTCGATCGCCTCCTGGACCACGTTCGCCGCGAACGTCTTCGCCATCGCCACCTCGATCCGCGCCTCGTGGCCGTCGGCGATCCGGCCGGCCGCGTGCCGTACCATCGTGCGGGCGGCGTGGAGCTCGGTCCGGCGGTCGGCGATCCGGAACCGCGGGCCCTGCTTCTCCGAGAGCGGCTCACCGAACCCCTCTCGTTCGGAGAGGTAGGCGGTCGCGATGTCGAGCGCGCGGTCGGCCATCCCGGCGTACCGCATACAGTGGGTGAGCCGGGCCGGCCCGAGCCGCCGTTGGACCAGCGTGAACCCCTCGTTTTCCTCGCCGAGCGTGTTCTCGACCGGGACCCGGACGCCGTCGAACCGGATCTCGGCGTGCGTCGTCCCCACCAACCCCTCGCCGAGGTGCGGGATGTTCCGGACGATCTCGACGCCGTCGGCGTCGGCGGGCACAAGGATGACCGAACAGCCCGCGTACGGGTGCGCCTCCTGGTCGGTGCGCGCGAACGTCAGGAACACGTCGGCGTCGAGTCCCCCCGTCGTCCACCACTTGTGGCCGTCGATGACCCACTCGTCGCCGTCCTTCTCGGCGGTCGTCCCCAGCATCTTCGGGTCCGACCCTCCGCCCCCCATCGGCTCGGTCATCGCGAAGCCGGAGTCGATCTCGCCGGCCGCGAGCGGGCGGAGCCAGCGCTCCTTCTGGTCCTCGGTGGCCGCGATCTCGAGGGTGTGCATGTTCCCCTCGTCCGGCGCCGCACACCGGAGCGCGGTCGGGCCGAGCAGGCTCCGTCCCGCCTCCTCGAACACGGGGAGCATCTCGCGGAAGCCGAGCCCGAGCCCGCCGTACTCCTCGTCGACCTGCGGAGCGTAGATCCCCTCGTCGCGCGCGGCGTCGCGCAGCGCCTCGATCTCCGCCGGCGGGATCGGCCCCCGTCCGAGCCACTCCCGCTCGACCGGGAGAACCGTCTCCTCGACGAACTCCCTGACAGCTTCGGCGACCTCCGGTCCGCGTCCGATGTCGTCGTACTCCATACCGTTCCTTATTTAGCAATGTAAATAGTGGTTCCGGCTATTCTCCCAAAATTCTATATGAGGGGAAACTGATCCCCAATGTACCGAAAAATAGATTTACAATGTTAGCCGAATATGCGACAACCGATGAAAGCCGTTCGGGCATAGATCGGTCACCCGCCGTTGCCTCCGGACCGCGTCGAACGGAGGACGACCGGTCGTGACCGACCCCGACTACCTCGACAGGCTGGTCGACGACGACGCGCTCGGGACGTATCTCGCGGCCGAGTTCGGGCCGGTGGACAGGTTCGACGTCGAGCGACACGCCGAGGGGCACTCGAACGAGACGCTGTTCGTCACGTGGGGCGACCGCGAGCTGGTCATCCGGCGGCCGCCGCCCGGCGAGACGGCCGACACGGCCCACGACGTGCTCCGCGAACACCGCGTCGTCGACGCGCTCGGAGACACCGGCGTCCCGGTGCCCCAGACGCTGCGCGCCTGCGACGACCCCGCGGTGCTCGGGAGCGACTTCTACGTCATGGAGCGCGCCGACGGCGACGTGCTGCGCGACGCCGAGCCGAAGCGGTTCGCCGACCCGGCCGCCCGCGAGCGGGTCGGGGTCGAACTCGTCGACACGCTGGCGGCGACCCACGCGGTCGACTACGAGGCGGTCGGCCTCGGTGAGTTCGGTCGCCCGGCGGGGTACACGGGCCGGCAGGTCGAGCGCTGGACGGACCAGCTCGACTGGGCCTTCGGGACGACGGAGTCGGTCAGGGAGGTACCCGACCTGGTCGCCGTCGGCGACTGGCTCGCCGACAACGTGCCCGACGAGCACCCGGAGACGCTCGTCCACGGCGACTTCAAGCTCGACAACGTGATGTACGGGCCCGGGACGCCGCCCGCGGTCGTCGCCGTCTTCGACTGGGAGCTGTCGACGCTCGGCGACCCCCTCGCCGACCTCGGCTGGCTGCTGCTGTTCTGGTACGACGAGGGCGACCCGGACCCGGCGATGCCCGACCTGATGTCGACGTTCACCGCCCGCGAAGGGTACCCGACCCGTGCGGAACTGATCGACCGGTACGAGGCGGTGACGGGCCGCGAGTTCGCCCACGAGCGGTTCTACCGCGCGCTCGCGGCGTACAAGATGGCCGCGCTCGGCGAGATGTTCCTCGCGCGGCACCTGAACGACGACAGCGACGACCCGCTGTATCCGAAGATGGAGACGCAGGTCCCCGAGCTCGCGGCGCGGACGCTCGCGTACGTCGAAGGCGAGACCGAGCGATTGTAGGCCCGCAGTCGGGCCGCGGGCGGCGACTTACCGCGCCGTCCAGCCGCCGTCCGCGGCGAGCGTCTCGCCGGTGACGAAGCTCGCCGCGTCGCTCGCGAGGAAGACGACCGGGCCGGCTATCTCCATCGGCTCGGCGAAGCGGTCGAGCGGCGTCCGGTTCAGGATCGATTCTCGGAGCCGCTCGTTCTCTTGGAGCGTCTCCGTCAGGTCGGTCGCGACGTAGCCGGGGGCGACGGCGTTCACCCGCACGTCCGGCGCCCAGTCCATCGCCGCGCTCTTCGTCAGCCCGACCAGCCCGTGCTTCGACGCGACGTACGGATGCTGTTTCGGGAGGCCGACCTCCCCCGCCACGCTGGCGACGTTGACGACGCTCCCCTCGGCCTCCCGGAGGTGCGGGCCGGCGGCCCGGAGGGTCCGGAACGCGCCCCGCAGGTTCACGTCGAGCACGCCGTCGACCGCGTCCGACTCGACCTCGCTCGGGTCGCCGAGCGCGTCCCCCGGGTTGAACCCGGCGTTGTTGACGAGGACGTCGAGCGAGCCGAACGCCTCGACAGTCTCCTCGACGAGCGCGGCCACGTCGTCGTCGTCGGTCACGTCGGCGGTGATCCCGCGCGCCTCGACGCCCATGTCGCGGGCCTCGTCGGCGACGGCCTCGACCTCCGCGGCCGTCCGCGCCGAGGGGACGACCGTCGCCCCCGCCGCGGCCAGCCCGAGGGTGACGGCGCGCCCGATCCCACGCCCGCCGCCGGTGACGACGGCGACCTTCCCGGAGAGGTCCGGGAGCGCGTCGCCCGGCGTCGGGGCGGCGGCGTCCGCCCCGTCTCCGTCGGCCGACGGCGCGTCGTCGCCGCTCATTCGCCGCCCCCCTCGCCCGGGGCGTACGGGAGCTCCGGCTCCTCGACGGTCTCTCGAAGCGTCTTCTTGTCGAACTTCCCGGTCGCAGTCTTCGGGATCTCCTCGCGGAACCGGACGTCGTCCGGGAGCCACCAGCGCGGGAACTCCGCTTCGAGGAACGCCCGGACGGCGTCCACGTCGAGCTCGCGGCCCGCCTTCGGCACGACGAACGCCAGCGGCCGCTCCTGCCAGCGCTCGTGCGGCGCCGCGATCACGACGGCCTCGGCGACGTCGTCGTGCGCCATCAGCGCGTTCTCCAGCTCGATGCTGGAGATCCACTCGCCGCCCGACTTGATCACGTCCTTGGCGCGGTCGACGACCTCAATGTACCCGTCCTCGTCGACGGTGGCGATGTCGCCGGTGCGGAGCCAGCGCGCGCCGCCGTCCTCGGCCGCGACGAAGTCCGTCTCGTTGGCCTCCGGGCGGTCGTAGTACTCCCCGACGACCGTCGGCCCGCGGACGAGCAGCTCGCCGAACGCCTCGCCGTCCCAGGCGATCGGCTCGCCGTCGTCTCCGACGACCCGCATCTCCAGCCCGGGCGAGAGCAGCCCCTGTTTCGCCCGCTTGTCGAGTTCCGCCTCGCGGTCGCCGTCCGCGGTTCCGGAGGCCGGCCGCGAGACCGAGCCGATGCTCATCGTCTCGGTCATCCCCCACGCGTGTTCGATCGTCACGTCGTGTTCGTCCTCGTACCGGCGCATCACTTCCCGCGGCGCGGCGCTCCCCCCGACGACGATGCGTTCGAGCGAGGAGAGGTCGCCGCCGTGCTCGTCCAAGTGGTCGAGCACGTCGATCCACACCGTCGGGACCCCGGCGGTGAGCGTCACGCCCTCCTCCTCGATCAGCTCGACGAGGTCGGCGGGGTCCGGGGACGGCCCCGGGTACACCTGCTTCGCGCCCGCCATCGTCACGGCGTACGGGAACTCCCAGGAGTTCACGTGGAACATCGGGACGACCGGCATCACCACGTCGTCCTCGGCGATGTCGAGCGCGGCGGGCGTCATCACCATCATCGCGTGGGCGTAGATCATCTTGTGGGTGTACTCGACGCCCTTCGGCTGCCCCGTCGTCCCGGAGGTGTAACACATCCCGGCGGGGTCGTCCTCGGAGAGCGAGGGCCACGATTCCATCGGGTCGGCGTCCGCGATCAGCTCCTCGAACGCCGACAGCGGCAGGTCTGCCTCCGTCTCCGGCACCGTATCGTCCATGACGACGACCTCGCGGACGCCGTCGATCCGGTCCCACAGGCGGTCAAGGATCGCCACCGCGTCGCGGTCGACGATCAACACGTCGTCCGCGGCGTCGTTGATGATGTACTCGACGTTGTCCTCCTGTAAGAGGAGGTTCACCGTGTGAAGCTGTGCGCCGGAGAGGGGGACCGCGTAGTACGCCTCGAGGTGTCGGTGCGTGTTCCACCCGAGCGTCCCGACGCGGTCGCCGGGATCGACGCCGAGGTCGGCGAGCGCGGTCGCGAGCCGCCGGACGCGGTCGCCGAAGTCGGCGTAGGTGTAGCGGTCGACCCCGTCGTGGGTGCGCGAGACGACCTCCGTCTCCGGGAACAGCCGCGTCGCCCGCCAGAAGAACGGGCGGAGAGTGAGCTCCTCAGGCATCGGCGCTCCCCACGGAGAGGTACGTTTCGAGGAGGTCCTCGCGGTCCCGGATCTCCGCGACGGTGCCGTCGAAGACGATCTCGCCGGTGTCCATGATGTACCCCCGCTCGGCGAGGTCGAACGCGAACTCGACGTTCTGTTCGGTCAGCAGGACGGTGACGTTCTGGTCGACGACCGTCTGGACGATCTCTCGCAAGTCGTCGACGATCACCGGCGCGAGCCCCTCGGTCGGCTCGTCAAGCAGCAGCACGTCGGGGGCCTGAACGAGCGCGCGGGCGACCGACACCATCTGCTGTTCGCCGCCGCTGAGGTTCCGCCCGTTGCTGCCGCGGAGATCGTCGAGCGCCGGGAACAGCTCGTACATCTCCTCGACCGGCCGCGGGTCGCTCGCCAGGTTGTGGGCCAGCCGGAGGTTCTCCTGAACGGTCAGCGTGGGGAACACCCGGCGGTCCTCCGGCACGAGCGAGATTCCGCGCCCGTTGATCTCGTCGGACGACAGCCCCGCTATCTCCTCGCCGCGGTACGTGATCGACCCCGAGCGCGGCGGCGACGCGCCGACGATCGACCGCATCGTCGTCGTCTTCCCCGCGCCGTTGCGCCCGAGCAGCGTCACCACCTCGCCCTCGTCGATTTCCAGTGAGACCCCGTGGAGCACGTGGCTGTTTCCGTAGTACGTGTCGATGTCGTCGACCGTGAGTATCGTCATACGCTATCACTCCCCAGGTACGCCTCGGTCACCCGTTCGTCCGTGAGCACGTCCTCCGGCGCCCCGTCCGCGAGGATCGACCCCTCGGCGAGCACGACGATCCGGTCGGAGATATCGGTGACGACGTCCATGTTGTGTTCCGTCACGACGAACGTGGCGTCGAGGTCCGCGTCGAGCTCGCGGATCAGCGAGACGATCTCCGTGACCTCCGTCGGGTTCATCCCCGCGGTCGGCTCGTCCATCAGGAACACGTTCGGCTCGATGGCGAGCGCCAAGGCGATCTCGACGGTCCGCTTCTCGCCGTGGCTCAGCGTGTCGCAGGGCGTGTCCGCGATGCCGGTGAGTCCGGTGAGCTCCAACAGCTCCTCGACGTCGGCCTCGACCGACTCGTCGCCGGTCGCCCGCGAGCGGAAGTCGAGCCGGGTCCCCTCGTGGCTGATCCGGGCGACCCGCACGTTCTCGCGGACGGTGAGCCCCTCGAAGATATTCGTTATCTGGTACGAGCGCGAGAGCCCCGCCTGCGCCACCTCGTGCGGCTCCGCGTCGGTGACGTCGGCGAGCTCGTCCCCCTCTCCGCTCCGGAGCCAGATCGACCCCGACGTGGGTTCGAGCACGCCCGTCAGCAGGTTGTAGAACGTCGTCTTTCCGGCCCCGTTCGGGCCGATGATGCTGGTGATCTTGTCGTCGTCGATCTCGATGGAGACGTCGTCGACGGCGGTCAGTTGGCCGAACTGTTTGCGGAGGTCTTCGGTCTTGAGAACGGTCGTCACGAGTTATCACCTCTGTCAGCGCGCGCGTTGTCGTCGCCCGATTCGGCTCCGTCGTCCGTCGCAGCCGTCGCCTGCCCGCCGTCGTCGCGGGCGCCGCCACCGCCACTCCCCGCGTCGTCGGCGTCTCCGTCCCCGAACAGACGGTCGCGGAGCAGCAGGAGACCGCCGACGGCGCCCTGCTTGAAGAACAGCACGACGGCGATGAGCAGCGCGCCGAAGAACAGCTCCCAGTACGCTTCGAGCGCCGGGAAGCGGCTGATCGCCCACCGGATGTACAGGAAGATGAACGCGCCGACGATCGGGCCGTAGAAGTAGGTCGCGCCGCCGATCACGGTCGCGATGACG
This sequence comes from Halorubrum distributum JCM 13561, assembly GCF_000337395.1. Classification (NCBI taxonomy): domain Archaea; kingdom Methanobacteriati; phylum Methanobacteriota; class Halobacteria; order Halobacteriales; family Haloferacaceae; genus Halorubrum; species Halorubrum distributum. The sequence continues at coordinate 110,254 of NZ_AOJF01000057.1, forward strand.
GCGATCGCGCTCGTCGACCAGTGCGTGAGCCCGGGCGACGCGACGCTCGCGAGCCCCGCGCGCAACACGCCGGCGATTCCGACGACCGCCGCCGAGACGATGAACGTCATCCACCGGTGGTGGCTGACGTCGATCCCGAGCGCGGCCGCGCGGTCGGGGCTCTCGCGGATCGCCTTACAGACGGTCCCGAACGGCGAGTTGACGACGCGCCACACCCCGTACACCGCCGCGACCACGGTGACGGCCGAAATGGCGTAGTAGATCCGACGGCCGCCGATCCGGAGGCTGAAGCCGCCGAGGTCGACGGTCCCGAGCAGGACGATCACCCCGTCGGTCCCGTTCGTCAGCCCCGCCGGGTCCTGGATGATGAGCGAGTAGCCCAACATCCCGAACGCGAGCGTGATCAGCGCGAAGTATATCTCCTCCAGCCGGACGCTGAGCCACCCGACGGGCACGGCGAGGGCGACGACGAGCGCGAGGCCGACGACGCCGCCGAGGACGAACGTGACGAGCGGCGAGATCCCGGCGCCGACGACGTCGGCGATCACCGGGCCGAGGTCCCGCAACACGATCGCGATCCCGTACGCGCCGCCCGCGTAGAACAGGCCGTGACCGAACGACAGCAGGCCCGTGTAGCCGTACAGCAGGTTGAAGCCGAGCGCGAACAGCGCGACGACGAGGAAGTCGGTGAACAGGTACACCTGGAACGGCGGCGCGAAGGCGACGAGCACCAGCGCGACGGCGCCGAGGAGGCCCAACCGCTCGCGGGTCCACCCCTCGGCGACCGCCGAGCCGAACCGGCTGACCCGGCCGCCCGTGTCGGTCGCGCTCATTCGCCGATCCCCCCGAACAGGCCCTCGGGACGGATCAGCAACACGATCACCATCGCGAGGAAGGGGATCGCGATGCTGCCGGCGCTGATGAACTGCGGACCGAGGCTCTGCATCATGCCGATGAGCATCGCGCCGACGAAGGCGCCGCTCATGGACCCGAGTCCGCCGATGACCACGACGATGAACGCGTCGATTATCACCTGGTCGCCGAGCGCCGGACTGGTCGACTGGAGCGGCGCCGAGAGCGCGCCGCCGAGCCCGGCCAACACGCTCCCGAGGAAGAAGACCCCGGTGTAGAGCCGTGGCACGTCGACGCCGAGCATGGCCGCCATCTCGCGGTCAGAGGAGGTCCCCCGGACCAGCGAGCCGAAGTACGTCCGCGTGATGAACAGCCACAGCGCGACGAGCACCCCCACGGCCAGGCCGATGACGACCAGTCGGTACGCGTTGAACGTGCTCCCGCCGAGCGTCACGGAGAAGTTGAACACGTCCGGCGGGTCGATCGAGTACGACCCCGACCCCCAGACGAACCGGACCGTCTCGTGGATCACGAGCACGAACCCGAACGTGACGATGAGCTGGTCGAGGTCCGAGTCGACCCGGTCGTACAGCCGGCGGATCGCCGAGAACTCGATCGCGGCGCCGACGACGCCGACGGCGAGCGCGCCGACCACGGCGGCGACCCAGAAGTTGTCGACGACGTTCGAGACGACGGCGAGGGTGACGTACGCACCGAGCATGTAGAACCCGCCGTGCGCGAAGTTGAGCACGCCGAGCACGCCGAAGATGAGGCTCAGACCGACGGCGATCAGGAAGAGCCGACTCCCGAGGCTCAGCCCGATGACGACGTCGGCGATACCGATCAGTGGAACGAGTGATGTGAGACTCATGAGAACGGCGACGGGCTTAGATACCCGTCGGGAGGTCGGAGTCGCCGAGCGCGTCCGACAGCACGTCGGGACCCGCCTCGTACCGATTCACGGGGTCGAGCACGTTGCTCTCCCACTCCTCGTCGTACGTGACGGTGCCCCAGATGGACGAAACCGTCGCCTGGTTCGTCTCGGTGAACTGGTACTCGCCGACGGGGCCCGAATGCTCCATGCCGGTGAACTCGTCGACGAGCGCGTCGGGCTCCGTGCTCCCGGCCGACTCGATCGCCTCCTTGTACAGGTGGAGCGCGCGATACGCCCCCTCGGCGTTGTACGTCGGAAGGGAGCCGTACTCCTCGTAGTACGCCTCGCGGAACGAGTTGTTCGCCTCGGTGTCCGGGACGAACGGATCGTACCGGGTGGAGGCGTACTCTCCCTCCGGGAGCGGACTGCCGTCGCTCGGCAGGTCCGTCCCCATCCCGACGCTGAACAGCGTGTGGTCGATCTGGTCGAACCAGCCCGCGCTCTCGGCCTGCCCGATGAACGTCGTGAGGTCGGCCCCCCACAGGGGAGTGAGCACCGCGTCCGGGTCGGCGTCGAGGATGGAGCTGATGAACGGCGTGTAGTCGCTCGTCGCCAGCGCGGGGAACTGCTCGGCCGTGAACTCGGCCTCGACGCCGAGCCCGTCGCAGTACGCCTGGAAGTAGTCCCAGGTCTCGTACCCGAACGCGTAGTCCGGGCCGATGGTGGCCCACTCGGTGGCGTCGAGCTCTTGGGCGGTGCGCGCGGCCCCGTAGACGTCCTGTGCGAGGCTGTTGGAGTCGCGGAACACGTACTCGTTCCCGACGGAGTCCTCGTGTTCGCCCTGCGGCGAGGTGACGAACGGGGTCGCCGCGTGCGTGATCATGAACGGCATCTGGAGCTGCGAGATCTGCGGCGCGACGGCCTGCGCGACGCCGCTGGAGTCGAGCCCGAACAGCCCGTCGACGTTGTCCTCCTGAACGAGGCTGCGGATCTGCTGGATCGCCGTGTCGCCGCTCGCCTCGGTGTCACGGACGAGCACCTCGACGTCTCGGCCGTCGATGCCGCCGTTGTCGTTGATCTCCGACACCGCGAATTCGATCCCGCGCTCGGCCTCCTCGCCGTACAGCGACGCGAACCCGGAGAGGATGTAGGCGGCGCCGAGCGTCACCGGGCCGCCGTCGCCGCCCCCGCCCGAACAGCCGGCGAGCGCGACCGCCGTCCCCGCGCCGGCGGCTTGGAGGAAGCGTCGCCGCCCGACCGGCGCTCTGCGTTCCGAACTCGTCTCAGCGGCGTCGGCCCGTTTATACTTGTTTTCGGTATCGCTGTCTTCGGTTACCATTGTTAACAATCGTCCGTGAGTATCGCTCTCCACATAAATATGCGGGTCTATGACACACGGACGTATTGGGAAATTTATGTCTCTCCCGAGATCCCCGGCCTGAACCCGAATCGGCCGGGCCGAACGCGGGGGTCGGCGGCCCGTCTTCCGGCGTGACTACTATTACAACGACTGTACAACGTTCACACACCCCTCATGAACGTGGTAAACCCGGCGACCGGAGCACAGATCGAAACGTACAACGAACACGACGCGGACGACGTCGAAGCGGCGTTAGGTCGGTCGGTGCGAGCGTTCGAGGACTGGCGGACTCGCCCGCTCCGGGACCGCGAGCGGCTCCTCGCGAACGCGGCCGACGTGCTCAGAGAGAACAAGCGGGAGTACGCCGAGACGATGACGCGGGAGATGGGGAAACCGATCTCGCAGGCGATCGGCGAGGTCGAGAAGTGCGCGTGGGTCTGCGACCACTACGCGGAGCACGCGAGCGCGTACCTCGAAGCGGACCACCACCCGAGTCCCCCGGGCTCCGCGGTCAAGACCGAGTACGAGCCGCTCGGCCCGGTCCTCGCGGTGATGCCGTGGAACTTCCCGTTCTGGCAGGTGTTCCGCTTCGCCGCGCCGTACCTTACCGCCGGGAACGTGGGAATCCTCAAGCACGCGTCGAACGTGCCCGGATGCGCGCTCGCGATCGAGGAGGTGTTCCGCGAGGCCGGATACCCCGACGACGTCTTCCAGTCGCTTTTGATCCCCTCGGACCTCGTCGACGGTCTCCTGACGGACGACCGGGTCCGGGCCGCGACGCTGACCGGGAGCGGGCCGGCCGGGCGCGCGGTCGCCGCGAGCGCCGGCGAACAGCTCAAAAAGACCGTCCTCGAACTCGGCGGGAGCGACCCGTTCCTCGTCCTCGACGACGCCGACGTCTCGGCCGCGGCCGAGACGGGCGCCTGGGCGCGGAACCTGAACGGGGGGCAGTCGTGTATCGCCGCGAAGCGCTTCGTCGTCCACACGGACGTGTACGACGCGTTCCTCGACGCGCTGGTCGACGAGATCGACGCCCTCGTCCTCGGTGACCCGACCGACGAGGCGACCGACGTCGGGCCGCAGGCGCGGGAGGACCTCATGGAGTCGCTCCACGAGCAGGTGACGGCGAGCGTCGACGCGGGCGCGACGCTCGTGACCGGCGGCGAGCCGCTCGACCGGGCGGGGGCGTTCTACCCGCCGACCGTCCTGACCGACGTCCCCGATGGCTGCCCCGTCGACACCGAGGAGACGTTCGGGCCGGTGGCCACGGTGTACGAGGTCGACGACGAGGAAGCGGCGATCGAGACGGCCAACGACACCGAGTTCGGGCTCGGCGCGAGCGTCTGGACCGAGGACCGAGACCGCGGCGAGCGCGTGGCGAGCCGCATCGACGCGGGCTGCGTGTACGTGAACCAGCTCGTCAAGTCCGACCCGCGGGTCCCCTTCGGCGGCGTCAAGGACTCGGGCTACGGCCGGGAGCTCTCCGAGGCCGGGATCAAGGAGTTCGTCAACCGCAAGACCGTCTGGGTCGAGTGACCCCATCGAAGGGTAGTTACCCCCCGGGCGGCACGCTGGGGTATGGAGACGGCACTCGTCATCCTCGACGGCTGGGGGCTCGGCGACCACGACCGCCGCGACGCCGTGAAGGCGGCCGACACGCCGACGTTCGACGCGGCGACGGAGCGCGGGGCCGACGGCCGCCTCGTCGTCCACGGGCGGCGCGTGGGGCTCCCCGAGGGACAGATGGGCAACTCCGAGGTCGGCCACCTCAACATCGGCGCGGGGCGGGTAGTCAAACAGGCGTACACCCGGATCACGGACGCGCTCGCCGAGGGATCGCTCTCGGACAACGACGCGATCGCGGCCGCGCTCGACCACGCGAGATCGACCGGCGGCCGGGTCCACTTCATGGGGCTCGTCTCCGACGGCGGCGTCCACTCGGACGTCGAGCACCTGCTCGCGCTGATCGACGCCGCGGCCGACGCGGGCGTGCCGGCGACGAGCCACGCGTTCACCGACGGGCGCGACACGGCCCCGGAGATCGCCGACGAGTTCCTCGCCGACGTGACCGCGAAGGCGGACGAGCGCGGGACCGGCCACGTCGCCACCGTGACCGGCCGCTACCACGCGATGGACCGGGACGAGAACTGGGAGCGGACGCGGAAGGCGTACGACGCGATCGTCTCCCGCGAGGCGCCCCACGAGGCCGAGGGCGCCGTCGCGGCCGCCCGCGAGGCCCACGCCCGCGGCGAGACGGACGAGTTCGTCGAGCCGACGCTCGTCGCGGGCGAGCCCGCGCTCGATGACGGCGACGCCGTGATCTTCTTCAACTTCCGCGCGGACCGCGCCCGGCAGCTGGTCCGGATGCTGACCGGGGTCCGGCCCGAGTGGGGGTTCGACCTCGACCAGCCCGAGATCCGGATGACGACGATGACCGAGTACGACGAGACGTTCGACTTCCCGGTCGCGTTCCCGCCGGAGATCCCGGCGAACACGATCGGCGAGGTCGTCGCGGACGCCGGCGGCACCCAGCTCCGGATCGCGGAGTCGGAGAAGTACCCCCACGTCACCTACTTCCTCAACGGCGGCCGCGAGGTGGAGTTCCCCGGCGAGATCCGGACCATCGTGGAGAGCCCGGACGTGCCGACGTACGATCAGCAGCCGGAGATGTCCGCGTCCGAGGTGACCAACGAGGCCGTCGAGACGATCGCCTCCGACGACCCCGACCTGCTCGTGTTGAACTACGCGAACCCGGACATGGTCGGCCACACCGGCGATTTCGACGCCGCCGTGGAGGCGGTCGAGGCCGTCGACGCCCAGCTCGACCGCCTGCTCGACGCCGTCGCCGACGCGGGCGCGCACGCAGTCGTCACCGCCGACCACGGCAACGCCGACGACATGGGCACCGCCGAGAATCCCCACACCGCCCACACGTACAATCCGGTCCCGTTCGTCTACCTGACGCCCGACGGCGACGACGGCGGGCGCGCGGTACGCGAGGGCGGGTCGCTGTGCGACATCGCCCCGACCCTGCTCGACCTGATGGACCGTGACCGGCCGGCGGAGATGACCGGCGAGAGCCTGCTCACGGAGTGACTTGGCGCCGTCCGCGCCCGGCAGTTAAATAAACGATAAACTTCGGATCGATTCTCGCTCGTTCCACGGCGTTTTAATACGCCGACTCACCTGTTATCTTTCATGACAGACGAGACCACGCCGGTGATCGCGGCCGCCTACCGAACGCCGCAGGGGAAAGAGGGCGGCGTCTACGAGGACGTCCGCAGCGAGGACCTCTCGACGACGCTCATCGACCACGCGCTCGACGAGACGGGGCTGACCAGCGACCACGTCGACGACCTGATGTGGGGCGTCGCCCAGCAGCGGACCGAGCAGGACAACAACGTCGCGCGCGTCATCGCGCTGCTCTCGGACCTGGGCGAGTCGGTACCCGCGACCTCGATCAACCGGTGGTGCGCCTCCTCGATGCAGGCGGTCATCTCCGCGTCGGACGCGATCGCCGCGGGGAACCGCGACTGTATCATCGCGGGCGGCGTCGAGAACATGAGCCGCGTCCCGATGGACGGCGACTCCTACGAGCACCTCCACCCCGAGCTCTCCGAGCAGTACAACATCTTCCAGCTGCAGATGGGGATGACCGCGGAGAAGGTCGCCGAGGAGTACGACGTGAGCCGCGAGGCGCAAGACGAGTACGCGGCCCGCAGCCACCAGCGCGCGGCGGAGGCGACCGAGTCGGGCCGCTTCGACGACGAGATCGTCCCGGTCGAGACCGACGACGGCCTCGTCGAGGCGGACGAGGGGATCCGCCCCGACACGACCGCCGAGAAGCTCGCCGACCTGCCGCCCGCCTTCACCGGCGACGGTACCGTCACAGCCGGGAACTCCTCGCAGATCTCCGACGGCGCGTCGCTGACAGTCGTCACCAGTAAGGCGTTCGCCGAGGAGCACGGTCTGGACGTGCTCGCCGAGGTCGGCACGAACAACGTCGCCGGCGTCGACCCGACCGTGATGGGGATCGGCCCGGTGCCCGCCACCCGCGGCCTCCTCGAACGCGCCGGCACCGACATCGACGACTACGACCTCGTCGAACTGAACGAGGCGTTCGCCTCCCAGTGCGAGTACTCGCGGCGCGAGCTCGGCATCGACGAGGACAGCTACAACGTCAACGGCGGCGCCATCGCGCTCGGGCACCCGCTCGGCGCCTCGGGCGCGCGGCTCCCCGTCACGCTGCTCCACGAGATGCAGAAACAGGACGCCGAGCGCGGCCTCGCGACGCTCTGCGTCGGCTTCGGGCAGGGCGCCGCGATCGAGTTCCTGCGGTAGACAGCTTAAAAAGCGACGTTCTGCGGTGGCGCGTGCCTTCGAGCGCCCTCCGGGCGCTCGAAGGCACGCGCGAGGGAGTCGGTGGTTCGGAGCGAAGCGAAGAACCACCGACGAGGCTGGGGAGGTGTGAGGCGCTGTGCGGTGCGGGGGCGGGACTCGAAGGGGCGGCCGTGAGGCGGTCGCAGGCGACGTAAGGACCGCAAGAAACGAGCGGAGCGAGTGACTGAGGACCGCAGCGAGCGTGCGACCGCCTCACGGCCGGGGCTTCGGTGCCGTTCGTGTCGGTCAGAGATTTGAAAACGGAATCGTACGGCCGATCGACCGGGGAATCGGCGGTGTTCGCCGTCGATCTGCGGACGATTATTTATAAATGACCCACTGAGACTTCGGTTATTTATCTGTCCCGTGCGTGAAGCCGCGGTCGGGGAGGGGTTCGTCGTCGGCGAGGACGCGCGGGTCTCCCTCGTCACGCTCCTCAACCACCGTCCCGATCCGCGTGAGCCCGGCCGGACACGCCTCTTCGACCTCATCAACCTCGTCTTCCGGCACCGCACACAACAGCTCGAAGTCCTCGCCGAAGTGCGCCGCGAGTTCGAACCGCTCCGCCGACCCCTCCGCGACCTCCTCGACCGCGGGATGAACCGGGACCGCGTCCCGCTCCACCTCGATCCCGACCCCGCTCGCCTCGGCGAGCTGGTGACACGAGCGCGCCAGCCCGTCCGAGGAGTCCATCATCGCGGTCGCCGACCCCGCGAGCGCCAGCCCGTCGGCCACCCGCGGCGTGAACCGGAACAGCTCGTTGGCGCGCTCGACCGCCTCGTCGGATCCACTTTTAAATAGCCGGAGCGCCGCCGCCGAACGCCCCCACTCGCCGGTGACGCAGAGCGCGTCGCCGGGACGCGCCCCGTCGCGGGTGACGGCGCCGGCGTCCGTGACGGCACCGACCGCGGTGGTCGCCGTCGTGAACTCGACGTGCTCGTCGAGGTCGCCGCCGACGTACTCGGCGTCGACGGCCTCGCAGACGTCGACCGCGCCCGCGACGAACGCGTCGAGCTCGTCCGGGTCGAACACCTCGTCGGCGTAGACGGCGACCGCGGCCCGGGCGGCCGCGCCCATCGCGGCCACGTCCGAGAGCGACGCGCCCACGGCGCGCCAGCCGGCAGTGTACCGGGTCGTCCCGGGCGGGAAGTCGGTCCGCTCGTGGAGCATGTCCGTCGTGATGACCGTCCCGTCGACGACGGCGGCGTCGTCGCCCGCGTGCGGGAGGTCGGCGGCGATGGCTCGGAGGGCGTCGCGCTCGTTCACTACCCGACGCTCCGCGCGTGGAGCCAATAAGCGATCGGTCCGGGCGACGGGCGACGTCGCCGTCGGCGCGGGCCCACGAAACCGGGACGACCGCCCCGTCCGTGCTCCTTGTTGTCATGAACCATTTAAACAGGTAGTACACATTAACGAATATTATCATTATCAATCATTATGTTTATTATCCTCCTCCGAATTTCTCCGTTCGCAATGGCAGTACCCGTACACGGACACGCAGCGACCCGAGGCACGGACTCGATCACCAGACGACCGCCGCAACCGCCCACACGACCCGATGACGACACCTAACGACACGCCCGACGACACGACCCGACGCACAGACGGCACGACCGACACGGACTCGACGGCCCGCTCCGACCGCCGGACCGGGTCGAGCTCGACGACTACTTCTCCGCGGAAGATCCCCGGCCGCATCCCCCTCACCGAGGAGGCCGGCGCGCCGCTGGTCCCGACGATCGCGACCCGGCGATCGACGGGGACGCGGACCCCCGGCTCGCCGCCGACCGACACCCGGCAGCCGACCGCGACCGACACCCGGCAGCCGACCGCGACCGACACCCGCCGGCCGACGCGCCCGCCGACGGACGGCGAGCGCGACGCGCCGCTCGTCCCCGACCTGCGTCCCGCCTCGCGGACGCGGACGGACGGGGGATCGCGATGACGGCGGACGCGACCCGCCGCCCCGTCCCCATGGCGGGCACCGGCGACGGTCCGCGACCGGACTCCACGACGTTCGCGTCCGCCGCGCGCACCGACGGCGGCCGCCGCGCCGCATCGAACCGCACCGCAGCCGACGACTCCACGCAGTAACCCGATGAATCCCAACGAACTCGACGACGACGTCTTCGACAGAGATATCGACAACCCGGCCGGCCGGAAGCTCCGCGAGCTGTTCGAGGAGCAGGAGTACACGTTCGCGCCCGGGATCTACCACGCCCTCGACGCCCGCCTCGCCGAGATGGCCGGGCTCGACGCGGCGTACATGAGCGGCTACTCGACCGTTCTCGGCCAGTTCGGCTTCCCCGACCTGGAGATGGTCACCATGTCCGAGATGGTCGAGAACGCGAAGCGCATGGTCGAGGCGACGAACCTCCCGGTCGTCGCCGACTGCGACACCGGCTACGGCGGCGTCCACAACGTCCGGCGCGCGGTCCGCGAGTACGAGAAGGCCGGCGTCGCCGCGGTCCACATCGAGGACCAGACCTCGCCGAAGCGCTGCGGGCACATCGCGGGCAAGCAGATCGTCTCCCGCGAGCAGGCCCGCTCGCGCTTCGAGGCGGCGGTCGACGCCAAGCAGAGCGAGGACACCGTCATCATCGCCCGCACCGACGCGTACGGCTCCGCGAACGGCGACTGGGAGGAGCACCTCGAACGCGGCCGGATCTACGCCGACGCCGGCGTCGACCTCGTCTGGCCCGAGATGCCCGACCCCTCGCGCGAGGACGCGGTCGAGTACGCCGAGACGATCCACGAGACCCACCCCGACCTCGATCTCGCGTTCAACTACTCCTCCTCGTTCGAGTGGGGCGCGGAGGAGGACCCGCTCACCTTCGAGGAGCTGGGCGACCTGGGGTACCAGTACATCTTCATCACGCTGTACGGGCTCCACTCGGGCGCCCACGCCGCCTACGAGGACTTCGAGAACATCGCCGAGAACGACGAGGAGGCGCAGTTCGACCTCGAAGAGCGCTACATCGGCCACGAGACCGAGAGCCACCACGAGCTCTCCTTCGTCCCGCGGTACCAGGACATCGAGGCCGAGTTCGACCCCGAGGCGCGACAGCGCCAGGAGGAGTCGGCCGGCTTCACCGAGGACGAGAACGACCCGATCACGGCCTCGGAGGGCGACGACTGATGGGCGGGCCGGAAGACGTCACGCTCCGGCGGAGCCAGCTGGCGACGCCCGGGTCCGACCCGGAGATGATCGAGCGGGCGCCCGACTCCGGCGCCGACGAGGCGTTCCTCGACCTGGAGGACTCCGTCGCGCCGTCGGCGAAGGTCGACGCCCGCGAGACCGTCATCGAGGGGCTCATCGAGTACGACTGGTCCGACACCCGGCCCTGCTACCGGATGAACGGCGTCGACACCAGGTGGTTCTACGACGACGTGATCGAGGTCGTCGGGCGGGCCGGCGAGTACCTCGACACGATCATGGTGCCGATGGCGAACAACCCGGAGACGGTCGCCACCGTCGACAACCTCCTGACGCAGGTCGAGGAGAACAACGACCTGCCGGTCGGCGACATCGGGCTCCAGGCGCAGATCGAGTCGCCGGAGGCGATGACGAAGGTCGCCGACATCGCCCGCGCCAGCGACCGCCTGGAGTCGCTCGTGTTCGGTCCCGGCGACTACACCGCCAACGTCGGCGCCGCCGGCCTCACAATCGGCTCCGGCGGCGGCTACCCCGGCCACTACTGGCACTACCAGCTCGCGCGCATCGCCCACGCGGCGAAGGCGCAGGGGCTCCAGGTGATCGACGGCCCGTACGCCGAGATCGAGGACGCGGAGGGGTTCCGCGACTCCTGCCGCTGGGCGAGCCAGCTGGGCTGTGACGGCAAGTGGGCGATCCACCCGAGCCAGATCGAGCCCGCCAACGAGACGTTCGCGCCCTCGCCCGAGGAGGCCGAGAAGGCGCGTCGGATCGTCGACGCCTACGCGGAGGCGAAAGAGCAGGGCAAAGGCGCCGTCTCGGTCGACGGCGAGATGGTCGACGAGGCGACCGACAAGATGGCCCGCGGCATCGTCGCGCGCGCCGAGCAGGCCGGGATCCTGTAAGGTCCCGTCGCGGCGCCGCGCGCTGTGGGCAGTTCTCCTTATTTCGTTCCCGGTTCTACTCCGAGATCGCGCCCCGGTCCCGCAGCTCGTCGATGTCGCCGTCGCCGTAACCGTACTCCCGCAACACCGACTCCGTGTGTTCGCCGAGCGCCGGCGGGTGACGGCGGACGGTCGTCGGCGTCCGCGAGAAGTGCATCGGCGAGCCGGGGAACCGCACCGTGCCCGCGGTCGGGTGCTCCGCCTCGGCCAGCATCCCGCGCGCCTCGATCTGGGGGTCGGCGAACACCTCGCTCACGTCGCGGACGCGGCTCGCGGGCACGTCGTGGTCCTCCAGGGCCGCGGTCGCCTCCGCGGTCGTCATGGACGCGAACGTCTCCCCCAGCTCGCTGTCCAGCTCCTCGCGGTTCCGGACGCGCCCCTCGTTGGTCTCGTACCGCTCGTCGGCGAGCAGGTCGGGCCGGTCGATCGCCTCGCACAGCGGCGGCCAGAACCGGTCCGACGAGCAGGCGACGACGACGTAGCCGTCGGTCGTCTCGAACGCCTGATAGGGGACGATGTTCGGGTGCTTGCTCCCCATCCGCCCCGGGGGCTCGCCGCTGGCGAAGTAGTTCGTCGCCATGTAGCTGGTCCAGGCGGCCTGCCCGTCCAGCAGGCTCACGTCGATCTTCTGGCCGCGCCCGTCGCCGAGCTCGCGTTCGAGGAGCGCCGCGAGGATCGCCTGCGTCGCGTACATCCCGGCCCCGACGTCGGCGAGCGCGACGCCGATCCGGACCGGCGGGCCGCCCTCGACGCCCGTGAACGACATGAAGCCGCCGCGCGCCTGCATCATGATGTCGTACGCGGGCTTGTCGCGGTCGGGCCCCCACTCGCCGTAGCCGGAGATGGCGCAGTAAACGAGCTCGGGGTTCTCCTCCGCGAGGTCGCCGTAGCCGAGCCCCCACTCCTCCGTCTTGCCGACCCGGAAGTTCTCGACGAGGACGTCGGCCTCGCGCGCGAGGTCGCGGACGACCGCGCGGCCCGCCTCGGTCGTCAGGTCCAGCTGGATCGAGCGCTTGTTTCGGTTGACGCTGACGTAGTAGGCGCTCTCGGCGCCGTCGTCGCTCTCACCGCCCTCGCCGTCGCCTTTTCGCCCCTCGCCGCCGTCACCCTTGCTGAACGCCGGCGGGACCCACGTCCGCGTCTGGTCGCCCGGGCCGGGCCGCTCGACCTTGATCACCTCCGCGCCGAGGTCGCCGAGCTGCATCGTACAGAACGGCCCGACGAGCACGCGCGAGAGGTCCAGCACCGTGAGGCCGTCCAGCGGCCCCGCGTCGCCCTCGGGCTCGCGCGCCTCACCGACCACGCGCTCTCGCCTCCGCGGACCGTCGCCGTGTCCGGTTCATGCGATCCGGCTCAACCGCCGGGGTACTGAGTGTTGCGGCGTCGCCGCGGCCGACGGAGAATGAGTGTCGCCTCAGGCCGGGAGGGTATCGATGCCGTCGACCTCGACGTAGCCGTAGCCGCAGTCGGGGCAGCGCCACTTCGTCTTCTCGCCGAGGTGGAGCGTCATCGCCGCGGTCCGGTAGAACGAACGGGTCTCGCCGCACGCGGGACAGTCCACGTCTTTTTCGAGCGCCATGCGCGCCGTTCGATCCGGGGCGGTGTTGAACCTACTGATTCGGGCGTCGGGAACTCACCACACCGGCGCGAGCAGCACCGCGACCGTCGCCGAGATGAAGACGAGCTTCAGGGCGGTGTTGACGACGATCACCTTCGTGCCGAACGACGCGCCCCAGATCCCGTATTGGAACGGGATCGAGCGCCGGAACGTCGAGACGGCAAACGAGAGGATGCTCCCGATGAGCAGCGACGCGACCGCGGTGCGCGTGGTGAAGACGCCGGCCTCCGTCCCGGCGAGCGTCGCCGCGCCCGCGGTCGTGTCGAGCGTGAACACCGCGATGACGGGCACCGCCTCGCCCGGCAGCCCCAGCACGCCAGTGATCGGCTCCGCGACGCTCGTCAGCGCGGCCACGTCGTACGTCGTGACGAGCCAGATGACGAGCGTGTACACGACCGCGAGCCGCGGGACGATCCGCCGGAGCGTGCTCCACGACTTCTCGGCGGCGTCGCGGACGCGTTCGCGGCCGGTACGGTCGTCGGCCTCTGGGCCGGTCGCGTCGACGTCGGCGAGCGCAGAGCGGTCGACGTTTTCCTCTGAGAGGAGGAGTCCGCCAGCGACGACGCCCGTGACGGTGATGAAAAGCGCGATGCCGGCGCGCGCGCCGACGTAGACGGCGCCCGTCGTCACCCCGAGGATCGGGATCAACACCGGGACGTAGTAGGTGAACACGTGCTGGACGAACCCGAAGAACGTGTTCATCACCACGGCGACGAGCGTCGCCCGGTCGTCGAGCAGGCCCGTCTCGCGGTACTCCGCCAGCGTCGCGTAGCCCGCCGTCGTCGACGCCGCGGTCGTGAGGATCGCCGTGCCGACCTCGTCCGGGAGGTTCGCCGGGCGCGTGAGCCACCCCGCGAGCCCGGCGACGTAGCGGACCAGCCCGAAGGCGACGGCGACGTTGGCGGCGAAGACGCCACCCGCGATGAACGCCGTGATCCGGGCGAGTCTGGGGACCACGTCCGCGAGCAGCGTCGCGAGGTCGGCGGCGACCGATTGCACGAATCCCCGTACGCGAGCGGCGGCCAAATGGCCGTCGGAACGCGCGGGCGTTCCCGAGGCGTCGGAACGCGCGACGGTGCCCGGGAGTCGGAACGCGCGACGGTGCCCGAACCCGGGCCGAGAGCGCCGGCGCGCGGGGCTTATGTCCCGCCGCGGAGAACGGCCATCCGATGGCTCCCGCCGAGGACGACATCTCGATCGACGAAAAGCGCGTGTACGCGGGCAGCGCCGGCCGCACCGACGCCTACGTTGCGACGGGGTCCGGGATCGTCCGCGTCTCGCTGTCGGCCGACAAGATCGGCGCGTTCGACATGGTCGCCCGCGACGCGGCCCGCGACGCGGCCGTCCTCGCGCGCGGCGAGGGGTCGGACCTCGTCGCCGCCGCGACACCCGACGGGCTCTCGGTCGCCGCGGTCGGCGACGACCCCGACTTCGCGCTGGTCGACGACGAGCCGACGGTCGCGGTCGGCGTCGCGGGCGGTCGCGACGGTGTGATCGTCGCGCGAGAGAACGGCGCGGTCGAGCACGTCGAGTTCGAAGAAAGCGGGACGGCGGTCGCGTCGACGACGCAACTCGGATCGGTCACGGACCCGCGCGCGGTCGACGGCGCGCTCGTCGCGGGTGCGGAGGGAGTGTTTCAGGCGGGAGATGGCGGACTCACCGACGTCGGCCTCGACGAGGCGCGCGACGTGGCCGGGTCCGGGATGCCGCTCGCCGCGACCGGTGCGGGGCTCTACTGGCTCGGCAACGGCTGGATGACGGTCCGGGAGGGAGTCGCGGACGCGGTCGCAGCCGACGGCGACGGCCACGCGATGGCGGTCGTCGGCGGCGACCTGCTGGTTCACGCCGACGCGGGCGGCGAGTGGGGCGACGAGGCGTGGGAGGCCGCCGAGCTCCCGGTGGACGAGGCGGTCGTCGCGCTCGGCTACGGGCCCGGTGTGTCGGTGGCGGTCACCGACGCCGGGACGCTCTGCGTCGACGCCGGCGACGGCTGGCGCCACCAAGTGGTCGGCGTCCGGGACGTGAACGGCGTGGCGCTCGCGGTCGTGGAATGAGTTGGAGATACTGTGTGGAGCGCCCCGAAATCTCGATCGTTCGCTTATAAATCATCGATAGCGGATCGGCGGCGACCGCCTCTGATGTCTCGGCTGCTGGTTTATAAATCGCGGATAGCAGATCTGCGGTGAACACCACCGGAGCCCGGCTGGTCGTTTATAAGTAGTCGGCTGCGGATCGACGGCGACTAACTCCAAAGCCCCGGCCGTGCGGCAGGCGCACGCTCGCTGCGCGCTTCGGTCGCTCGCGCTGCTCGCTCCCTCCAGTGCTTACGTCGCCTGCGCCTGCCGCACGGCCGCCCCTTTGAGTCCCGCCCCACCGGAAGACGTTCCTGCTCGCTCCCTTCGGTCGCTGTGCGGGCTGCGACTTCCGTGCTCCCGCTCGCTTCGCTCGCGGGAACGCACAGCNCCGGAAGACGTTCCTGCTCGCTCCCTTCGGTCGCTGTGCGGGCTGCGACTTCCGTGCTCCCGCTCGCTTCGCTCGCGGGAACGCACAGCGACCGCACCTCACGCCTCCCCAGCCTCGTCGCTCGCGCTTAAAAGCGCTCGCGACTCCCTCGCGCGTGCTGTCGCCGGCGCTTCGCGCCGGCTGCCAGAGGGACCTTCGGTCCCTCGCGTCTCGCGGCCGTCGAGGGCGGCCGCTCGCAGGCACGCGCCACCGCACCGCCGATCAGTTAATAAATGAAAAGTTAGATTCCCGCCTTGGGCCGTCCTACGCGCTCGGCAGGTCGACCGGCTCGCCGTCGGCGTAGACGGTCGGATTCCGGATGATACCGTCGAGGTGGAGCGGCGCGTCGGTCTCGCCGCCGATCCCGGCGTTGTCGCCGATCGCGATGTGGACGGTGCCGCCCGCCTTCTCGTCGAGAAGGACCGAGCCGACGAGCTCCTCGACGCCGCCGTTCGTCCCGATGCCCAGCTCCGCGAGGTTGTACGCCGCGTCGCCGACCGCCTCGGCGGCCCCCTCCACGTCCGCGCGGATCTCGTCGTCGCCGATCTCGGTCACGAACCCCTCCTCGACCTCGAAGGCGAGTTCTTGGCCGTCGTCGAGCAGGCCGTGGGGCATCATCGTCCCGTCGACGACGAAGGTCCCGGTCGCGGTCTCGGGGGCGACGAACACCTCGCCCGCGGGCAGGTTCGAGAAGTCGCCCGGCTCGTGAACCATCCCGGTGTCGGCGAGCCACTCGCGGTCGCCGATCCCGAACGTGATGTCGGTGCCGGCGGGCGCGGTGACGCGGACCTCGTCGGCGCCCGCGACCTGGTCGAGCACGTCGTCGCAGGCGGCGTCGATGGCGGCGTAGTCGGCGTCGAGTCCGGTCGTGAACACGGCCTCGGTTATCCCCGGGAGCGTCGCGCCGCGCGCGCCGGCGTCGCAGGCGGCGCCGCGGGCGCGGGTGTGGCTCAGGCTCTTCGACGTCGGCGCGAGGAAGACGTCGGCCTCCCGCATCGCGGCCGCGACCGGCGCCGGCGGCTCCGTCCCGTGCTGCTCGGCCGGCGGGTACCGCAGGACCGTCGCGTCGTCGGTGACGGCGCTCGCGGCCGCGTACAGCGCCTCGCCGATCGGCTCGCGCTCGTCGTCGGTGACCACGACGACCGACTCGTCGGGCGCGACGTTCAGACACTGTTCGACCGCGGTCGCCGCGGCGTCGGAGAGGTCGGCTGGCATGTCCGTGCCTCCGTCCGCCCGGGCGTTAGGCCTTGCCATCGACGGTTTTACTCGGTTCTGTAATCGAATTATTTACGTCCGGTGGCGATCGGCGTCGAATTAACCGATCGATTACTCGTGGGGTAGTTAATTCCAATTTTCGAACCTCGAAACAATTATACCGGTTCCCGAGCGAGGGGCAGATATGATACGCGTGGGCGTCAACGGCTACGGGACGATCGGGAAGCGGGTCGCCGACGCCGTCGCGGCCCAGGCCGACATGGAGCTCGTCGGCGTGACCAAGACCTCGCCGGACTACGGCGTCGAGGCCGCGGCCCGCCGGGGCTACGACCTGTACGCGGCCGTCGAGGACCGCACCGACGAGTTCGCGGCCGCCGGCGTCGACCTCGCCGGGGCAATCGGGGACCTGCTCGACGCCGTCGACGTCGTCGTCGACTGCGCGCCTTCGGGCGTCGGCGAACGCAACGCGCCGGTCTACGAGGCGCACGACACGAAGGCGGTGTTTCAGGGCGGCGAGGACGCCGCCGTCGCCGACGCCTCCTTCAACGCGCGCGGCCGGTTCGAGGCCGCCCGCGGCGCCGACTCCGTCCGCGTCGTCTCCTGTAACACGACCGCGCTCTCGCGGCTGCTCGCGCCGCTCGACGAGACCTACGGCGTCGAGAAGGCGCGCGTCACGCTCGTGCGCCGCGGCGGCGACCCGAACGAGACCGACCGCGGTCCGATAAACGACATCGTCCCCGACCCGGCGACGGTGCCCTCCCACCACGGCCCGGACGTGAACGAGATCCTCCCCGACGTGACCGTCGACACCGCGGCGCTGAAGGCGCCGGTCACGGGGATGCACACCCACAGCGTCAACGTCACCCTCGAGACCGACCCCGACCCGGCGGCGGTCCGCGACCTGCTCGCCGACGAGAGTCGGATCTTCCTCGTCCCCGAGGGCGCCGGCATCGACGGCGCGGGCGCGCTGAAGGAGTACGCCGCCGACGCCGGGCGGCCGCGCGGCGACCTCTGGGAGAACTGCGTCTGGGAGGAGTCGATAAGCGTGACCGGCCGGGACCTCTACCTCTTCCAGAACGTCCACCAGGAGGCCGACGTGGTCCCCGAGAACGTGGACGCGATCCGCGCGATGGCGAGCGACGTCGACGCCGCCGAGTCGGTCGCGCGGACGAACGAGACGCTCGGGGTGGGCCTCGACAGTCGACTCGCAGACGGCGAACTGGTCCGGACGGAACTGCCGGCCGACGACTGACGCCCCCGGCGACCGCACTCGTTTCGCTACCGCCCGCTTCGCTACCGCTCGGAAGCGCCGCTCACTCCCGCGGTCGCGTGACGAGGAAGGTCCGCCCGCCCCGGCGTTCGAGGTGGACCTCGCTGCCGTCGACGCGGTTCGCCCGGACGCGGTCCGGGAGGCGGTCGGTTCGGCAGTCGGTGACGTCCACGCGCGTCGGCGTCGCGTACCGCGGTCGGTCGGCGGTGACTGCGCTCATACCTCGGCGTTCGACCGGACAGCCCGTATAAGCGAGCCATCCGCGGAGTGAAAGTGAAAGTAGACGGCTTCGACCCGTTGCCGGGCGATCCGAACGGGGGTGCCGGTGGCCCGCCTCGCCGTCGCTCTACCGGCGGAGGCCCGTCGCCTCGTCGTCCGCGACGAACCGCACCGTGAAGTAGTCGTAGCCGCCGTAGGCGGCGTCGAGCGCGCCCATCCACCAGTTCCACCGCTCGACCAGCGAGGAGCCGTCGGGGGCGTCCGCTAAGTGACCGATCACCCCCGTCACGGTCAGCCCGTGGCCGCGGTCCTCGGAGGGCCGCCCGGAGTCGACGAGGTCGCGGGCCGACCGCGAGACGGCGCGCCGCTCGGCCTCGGTCCCGCCGAACTCGTCTTCGAGTTCGCGTTCCAGACGCTGTCTGTCCATACACGACCTACGTGCCGTAGGTATATGAGTCGCGTGATAGGGGGTGTCACGTCCGGTGACGAGCCCTGCTTAGAGCCGCGCGGCCAGCGCGAGGAACAGGATCGAGAACGGCGCCGTGAGCAGCGTGAGCGCGACGCCGCCGGCCCCCTCGCCGCCGGCGACGGCCATGAGGAGGCCGACGACGAGCGAGAACGACCCGAGGGCCGCGAGGGTGACCCGCTCCGGAACGCTCGCGCGGTCCGGGCCGTCGCTCGCCGCCAGCACCGCGTCGAGCGCCGACTCCACTGCGTCCGCCTTCTCGGACGGAACGAACAGCCACGGCGTCGATCGATACCACGCGTTCCCGCGGTACGCGAGCAGGAACACCGTCAACCAAGGGAGGTCGATCCGGCGGGTCCGGATCACCGCCGTGAGGTCGTCGGTCTGGGAGTGGTCGTGTGTGTGATTCGTGCGCTCGACGACGCGCTCCGCCGAGTCGAGCCGAATCGACGTTCCCCTCGACCCGGCGACCATCGGCAGGAACCAGATCAGTGGGAACAGATAGAACACTCCGACGTCGGCCAGCGGGGGTCCCCACACCCAGAGCGCCACGAACGGGACGGCGCCCGCGATGACCCAGGGAAGCCGGATCGACTCCCGCGAAAACGAGTAGTCGCCGAGCGCCGACCGGAGATTCTCGCGGGTCCGTCCGTCTGATCGATCGCGTGCGATCAGAAGGTACACGAGGGAGAACGGTCCGCCGACGAGGAGCAACACGCCCAGCACCCACAGCTCTCCGCCGGCGACGGCGCCGCCGGTCACCGCAGTCCGCGCCGCACCGGCCGCGGCGACAACGACGACCGCGACCACTGCGAGAAGCCCGACCGCAACGACGAGGCTCATGCCGAGGGCGATGGACCCGAGCCGGTCGTGGCGGACCGGCCCCCACTCGATCGGGCCGGAGTCCGGCTCCGATTCGGCCGCTGTCCGCGTGCCCGCCGGCGGCTCGGTCGTTCCGGTCGAGTCGGGCCGCTCTACGGTATCAGCGGTCTCGGCCGTGGAATCGCTTTTGGAGGGCATCTCGACGTTCGATACACGCGACACGGGATTAAAGCTGGCCACCGTCGAGGTCGGAACTCGGCTACGAATCGGTCCCGGGCGGCGCTTCCGCCTCCGGCGGCTCGGCGGGCTCGACGTTGCCGAGGCGGAGCGCGTTCCCGGTGACGCCGAGGCTCATCCCCATGTCGCCGACGACGACGGCCATCGCGACGCTCACGTAGCCGAGCGGCGCGCCCGCGGCGAGCAGCGCCTTCACGCCGAGCGAGGCGCCGATGTTCGTCCGGATGGTCGAGCTCGCGCGCGAGGAGAGGTCGATCACGTACGGGAGCCGCGTCAGGTCGTCGGCCATCAGCGCCACGTCGGCGGTCTCGATGGCGGTGTCGGCGCCGGCGGCCCCCATCGCGATGCCGACGTCCGCGGCCGCGAGCGCCGGCGCGTCGTTGATCCCGTCGCCGACCATCGCGACGCCCCCCTCGGTCTCGGCCGCGAGCTCGCGGACGGCCGCGACCTTCTCGTCCGGGAGCAGCTCCGCGCGCACCTCGTCGACGCCGACGCGCTCGCCGATCGCCCGCGCGGTCCGCTCGTTGTCGCCGGTGAGCATCGCGACGCGGTCGATGCCGAGCTCGTGGAGCCGGTCGACGACCCACGCCGCCTCCGGGCGGACGGTGTCCGCGACCGCGATGACGCCCTCCAGCTCCGTCTCTGTCCCCACGAGAACGACCGTCTTCCCCTCGGCCTGAAGGCGCGGGATCGTCTCGCTCGCCAAGTCGAGGTACTGGCCGTGGTCGCAGGGTTCGGCCGCCGTGACGGCGTTCGCAGCGTCACCCCCCGCGTCGCCCGCCTCGTCGCCGTCTCGCTCCTCCAGCACGGACCCGCCGTCCGAGCGGACGTGGGCGTGGCTCAGGTCGAAGCCGAGCTCCTCGAACAGCGAGGGCTTGCCGGCGTAGTGGGTCTCGCCGTCGAGGTCGGCGCGGACGCCCTCGCCGGTCAGCGCCTCGAAGCCGGTGACCTCGGTCCCGTCGTCGGGTGCGTCCTCGCCGTCGATGGGCTCGGCACCGACCTCCTCGCCGCGCGCGACGATCGCCGCCGCGACGGGGTGTTCGCT
Organism: Halorubrum distributum JCM 13561; assembly: GCF_000337395.1. Lineage (NCBI taxonomy): Archaea > Methanobacteriati > Methanobacteriota > Halobacteria > Halobacteriales > Haloferacaceae > Halorubrum > Halorubrum distributum. The sequence goes on from NZ_AOJF01000057.1 coordinate 131,212, forward strand.
CCGGCGCTCGACGGCGGTCGCGCACGCGAGGACGTCGTCGGCCTCGCGGTCGCCGAGCGGGACCACGTCGGTCACCGACAGCTCGCCGCGCGTGAGCGTCCCAGTCTTGTCGAGCGCGACGGCGTCGACGTCGCCGGCGGCCTCCAGGTGTTCGCCGCCCTTGATGAGGACACCGTTGCGCGCCGCCGCGGTCACGCCCGAGACGACGCTGACGGGCGTCGAGATGACGAACGCGCACGGACACGCGACCACGAGCAGGGTGAGCCCGCGGACGAACCACGTCTCCGCGCCGCCGCCGACGAGGAGCGGGCCGAGCGTCGCGGTGGCGATCGCGCCGACCACGACGATCGGCGTGTAGACGCCCGCGAAGCGGTCGACGAACCGTTCGGCGCGCGTCTCCTCGCCGTTGGCGGCCTCGACGAGCTCGACGACCTGCGCGATGGTCGACTCGCCCGCGGGCGCGGTCGCCTCGATCTCGAGGTAGCCCGCCTCGTTGATCGAGCCGGCGTACACCTCGTCGCCGGGCTCCTTCTCCGCGGGGACGGACTCGCCGGTGATCGGCGACTCGTCGACCGCGCCGGAGCCCTCGCGTACCACCCCGTCGAGGGGGACGCGCTCGCCGGGGCGCACCGCGAGCCGCTCGCCGACCGCGACGGCCTCGGCGGGCACCGTCTCCTCGTCGCCGTCGCGGATGACGACCGCCTCGTCGGGCGACAGCTCCATCAGCTCGCGGAGGGAGGTGCGCGCCCGGTCGATGGAGTAGCGTTCGAGCAGCTCGGCGACCGAGAACAGCACCGCGAGCGTCGCGGCCTCGAAGGGGAGGTCGACGAGCAGCGCGGCGACGATCCCGACGCTCATCAGCAGGTCGATATCGAGGCTCAGGCCGCGCAGCGAGTAGAACCCGTTCCGCAGGATTGGCGGCGCGGCGACCGCGATCGCGAGCAGGAACGCGACCGACGCGCCGGTGACGCCCCACGGCCCGAGGAAGCCGACGCCGCCAATGGTCGCGAACGTCGGGTTGAGCCCCGGGAGCAGCCACTCCAAGGCGAGCCCGACCGCGAGGAAGCCGCCGCCGACCGCGGTCGCGATCGCTCGCGGGCTCGTGAACAGGTCGTCGGCGACGCCGTCGGAGTCGGCGTCTTCGACCGCGTAGCCGGCGGCCTCGACGGCCGCCGTCAGGGCCTCGACGTCGGTCAGTTCGGGGTCGTACGTGAGGACGACGACGCCCGTCGTCGGCCGGGTGTCGACCGAGAGGACGCCCTCGCGGTCGAGCGCGCCCTCGACTTTCCCCGCGCACGACGAACAGTCCATGTCCGGCACCGCGAGCCGGAGCTGCGCGCCGTCGGGCCGCTCCGCCACCCCCCCGGACGGCCGACCGGCCGTTCCGTCGTCGGGACCGGTCGATTCGCGTGAGTCGCTCATTGGCCGACCGTAGCCGTCGCATCGTTATTAATCCAACTACCATTCTCCCGGCCTATTTTATAAGTAATTATTAAAATTAGGCAGTTTTCTAATAAATAATCCGCGAGTATTTATCTGTCGGTCGGCTACTCGGAGGCACGACAGACTGGCGCGCCGTCGGCTACGGCTTCGTCGTGATGCTGATCGCCGGCGTGTTGGCGACGACGGTCCCGGTCGTGGGGCACGCGGCCGCGGGCCTCGTCGGCGGGTTCGTCGCGGGCTACCTCGCCGGCGGCGGCCTGCTCTCCGGCTTCTGGCACGGCCTGCTGGTGGGGTCGGTGAGCGGGATCGTCGTCACTCTCGCGCTCGCCGCGTTCGGCGGCCTCGTCGGCCTCGTGGGCGGCCCACTCGGAAGCCTGCTCGGCGGCGCCGGCGTGTTCGTCGTCGTTCGGTCAGCAGCTATTCATGAGCGATCCGCTGGGGCTCCAGAGGGATGCGCCACTACGGGCACCCTGCTGTCTTATAAAAAAAACGACCGGAACGGCACTGGAACCGCCTCCTCCGCAACCAGTCGCTTACGAAGCGCTCTCGACGGCGTCGAGGACCGCCTCGTAGTCGGGTTCGTTCGTCGGGTCGTCGGCCACCCAGTCGTAGACGACCTCGCCGTCGTCGTCGATCACGAACACGGCGCGGTTCGCGATGCCGTGGAGGCCCAGCTCGGCGATGTCGATCTCCAGCCCGTACGCCCGGATCGCGTCGCCGGCCATGTCGCTCACGAGGTCGAACTCGATGCCGTGCTCCTCGCGGAACGCGCCCTGCGAGAACGGGGAGTCGGCGCTGATCCCGAAGACGGTCGCGCCGGCGTCCGCGAACGCGTCGGCGCGCTCCTGGAACGCGATCATCTCGTTCGTACACGGCGGCGTGAACGCGCCGGGGAAGAACGCGAGCACGACCGGTCCGTCACCGACGTGGTCGTCGAGGTCGAACGGCTCGTGGTCGCTCGTCCCGACGGTCGCGGTGAACGTGGGTGCGGCGTCGCCTGTGGATACCATCGTCACACAGTACGGCCGATTCACGCAAAAGGCTTGTCGCGACCGCGTTCGGTGCCGGCGTCGGCGCGGGGTCGCGGACCGAGCGGCGGCTACTCGCGGTCGAGGTACTCCTGCTGGATCGCGACGATCTCCGAGGAGTCCTCGCAGTCGGCGTACCGCCGGAGCGGCTCCGCGTTGAGTTCGAGGAACGTCTCGCCCCACGTGAACTTCGCCAGTATCCGCTCAGCGTGGTCGCGCTCGCCGAGGATGATCAGTGCGGCCGCGAACGCCTCGACCGTCGTGAGTCGCATCGGCCGCCCGAAGTTCACGGGGTTTGCGGCGACGAGGTACGGGAGCGCGCGGTGCTCGCCGGGTAACGAGAACATCTTCTCGCCGGCCGACTCCCACGAGCAGTCGAGCGCGACGAGGGCGTTCTCGCCGGCGCGGTCGGCGTCCGCCGGCGAGAGCGCCCGCTCCGCGTGGGGGTTGAGGACGACTCCGTACGGCGTGGCCCGGTCCGAGCGGTGGAGCTCCGCGAGGTCGAAGCGCGCGAGCTTCCGGGCCGTACACTTGTCGGGGTCGTCGTCGCCCTCGTACCGGACGTGAAGGTCCACACTCGGCGTTCGGCGGAGCCGGTTATAAGCGGAACGGACGGGGGGAGCGCAAAAATAGGTGAAGCCGCCTCGCGCCGTCCGTCACGGGGCGCGAGTCTGCGTCACGATCGGTTCGCCGTCGTCGGTCTCCGACGGGACACGGGTCTGCGTCGCGATCGGCGCCGGTTCGTCTTCCGATGCTGGTTCGTCCATCGCGGACGACGGTCGCCGCTCGCCGTACAAAACAGTTCGGCTGAATGTCTCGTTATCTCGGTTATTACCTAATACATATTTAATACTACGAGCGATTCGAGCGCTGTCGTGGATACTATATCCGAGGTATCTGATCGATACTTGTATTCTGATTTCGCTACCGGCTTCTCCTCCCGACACGACACCCCAGATACCGTCAAACCGGCCCGGTACCGGCGGGGTTTTTCCTCGTCGCCGCGCAGGTGATAGTATGGAGCTGTTCGCGGTTCCGGACCTCCCGGAGATCCGGGAGGGAGACGACCTGGCGGCCATGATCGACGAGCGCGTCGACCTCCGCGCGGACGACGTGGTCGTCGTCGCCAGCACGGTCGTCTCGAAATCCGAAGGGCGCGTCTTCGACCTCGCAGACTTCCCGGCGAGCGAGCGCGCGGAGGCCGTCGCCGACCGGCTGGCGGAGATATCCGGCGAGGAGAAGGACCCGCGCTTCGCGCAGGCGGTCATCGAGGAGTCGACGGAGCTGGTCATGGAGGCGCCGTTCCTCCTCACCGCGACGCGCTTCGGCCACATCGGCGTCAACGCCGGTATCGACCGCTCGAACGTCCCCGACGGCGACCTGCTGCTGCTCCCGGAGCACCCCTCCGAGAGCGCGGCGCGGATCCGCGAGGAGCTCGCGGCCGACCGCGTCGTCGTCAGCGACACCTGCGGGCGCCCGTTCCGCCACGGTCAGCGCGGCGTCGCTATCGGGTGGGCCGGGATGCCCGCCAGCCGCGACTGGCGCGGCGAGCGCGACCGCGACGGCCGCGAGATGGGCGTCACCGTCCAGAACGTGATCGACGAGCTGGCGGCGGCCGCCAACCTCGTCGCGGGCGAGGGCGACGGGGGTACCCCGGTCGTCGTCGTCCGCGACTGGGAGTTCGGCGACCACGACGGCTCGGACAACCACTTCCGCGAGGTCGAGGGCGACTTCGTCCGGCAGGCCCTGCGGGAGTGGACGTTTCAGGAGTAACCATGCTCGGCATCGAACTCACCCCAGAACACGAGATGTCCCGCCTCGTCGACCTCGGCGTCCGCGCCGAGGACGCCGGCTACGACGCCGTCTACTCGACGTGTCACTACAACAACCGCGACCCGTGGGCGTTCCTCTCGCGGCTCGCGGCCGCGACGGACTCCGTCCGGCTCGGCCCGGGCGTCGCCAACCCCTACGAGACCCACCCCGTGACGCTCGCCTCGAAGGTCGCCACGCTCGACGAGGCGTCCGAGGGTCGCGCCGTCTTCGGCCTCGGCCCCGGCGACCCCTCGACGCTGGCGAACCTCGGGCTCGAAGACGAGCGCGGGCTCCGCCCCGTGCTGGAGGCGTTCAAGACCGCACAGAAGCTGTGGGCCGGCGACCGGGTGGACCACGAGGGAACCTTCGACGCGACGGACGCGGGACTCAACTACGAGCCCCCGCAGGGCCCCGCAATTCCGGTCCACGTCGGCGGCGAGGGGCCGCACATGTGCCGGATGGCCGCGAAGCACGCCGACGGCCTGCTGTACAACGGCTCGCACCCCAAGGACCTCTCGTGGGCCCGCGAGCAGGTCGACGACGGCCTCGCCGACAGGCCCGACCATCGGGGCGACTTCGACCTCATCGCGTACGCCGCGGTCTCTATCGCCGAGGACGAGACCGCCGCCCGGGAGGCCGCCCGCCCGCCGGTCGCCTTTATTACCGCGGGCGCCGCGCCGCCCGTCCTGAAGCGCCACGGGATCGACCCGGACGCGGCGACGGAAATCGGCGACCGCGTCTCGGCCGGCGAGTTCTCCGCGGCCTTCGAGCGCGTGACGCCCGCGATGGTCGACGCGTTCTGTATGGCCGGCACGCCCGAGACCGTCCGCGAGCGCGCCGCCGCCGTCGCCGACCACGCCGACGGGCTCGTCGTCGGGTCGCCGCTCGGCCCGGACTTGGAGAGCGCCGTCGACCTCGCGGCCGAGGCGGTCGACGGGCTGTTCTGAGCGGCCGCGACGGCGCGGCCGCCTGCCCCGCCCCGCTCCGCTCTCGGTCGGCGGATTCCCGCACCGTGACAATCGAGAATCGCTCGTGATAACCCCGGCGGGAGGTTCATATGCCGCTCTCGTCGAGGTCCGGACATGTCCACGACACGACAGCGCCGCCCGGGGATACGCGGGCGGTACGAGGCCCTCCTGTGGCGGACGATGGACGGGCTCGGCGTCACGGAGTCGATCGAGCGCAAGGTCGTCACGGCGGTCGGCATCCAGTTCCTCGTCACCGTCGGCATCTTTCTCACGCAGTTCGTTCTCTCCGGGACCGCCGCGTACGTCGTCTCCGGCGCCCTGTTCCTCGGCGCGGTCGTCGCCATCTACAACACCCTGCTCATCGTCCGACGCGACTTCGTCGCCCCGATCCGGGCGTTAGAGCGCGAGGCGGAGGCGATCGCCGCGGGCGAGATCGAGGGGACGAGCGGCGTCGACGCGGCCGGTCCGTCGGACGGCGAGTCCGCGGGCGCCCTCGATCCGACTCAGCCGGACGAGGTCGGCAGCCTCGTCGGCGCGTTCGGCGAGGTCCGCGGCTACCTCACGACCGTCTCGGCGCAGGCGGAGGCGCTCGCGGCCCAGGAGTTCGACGACCCGGCGCTCGACGAGGACGTCCCGGGCTCCTTCGGCGAGTCGCTCGACGAGATGGCCGAGAACCTCACCGCCTACACGGCCGAGCTGGAGGCGCTCGTCGACGCCTTCGGCGACGCCGCCGAGCGCGCGCAGGGCGGCGACCTGACGGCGACCATCGACGCGGACGCGCTGGCGACCGACGAGGAGCGGTACGCCGAGCTCGTCGACAACTACAACCGGCTCGTCGCGACCCTCGGCGAGACGCTCGGCGACGTCGGCGCGTTCACCGCGGACGTGGCCGGCACCGCGGACGACGTGCGCGCGAGCATGGACGAGGTCGACGACGCGAGCGGCGAGGTCGCCCGTTCGGTCCAAGAGATCTCCGACGGCGCGGCCGAACAGACGGACGAGCTGGAGGCGATCGCCGGCGAGATGAACACGCTGTCCGCGACGGTCGAAGAGATCGCGGCGAGTGCGGACGACGCGGCCGAGACCGCCCGCGACGCGGCCGAGCGCGGTCGCTCCGGGCGCGAGGAGGCGGCAGAGGCGATCGCGGAGCTGGAGACACTCGAATCCCGGATCGGCGAGACGGCGGCCGCGGTCACCGACCTCGCGGAGCGGGTCGGCGAGATCGACGAGATCGCGGCCGTGATCGACGAGATCGCGGAGGAGACCAACCTGCTCGCCCTGAACGCTTCCATCGAGGCGGCGCGCGCAGACGGCTCCGGGGACGGGTTCGCGGTGGTCGCGGACGAGGTGAAGTCGCTCGCCGAGGAGACCCGCGAGTCCGCGGCGGAGATCTCCGGTCGCATCGAGGAGGTACAGACCGCCTCGGCGGAGACCGCGGCCGACGCCGAAGAGATGGAGACCCAGGTCGCCGAGGGCGTCGAGACGATCGAGTCGACGTTACGGGAGTTCGAGGGGGTCGTCGAAGACGTGACGACGGTTGACGAGACCGTCCAGGAGATCAGCGACGCGACCGACGACCAGGCGCGCACGACCCAGGAGGTCGTCGACATGGTCGACGGCGTCGCCTCCGTGAGCAGACAGACCGCGACCGAGGCCGAGACCGTCGCGGCCGCGGCCGAGGAGCAGACCGCGACCGTCTCCGAGGTGACGGGGCAGGTCCACACGCTCTCCGACCAGTCCGACGAGCTGCTCGCGCGGCTGAACGAGTTCGAGGTTCCGGACGGGTCGGACGGGAGCGCGACCGCGGTCGGGGGTCCGGCGAACGGTTCCGGGACGCGGTCGGCGACGGGCGCCGACGACGACTGAGGAAGAGACCGATCGGGCCGCCCGGTTTTCGGCTTCTACTCGGAGCGGCCGCGACCGCCGAGCGAGGGGAGGTTCACGCCGATCTCGCCGAGCAGCGCGCCGACCGCGGCGTACCCGAGCGCGCCGACGGAGGCGACGATCAGCACCTGTCCGACGACGACGAGCAGCGCCGACAGCGGGTCGCCCGCGCCGAGGATCAGGTCGTTCAGGAAGATGTCGACGAACCGGCCGACGTCGCCGACCAGCCGCGAGACGAAGTCGATGAGCGCCATCATGGGGCACGGTTGGACCGGGGGGTACTTGGGTGTTGAGTTCGCGGCGACGGTTCGCCGCGCCCGGTCGCGTCGCGAACGGGGCGACGGCTACGCCTCCGCTGTCGCCGCCTCCGCTGCCGCCGCCGCTTCCTCGTCCGAGTCCGTGTACCGCAGCGCCCAAGCGATCAGGACCGCCTGAAACGGCAGCCGAATCAGCGCTGCGAGCCGCGCCGGCGCGAGGAGCCGGTCGGGGACGAGGTCGTTCAGCGTGTCGCTCCGGGCGAGGTGGACGTTCGCCGGGAACACCGCGACGAGGAGGGCGACGATCCCCCACGCGGACGGGCGCCGCGTCCGTCGCCACGCGACGCCGACCCCGAGGACGATCTCGGCGATTCCGGAGAGGTACACGAGCCCGACGGGCCGCGGGAACGACGGCGGGACCGCTTCCGCGAAGCGCTCGGGGATCAGGAAGTGAGCGATCCCGGCGACGACGTACGTCGCACCCATCAGCGGGGCGAGTGAGGGCCCGGACTCCGTTTCGTCTGCGTCGGTCGAGCAGGCTTGGTCTGCGTCGGTCATACCTCGCCACACGGGCGGGAGGGGTATCATTCCTCGCCGTCCGGGGTTCCGGGAACCGAACCCCTTACGAACGGGCGAGCCCAACGCCGTCGTAATGAACACGTTGTTCTGGGTGCTCACCGGGATCCTCGCGTACTCCGCGGTCGCGATGTACCTGCGGAACGAGGGGATCCTCCCGGACGCGTTCAGGGTCTCCGGACCGGTGTTGACCCTCCGGACGCTCCGCGGGCGCGCCTTCCTCGGCCGACTCGCGGCGCCGAAGCGGTTCTGGCGCGCGGTCGCCAACCTCGGGCTCGGGGGGGCCTTGGTGGCGATGGTGGCGTCGTTCGCGCTCATCCTCTCGTCGGCGACCTCGGCGTTCACGAACGCGCAGCCCTCCGCGATCCAGCAGCCGCAGAACTTCCTCATCATCCCCGGCGTCAACGACTTCCTCCCGCTGTCGGTCGCGCCCGAGATCGTCGCCGGCCTCGCCGGCGCGATGGTGGTCCACGAGGGCGCGCACGGCCTGCTCTGCCGGGTCGAGGACATCGACATCGACTCGATGGGGCTCGTCTTCTTCGCGCTGCTCCCGGTCGGCGCGTTCGTCGAGCCCGACGAGGAGGCGACCCAGCAGGCCTCCCGCGGCGCCCGCGCCCGGATGTTCGCGGCCGGCGTCACCGCGAACACGGTGCTGACGATCGTCGTCTTCGCGCTCCTCTTCGGCCCCGTCGTCGGCGCCATCTCGCCGGCGGCCGGCTACGCGGTCGGCGAGGTGAACCCCGGCTCCCCGGCGGCCGCGGCCGACCTCTCGCAGGGCGACCGGATCGTCGAGGTCGCCGGGACGCCGATCGAGACGAGCGGGGAGTTCGAGTCCGCGATCGCCGACGCCGGCGACTCCGTCGCGCTCACCGTCGACGACGGCGACACGCGAAAGGCGGTGACGATCGACCGCGAGCTACAGGTGGTCGGCTCCGCCGGCGGCAACCCCCTCGGCGTGACGATCGAGGAGGTGCCCGTGACGGTCGCGGCGGTGAACGGCGAGTCGGTCGCGACCGAGTCGGAGTTCTTCGACGCGGTCGGCGGCGACGAGCGCGCGACGCTGACGGTGACGGGCAACGCGAGCGTCATCGATCAGGTCCGCGACGCGCCCGGCGCCGAGAACGCCTCGGGCGTCGAAACGGCCGACGGCGACGCGGCGGTCACCGTCCCCGACGTGCCGGTCGGCGCGTACGTCGTCGGCGTTCAGGAGGACGGCCCGATCCACGACGAGGGCGCGGCGCTCGGCGAGCCGCTGACGATCGTCTCCGTCGACGGCGAGCGCGTCGTCGATAACGGGGCGCTCTCGGCCGTCCTCGGCGAGCGCGACCCCGGTGAGACCGTCCCCGTCACCGTCTTCGACGCCGACGGCGAGCGCACCACGTACGACGTGGAGCTCGACCAGCACCCGAACCGCGACGGCGGGTTCATCGGCGTCAGCGTCTTCCCCGGCACGAGCGGGCTCGCGCTCGACGACGTGGGCGTCACCGAGTACCCGGCGGGCGCGTACCTCGAACTGCTCGGCGGCGACGGCGGCGCGGAGGCCGCGGACGGCGTCCCGCTCGGCGGGGTCACCGAGTCGCCGCTCGGCCTCGTCTTCGTCGCGCTCATCCTCCCGCTCGGCAGCCTGTTCGGGCTCCCGTTCAACTTCGCGGGGTTCACCGGCGACCTGACCAACTTCTTCGTCGTCGAGGGGCCGCTCGCGGCGCTCGGCGGCGGCACCTTCCTGCTGGCGAACCTCCTCTTCTGGTCGGGGTGGATCAACATCCAGCTGGCGCTGTTCAACTGCCTGCCGGCGTTCCCGCTCGACGGCGGCCGCATCCTCCGGATGGTCGCCGAGGCGGTGATCAGCCGGGTCCCGATCAGCGACCGACACGCCGCGGTGCGGACGATCACCGTCTCGTCCGGGCTCGTCATGCTGGCCGGGCTGGTCGCGATGATCTTCGGCAACCAGATCCTCACCGCGCTCGGCCTGATCTGAGGCGGTGGCGCGTGCCTCCGAGCGCCCCTCGGGCGCGAGGAGCACGCGCGAGGGAGCGGTGAGCGCTCGAAGAGCGCGAACCGCGAGGCTGGGGAGGTGTGAGGCGCTGTGCCGTGCGGTGCGGGGCGGGACTCAAAGGGGCAGCCGGGAAGCGGGCGCAGGCGACGCAAGCACTGGAGGGAGCGAACGGAGTGAGCGACCGAAGCGCGCAGCGAGCGTGCGCCCGCTTCCCGGCTGGGGCTTTGGAGGTTGTCTCCGTCGATCCGCGATCAAGTATTTATAAACGAGCGACTGTGGCTTTGGAGATCGTCACCGCGCCATCGGTCACGTATAAATAGCCGACGCAATACCACGATCCGGTTTATAAGTAACCGATCAACGACACCGGTTCATACGCCCTCGCTACCGTTCGCCGACGTTTCCGTACCGCGCGAGATACGTCGGAATCCTCTCTGTCGAAGAGTCGTAACAGCCCGAGGGAAACGGGTTTCCCCCGCGGGCGCGACGCCCCCGTATGACGCACTCGCGGACCGTCGAACTCGAGGGCCACATCATCGACAGCGGGACGATGCAGCGCTGCTTCGGCGCGGTGATGGACCTCGGCGGCTCGTTCGACGTCGAGCAGTTCGACGTCGGGAAACACGAGACCGAGGAGTCGTACTGCCGGCTGACCGTCTCCGCCGACGACCCCGAGACGCTGCGGGACATCCTCCACGAGCTCCACCAGAACGGCGCCGTACTGGAGGACCCCTCCGAGGTGGACCTCGTCGCGGCGCCCGCGGACAAGGTCGTGCCGCCGAACTTCTACTCGACGACGAACCACCCGACAGAGGTGCTGTACGACGGCGAGTGGATCGACGTCGAGCGGATCGAGATGGACTGCGCGCTGGTGGTGGACCCCGGCGGTGATTCCGGCGAGAGTCCCCGCGCCTACACCAAGACCCTCAACGCGGTCGAGGAGGGCGACCTCGTCGCGACGGACCAGTCGGGAATCCGCGTGAACCCCCCCGAGCGCCCGCGGAGCGGCGGCGGCGCGTTCGGCTTCATGCAGGGCGGCGTCTCCGCCGAGCGCCCCTCCGAGTCGACGATCCGCGAGGTCGCCGAGGAGCTGCGCGCGGTGAAGGAGGACGGCGGCAACGTGATGGTCGTCGCGGGGCCGGCCGTGATCCACTCGGGCGCGGGCGACGCGCTGGCTGACCTCGTCGCGGCGGGCTACGTCGACGCGCTCTCCGCGGGCAACGGGTTCGCCACGCACGACCTGGAGCGCTCCATCTACGGCACCTCGCTCGGGATGAACGTCGAGACGCTCGAACACCCGCGGAAGGGCCACAAACACCACATCTGGACCATCTCGGAGATCATCCGGGCCGGCGGGATCGAGGCGGCAGTCGACGAGGGAATCGTCACGGAGGGCGTGATGTACGAGTGCGTGGTGAACGACGTCGACACCGTCCTCGCGGGGTCGATCCGCGATGACGGCCCGCTCCCGGACACGGTCACCGACGCGGTCGAGGCCCAGAACGCGATCCGCGAGCAGGCCCACGACGCCGACCTCGTGATCATGCTCGCCACCTTGCTCCACTCCGTCGCGGTCGGGAACTGCCTCCCGTCGACGACGAAGACCGTCTGCGTCGACATCAATCCGGCCACCGTCACCCAGCTGCTCGACCGCGGCTCCGCGCAGGCGATCGGGATGGTCACCGACATCGGGACGTTCGTGCCGACGCTCGCGGAGTTCGTGTTGGAGGGCGAGTCGTGAGCGTCGAACTCCGCCCCTACGACCGCGAGCGCGACGCCGACGGCCTCTACGAACTGAAGCTCGCCTTCGAGCGCGGCCTCGGCGAGAACACGGGCGGCGACGAGAAGGCGGCCGCCTACGAGGGGAAGCTCACCGACGCGTACCGCGAGCGCTGGCTCGACTGGGTCGACCGCTGCGTCGACGCTGACCCGCGGTGCGTGACCGTCGCGGTCGACGAGCGCGCGGATGACGGGGAGGCGGACGCCGGAGACGCGGACGCCGGAGACGCGGACGCCGGAGACGCGGACGCCGGAGACGAACCCGAGGCGGAGGCGGTCGTCGGCTACGTCTTCGTCCTCCCCGAGCGCACCGCGATGATCTGGGACGCGGCGGTCCTGAACGAGATCTACGTCGCCCCCGACTACCGCGGCACCGGCGTCGCCGACGACCTGATCGACGCCGCGCTCGCGCTCGCGGCCGATCAGGACCTCCCGCTCGACCGAATTGTCCTCGACGTCGACCCCACGAACGAGCGCGCGAAGGGGTTCTACGACCGCCACGGCTTCGAGCCGTGGGGCGAGATGGTCGCGCGGCCGCTGGAGGACGCCTGACGTCACGGCCGCGCGACCGCGGTCGGCCCGACCTCCCGTTCCGACTCCCGAAGCTACAAGCGCGCTCGCCCGTTCTCGACGGCCGTGATACAGATCGGGATCGTCGGCTGCGGCGTCATCGGGAACCGACTCGCGGCCGCCGTCGCGGAGCACGACCGCTACGAACTGGCGGCCGCCTGCGACCTCGACGCGGACCGCGCGGCGTCGCTGGCGGCCGACCACGGTACCGACCGCACTGCGACGACGACCGACCACGCCTCGCTCGTCGAGCGCGACGGCCTCGACGCGGTGTACGTCGGCGTGCCGCCGCTCGCGCACCGCGAGGTGGTCGCCGACGCGCTCGCGGCCGGCAAACACGTCATCTGCGAGAAGCCCATCGCGGCCGACGCGGAGACGGGCCGCGAACTCGTCGCGCTCGCCGAGGAGACCGACCGCGTCACGGCCGTGAACCTCCCGTTCCGCTACACGCCGGGGTTCGTCCGCCTGCGCGAGGCGGTCGCCGCGGGCGATATCGGCGACCCGCGTCGGGTCGAGCTCCGGTTCCGGTTCCCGGAGTGGCCCCGCGAGTGGCAGGACGTGGCGTGGCTGGAGTCGCGCGAGCAGGGCGGCCCGCTGCGCGAGGTCGGGACGCACTTCCTGTTCGGCGTCCAGGAGCTGTTCGGGCCGATCGACTCCGTCTCGGCCGACGTGGGCTACTCCGGACCCGACGCCTACGAGGACGACGTGGCGGGGATATTCCGGGCCGACGGCGTCCGCGGGACGATCGACCTGCTCTGCGACCACGAGGGCGAAGAGGAGAACAGCGTCACGGTCGTCGGCGACGACGCGTCGCTGTCGCTGACGGAGTGGTATCGGCTCGCGCGGAACCGGGGCCGGGAAGACGAGGAGACGCTCGTCGACGAGCGGGGCGACACGGTGCGCGCGCTCCTGACGGAGTTCGCGAGCGCGGTCGACGGCGACGGCGGCGACCTCGTCTCCTTCGCCGAGGCGACGCGCGTTCAGGAGGTGCTCGAAGCGATCCACGCCTCGGACGGGGACCGGGTTCACCTCGGTGCGGGCGACAGGAGATAACCCGACCGCGGAGTCGCGGCCCGGGAACGCCCGGCAGGAGTTATGTGTCTCACGGGTCCATTACCGCGTATGAGCTACCTCGTTGCGACCGACGGGTCGACGGAGAGCGACGAAGCCGTCCGATACGCGGCGCGTCAGGCGGTCGCGTTCTACGAGACGCTCGAGATCGCCCACGTGCTGACGCCGGACTCGGAGCTGGTCGACGGAACGATCGTCCTCCCGGGCGAGGAGGCCGCCGTCGAGGCCGGACAGGGAGTCTTAGAGAGCGCCCGGAGCATCGCCGAGGAGGCGGTCGGCGACGAGTCGATCGACGTCGAGACCCAGCTCCTCACGGGGCGTCCGGCCGACGCGATCACCGAGTACGCGGTCGAGGAGCCCGTCGACGCCATCTACGTCGGCCACCGCGGGCTCTCGGAGGAGCGCGAGCAGGTCGTCGGCAGCGTCGCGAAGAGCGTCGTCGACAAGGCCGACGTGCCCGTGACGGTGATCCGGTAGGTGTCAGCCGAATAAAACGACTGAGCGGCCGCGAAGCGGTCGAATTTTCCGTTTTCGCGCGGCGATCCGGCTGTCACAGGCGCCGGAAAGAACCGCCATTATCGGACGTTCAAAACGGCGTTAGGCCGTAGTACCGCCGATGACAGAAGACGTACTCGTCACGGCGGACTGGGTCGAAGACCACCTGGACCGGTTCCAAGACGACGACTCCGACTACCGGCTCGTCGAGATCAACAACCCGACCGTCACCGACGAGTCGGAGTACACGCCCTACGAGGAGGGTCACATCCCCGGCGCGCTCGACTTCGAGTGGGACGCGGTGTTCACCGACGAGACCGAGCGCGACATCGTCTCGAAGGAGGACTTCGCGGCCCGAAACGGCGAGGGCGGCATCGACGCCGACACGACGGTCGTCGTGTACGGCGGCGGCCGCGTCCCGAACTGGTTCGCGCTGTTCGGCTACTGGATCTACAAGTACTACGGCCACGACGACGTCCGCGTGATCGACGGCGGGAAGGGGTACTGGGTCGCCAACGACTACCCGCTCTCGACCGAGGAGCCCGACTTCACGCCGCGCGACTACGAAGCCCGCGGCCCCTTCGAGAGCGTCCGCGCGTACAAGGACGACATCGACAAGGCGATCGAGGAGGGGATCCCGATGGTCGACGTCCGCTCGCCGGAGGAGTTCTCCGGCGAGGTCATCGCCCCCGAGGGGCTCAACGAGACCGCCCAGCGCGGCGGGCACATCCCCGGCGCGAGCAACGTCCCGATCGGCACCACGCTGAATGAGGACGGCACGTTCAAGAGCGCGGAGGAGCTCCGCGAGCTGTACAGCGAGGCCGGCGTCGACGGCGACGAGTCGACGATCACCTACTGCCGCGTCGGCGAGCGCTCGTCGATCGAGTGGTTCCTCCTGCACGAGCTGCTCGGCTACGACGACGTCCGCAACTACGACGGCTCGTGGACCGAGTGGGGCAACCTCGTCGGCGCGCCGATCGAGACGGGCGAGTAAGCGACCCCCGCGGTCGCCCGTCCCCGCACCGCGCGACCGATCACCGGCGATATGTATCTGGGGAGGCAAGGCGTCGCATGGCGGCGTCTCACGTCCTCGTTCCCCTCGACGGATCGCCACTGGCCGCCGACGCGCTCGACGACGCGCTCGAACTCTTCGACTGTCGAGTGACCGTCCTGAACGTGGTGACGCCGCTCGACGCGCCGATGAGCGAAGGCGGGGTCCTCGGCGCCGGCGAGAGCCGCCGCGAGAGCGCGCGCGAGCGGGCCGACCGCATCGTCGACCGGGCGACCGACCGAGCCGCGGAGCGCGATCGCCGCGTCGAGACGGCGGTGCGGACGGGCGACCCGGCGGAGGCGATCCTACAGTACGTCGACGCCCACGACGTCGACCGCGTCGTCATGGGCGGACACGGCGGTGAGCGCGGCCGCGTCGCGAGACGGCTGCTCGGCACCGTGGCGACGAACGTGGTCGGCGAGGCGCCCGTGACCGTGACGGTCGTGCGCTGAGTCACCCTCTTCACCCGCCGAGCACCGCGGCGAAGGCCGCGTAGAGCCCGTACCCGATCGCGATCGAGGCCACGAGCGTGATCCCCCAAAAGAGGAGCGTGACACCGATCTTGCGCCGCGAGACGCCCGCGGAGCCGCCGGCGAGCCCGCCGCCGATGACCCCGGAGATGATGATGTTGTTAAACGAGATGGGGATCCCGAGCGCGATCGCCACCTGCGCGATGATGAACCCGGGGACCAGCGCGGCGATCGACCGCCGCGCGCCGAGCTGCGCGTACTCGCGCGAGGTCGCCTGGAGCAGCTTCGGCGCGCCCATCCACGCACCGGTGAGGATGCCGGCGGCGCCGAGCGAGAGCAGCACGATGCCGGGCAGCCCGAGCTCGGCGCCGTAGAGGTTCTCGAGCGGGCCGGTCGCCAGCCCGACTTGGCTGCCGCCGCTGGAGAAGGCGACGACGCTCCCGAGGACGAGGAGGAACGTCCGGATACCGCCCTCGGCGGACGCCTGCGTCCGGCGCCGAACGGCGACGAACCACGCCGCGGCCGCGAGCAGCGTGACGAGTACCGTCACGGGATCGATTCCGGCGACCGTCGGCGCGTCGACCCCTCGTGCGATGAACCCCGCGAGAGAGCTCTGGGCCGCGTCCGGCGGCGAGGGGATGACACCCAGCCGGACGTTGGCCACGATACCGCCGACGACGGCCGCGAGCAGCGGGACGCCGACCGTCTCCGGGATGTCGTCGCGCCGGAGGAGGGTGGCGGTGACGTACGCGAGCCCGCCGGAGACGGGCGGCACGAGCGCCCAGAACAGCGCGATGCGGCGGTAGGTGTCGATCGCGGGGTCGCCCCCGAGCGAGAGCCCGACGCCGACCATCGCGCCCGTCGTCGCGAACGCCGCCGGGACCGGATAGCCGGTGGAGACGCCGAAGGCCATGAACCCGGTCGCGGTGAGCAGCCCCGCCGTCGCCGCCAGCGACGTTATCTGGACGCCGTCGATCAGCCCCGCGCCGACCGTCTCCGAGATCGCTCCGCCCTGCGTGAGCGCGCCGAGTGCGGCGAGGATCCCGATGAGGAAGGCGGCCCGCATCGTCGAGATGGCGTTGGCGCCGATCGCCGGGGCGAACGGCGGCGAGTTGCTGTTCGCCCCGAGCGCCCACGCCGTGGCGAGGCTGGTCAGCGTCGCCAACGCGACGAGGGCCCAGAAGCCGACGCCGGCCACGCTCACGCGACCCCCTCGACGAGCGATCGAGCCATGTTACTCCCCCCGACGACGGCGCCGGCTAAATAAGCCTGGGCGGACGGGCGCCGGCCGGGTCGCTTCGAGGCGGTCCTCGCGCGCTTCGAACACGGCTCGACTCGGTCGGCAGCATGCGGTCCCGGGCCGAAATCCAGCCCGCGCCGTCCGGCGTGCGCGGGTCCGTCAGAGGCGACCGCTCCGACCGTTCCGGGACCGTTCCGCCGGTCCCGACGGCAGCGATCCGCCCGTGCCCCGCTAGTCGTCCATCGAGGCGACCGCGGTCCGCTCCGCGCCGATCCGGCGGTCGAGGAAGTCGTCGAGCAGCTCCAGCGACCGGATCTTCTGGTCGATGTCGCCGGAGCCGTGGCCCTCCTCGCCGAGCTCCTCGTACTCGTAGTCGACGCCCTCCTCGAAGCCGGCGTTGTCGAGCGCGTCCCGCAAGATTCTGGCCTGCGAGACGGGGACCCGCGGGTCGTTGACGCCGTGGACGATCAGGAGCGGCGCGTCGACGTTCTCGACGTAGTTCACGGGGCTGCGCTCGCGGTAGATCGCCTCGTTCTCATCGGGCTCGCCGAGGTTCTTCACCATGAGCTCCGTCCGGAAGTGCGGCATGGTGTTCTCGTACATGTCGAACAGGTCGCTGACGCCGACCCACGTGACCCCGGCGGCGTAGAGGTCCGGATACTGGACCATCTGCCAGTTCGCGGAGTAGCCGCCGTAGGAGCCGCCGTAGACGGCGACGCGGTCCTCGTCGAGCCAGTCGTACTCGTCGAGGACGTGTTCGACGCCGGTCGCCACGTCGCCCTGCTCTGCGCCCCCCCAGTCGTCGTACAGCTCGCGGACGAACTCGCGGCCGCGCCCCGTGGAGCCGCGGTAGTTCACCTGAAGCACGGAGTAGCCGCGCGAGAGCAGGAACTGGACGCGGTAGCTGAACCGCCGCATGTCGTGGTGTCGCGGGCCGCCGTGCGGGTTGACGATCAGCGGCGAGGGGCGTCGGCCCGAGTCGAACAGCAGCCCCTCGATCTCGAACTCCTCGTACGGGTCGTGGTCGACCGCGCGCGCCGGCGTCTCGGGGACGCCGTCGGAGGCGAACGAGACCGCCTCCGGCTCGACGAAGTCGTCCGGATCGAACGGGCCGTACTCGGCGTCGAACAGGGTCTCCGTGGCGTCCGCGTCGAGGTCGTATGCGACCAGTTCCAGCCGCTTACTCGACGTGGTGCGGTACGCGAGCAGGCGGTCGTCGCCGAGGCGGCCCTCCGCCACGTTCGCGACGCCGGCCGGGAAGTCGAGCTCGCGGCCCTCGCCGGACTCGACGTCGTAGACTACGGGGACCGTCACCGCGCCGCGCGTCCGCCCGGCGACGAAGCGCTCGCCGCCGTCGAGGAAGTGGCTGGGCGACTCCTCGAACTGGCCGTCGCCGAACCAGGTCACCGTCGCGTCGTCGACGCCGCCGGAGAGGTCGACGACCCCGGCGCGACCGAGATCGGTCGTGTTGTCGCCGACGAGGAGCCGGTCACCGTCGGGGCCCCAGTCTATCGGTACCGACTCCGCGCCCACGTCGCCGATCTCCAGGTTCCGGGCGTTCGACCCGTCGCCGTCGGCGACGTACACGTCGCTGTTCTCGTAGGTGTCGGTCTCGTTCGTCATGTACGCGATCCGGTCGCCCTCGGGAGAGAGCTGGCCGGCCGCGACGGCGCGCTCGTAGTCGGTGACCTTCGTCGTCTCGCCGCCCGGCACGTCGTGGCGGTAGAGGTTCATCTGTCCGTCGCGGCTGGAGCCGAGCAAGAGGGTCTCCCCGTCCTCGCCCACGTCGTGGAGGCGGATCTGCCCGTCCATCTCGACGACGGGCTCGCTCTCGCCGTCGAGCGACATCGCCCACACGTCGTGCTGCTCGTCGCCGCCCTCGTCGCGGTGGTAGAACAGTCGGTCGCCGCTCGGGTCCCACTCGAACCCGGCGCGGACCGACCGGGGAACGTCGCCGTCGCTGAGCTGTTCTAAGGACCCGTCCTCCGGGTCACAGAGATGGAGCTCGTTGCGGCCGGTGACGTCGTAGTAGAGGGCGACGGTCTCTCCGTCCGGGGACACGCGCGGGCTCGCGATCGTCGGCAGCTTCGCGAGTTCGCGCAGTACGTCGGTCTCGCCTGAGTCTGACATCCGGATCATACAGGCGGCGGAAACGTCTTGAACGTTTCCCGGGTATCGGTGGGTGCGCGCGGCGCGGTGGGCGACGAGCGGGTTTCAGTCGGGCGTCGACTCGGACCGGTGGGTGAAGTCGGCGACGGTGATCGCCATTCCGAACACCATGAGTCCGAACGCCGCGGTCGCGGCCGGTACGGAGATCTGTACGAAGGCGCTCGTGGCTCCCCCTGCGACACCGCCGCTCACGGCTCCCAGGACCCGCTGTTTCCGGTCCGGATCGGTGCCAAAGAACGTTCGCCACGTCCCTCGGTGGGCGACGACGAGCGATGTCGTGGCCGCGTAGATGAGGAAGACCGACGGGGCCAGCAAGTGGTCACCGTTACCGAAGCGTGCGACGAGACCGGCAACGGACAGGCCGACGGTCAGGGCGACACCGTAGCGGAGGGCCCGGTTCACGGACGTTTATTGTAGCTTTTTTGTAAATGTATTTTGTTCAGTTACCGACGGCGCCGACGGTTCGCCGACAGACCCTTGCCCGGACGCGACGAAGCCTGAAACGAGATGGGTCCGTCCGCCGACGCTCCCCTTCCGACGGCGCCAGCGGCCGAGGCGGTCCGCTCCCTTTCCCGGACGGGCGACGCCGACACCGGAACCGTCGTCTGGCACCGCTCCGACCTTCGGATCGCGGACAACCCGGCGCTCGCGGCGGCCGCCGACGACTCCGACCGGATCCTCCCGCTGTTCGTCTTCGACCCCGGGTTCCACGACGAGCGCGGCGCGGCCTGCGACGCCCGGATCGCGTTCCTCCACGACTGCCTGCGCGACCTCGACCGCCAGTACCGCGACGTCGACGGCGCGGGACTGACGTACGCGCACGGCGACCCGATCGAGGTCCTCGGTCGGTTCGCCGACGCCGGCTGGGACGTGGTCGCGAGCGCGACCCCGACCGGCCGGTACGGGCGGCGACGCGACGAGCGCGCCCGCGAGCGACTCGGCGTCCGGTTCGTCGCGGGCGACGGACTCGTGCGCGACGCGGACCGCCCCCGCGAGGGGTGGAGCGACCGCGTCGAGTCGTGGCTCGCGGGCGACCCGTTCGATTGGGACCCCCGGTCGGTCGCGGTCGACGGCGTCGAGACCGGGATCTCCCCCGGGCGGATCGCCGACGCGTACGGGACCGAGCCGGCGAAGACGCGCGTCCCGACCGGGGGACGCGGCCCCGCCAAAGAGCGGCTCCGGGCGTTTACGGACCGGATTGCGGAGTATCCCGGATCGATCTCCTCGCCGGTCGACGCTCTGGAGGGGACGAGCGGCTTTTCTCCCTATCTGCGGTTCGGCTGCCTCTCGGTCCGCGAGGTCCACCGACACGTCGACGAGCGGGCGCCCGACGGCCGCGGCAAGTCGATGTTCGTTTCGCGACTGTTCTGGAACCGCCACTACACGCAGAAGCTGCTCGACTGGCCGGGGTGGCTCGACCGCGCCGTCAACCCCGTCTACGAGGGGTTCAACCGCGACCGACACGACCCAGACCTCGTCGCGGCGTGGAAGCGCGGCGAAACGGGGTTCCCGATGGTCGACGCGAGCATGCGCTGCCTGCGCGAGACGGGGTGGCTCAACTTCCGGATGCGGGCGCTGTGCGCCTCGTTTTACTTCCACATCCTCCAGCAGCCCTGGAAGATCGGCGCGGACCACTTCTACGAGCACCTGATCGACGGCGACCCCGCGATCAACTACACCCAGTGGCAGTCGCAGTGCGGGCTGGTCGGCCGTCCCGGTCTGCGATTGTACGATCCGCGAAAGCAGGTGCGCGATCAGGACCCGGACGGCGAGTTCGTCACGCGGTGGGTCCCCGAGCTCGACCCGCTGCCGGCCGCACACCTCGACGCCCCCGAGAAGGCCCCGCTCGCAGTTCAGCGCGAGGTCGGGATCGAGATCGGCGAGGCGTACCCGTACCCCGTCGTCGACTACGAGGCGGCCCGGGAGGAGTTCCGCGAGCGCTACGGAGCGGCGTACCCCGCCGCGGCCGAGAGGCTCGGCGACGACGCGATCGCCCGGCGGGCGTCGCTCTCGGGCGGACTCGACGCAGCCAGTTCCATCGCGGCAGACCACGGGGAATCGGACGCGGACGTCGACGGCGGCCCCGCCCAAACGGACCTCGACGAGTTCTGACGGGCGACCGGCCGCGGTCTCGGACGCGGTCGAGACACTGTGGAAAGGTTCATACGGCCGTGTGCCGTATTGTGCGTTATGAACCAAAACGTCGGTGCGATGGACAAGCGCGTCAGGACCGCCGTCGGCGCCGTCGCCGGTGCCGCCTCGATAGCGACGCTCGCGGGCGCCGCGCCGCTTCCGGCCCTCGCGGCGCCGATACTGGGCGTCGTCGCGATCGCGATGCTCGCGACCGCCGCGACCGGGACCTGCGGCCTGTACGCCCTGATCGGCGTCGACACCTGTCCCGCGGATGCCGGCAGGTCGCGCTGAGAGCAGTCGCGGAGAATCACTAATCGGTCCGGAGAGGGCTCGATAAACTGCTTTTATCGCCGCCTGACAGCAGCCTCAAGTGTTCGGAGTGCGTATTGATAGCATGTTCGACAGCGACCCGAGCAGGCGGCGTCCCGTGGCGGACCTGTTCTCCCGCACGACCGAGGTGAGCAACGCGTGACCGACGACCCGACCGTCCTCGTGATCGGCGGCGGCGCGACGGGGACGGGGATCGCCCGCGACCTCGCCGCCCGCGGGGTCGACGCGACGCTCGTCGACCGCGGCGGGCTCGGGAGCGGAACCTCCGGGCGCTCGCACGGGCTCCTCCACAGCGGCGCCCGGTACGCGGAGGCCGACGCGGAGGGGGCGCGCGAATGCATCGAGGAGAACCGGACGCTCCGGGAGATCGCCGGGGCCTGCGTCCGCGAGACCGGGGGGTTGTTCGTCCGGCTCGCGGACGACGACCCCGACTACTTCGAGGAGAAGCTCGCGGCCTGCGAGGCGATCGGGATCGAGCCCGAACGGCTCGACGTCGACGCCGTCCGCGATGTAGTGCCGGGAATCGCGGACGACGTGGCGGAGGCGTTTCGGGTTCCGGACGGCGTCATCTACCCGTCTCGGCTCGTCGCCGCCAACGCCGCGGACGCCGAGCGCCGCGGGGCGAGCGTCCACCCGCACGCGCCGGTCGAGGACGTGACGGTCACCGGCGGCGCGGTCGACTCGGTCCGGGTCGGCGGCGACGTCGACGACGCGCTGTCGCCCGAGGTCGTCGTCAACGCCACCGGCGCGTGGGCGGACTCGATAGCGGAGATGGCCGGCGTCGAGGTCGGGATGGCCCCGAGCCGCGGCGTGATGGTCTCCGTGGAGTACGACGGGCTCGGCCCGGTGTTGAACCGGTGTCGCGACCCCGACGACGGCGACATCGTCGTCCCCCACGACGGCGAGGTCGTCCTGGGAACGACGAGCGTCCCCGTCTCCAATCCCGACGACTACGAGACGGCCGACTGGGAAGTCGAGCGCTCGGTCGAGGAGTGCGCCGCGATGCTCCCCGCGGTCGCGGACGCGCCGACCGTGCGGACTTGGTGGGGCGTTCGACCCCTCTACGAGCCCGACGAGGCCGGACAGGACCGACGCGGGATCTCCCGCGGGTTCACGCTGCTCGACCACGAGCGCGACGGCGCCGCGGGGCTCTACAGCGTCGTGGGCGGGAAGCTGACCACCTACCGGCAGATGGCCGAGACGACCGTCGACCGCGTCTGCGACCGCCTCGGCGTTGACGCGGCCTGTGAGACCGCGAGCGAACCGCTCGCGCACGCCGACGACCCCGAGCGGCTCGACGAACTGGTCGCCGAGTACGGCGGGGCGAACCCCACGGATTCCGACGTGGTCGGCGCGCCGGCGGACGACTAACTCGGAGAGGCGCCCGAGCTCGCCCGGATCACCCCGCAACGCCGACGCGGGTTCGAGGCTGAACCACGGGGTTGAGGCACCGCCGGCGAGACCGATCGGTATGCCAGTCGCGACCGTCGGCGAGACGGCGACCAACGAGGTACCGGTGACCGAGGAGACGATCGAGGCGTTCGCAGCGCTCTCGGGCGACGAGAACCCGATCCACCTCGACGACGAGTACGCCGCCGAGACGATGTTCGGCGGCCGCGTGGCGCACGGAATCTTATCGGCCGCGGTCGTCTCCGGCGCGCTCGCTCGGCTCTCCGGAGACATCGTCTACCTCTCGCAGGAGATCTCCTTCGAGAAGCCCGTCTATCCGGGCGAGACGGTCGAAGCGAGCGTCAGCGTCATCGACGACCTCGGCGGCGACCGGCTCGCCGTCGAGACGACCGCGACCGTCCCCGAGCGCGACGAGCGCGTCCTCTCGGGCGAGGCGACGGTGCTGTCGGTGCCGCACGGCGACGAGTAACTGACTGGTGGCAGCAGACGCCCGGTCGGCACTGTTTATAAATAAGCGACGAGCCGAGGCGGTGGCGCGTGCCTCCGAGCGTCCGAAAGACGCGAGGAGCACGCGCGAGGGACGCCGCGAGCGACGGGGGCGACCGTAGGGAGCCCCGAGCGAGCGGCGAGGTTGGGGAGGAGTGAGGTGTGGGGTGGGACTCAAAGGGGCAGTCGCGAGGCGGGCGCAGGCGATGTAAGCACCGCAACGAGGGAGCGGTAGCGACCGAGTGAGGAGCGCAGCGAGCGTGCGCCCGCCTCGCGGCTGGGGCTTTGACAGTGTTTGTCGCCGAATCGCTAGCAACCATTTATAAACGAGCGGCCGTTTCGCGAAACCGCGCAAAGAGGTTCGAACCGACGGCCCTACGGGGACGCGGGACACGCCCCGCGCCTCGCTATTTATAAACGGTCAGCCGCGCCACCGGACCACGGTCGCGGACCACGTGTACCCCGTGCCGGCCGCGAGCAGGCAGACGAGGTCGCCCGGCTCCAGCCGACCCGTCTCGACGCCCGCTTCGAGCGCGAGCGCCTGGTCGACGCTCTGAACGTGGCCGAACTCGTCGAGGTAGTAGCCGTCGGTCGCCGGGTCGAGCCCCAGTTCGTCGAGGACGCGCTCGTGGAACGACCGTTTCATATGGGTGAGCGCGACGAAGTCGAGGTCGTCGCGGTCGAACCCCGACCGCTCTAGGGCCGTGTCGGCGACGGAAAGGTAGGCGGGCAGCGACACCGGGCCGAGCCGCTCTTTCATACCCTCGGGGTCGGGGACGTCGAGCGTGTGGAGCCCACCGCGGACGGTCTCCTCGCTCGGCGGGCGCTTCGACCCGCCCGCGGGCATCACCACGTCGTCGGCGAAGGAGCCGTCCGTCTCCGCCGCACTCGCGTGGACCGTGGACCGGGCGCGGCCGTCGAGGGGCGCGGCGTCGTTGCTCGGTTCGTCGCCGGAGCCGCCCGACTCGTCGCCGCCGTCCGCCGTCTCGACCACGAACGCGCTCGCCCCGCTGCCGAAGTTGAACATGAAGGAGCTGTCCTCGTTGCCGTAGTCGACGAGGTCCTCCTCGCGGCTGGCGGCGACGAGCAGCGCGGTGTCGATCGGCTCGGTCTTCAGTTGGGCGGTCACCTGTCGGAGCGCGATCGGTGCGCCCGCACAGAGCGTGTAGCTCTCGGTCGCGTACGCGTTCGTCGCCCCCAGCCGATCGGTGATCGCCGCCGCAGCCGACCAGACGACGTGGTCCTTGTACTCGGAGCCGTGGTAGACGACGACGTCGAGGTCCGTCGGATCCACGGCCGCGTCCGCCAGCGCCTCCTCGGCCGCCTTCACCGACATGTCGGTCGCGTGGTCGCCGTCGGCCGGACAGACGTGCTTCTCGCGGACGCCCATCTTCTCGACGACGACCTCCTCCGGGATCCCGCTCTCGGCCGCGATGGCCTCGCCGGTGATCGTCTCGTCCGGGACGTACGTCCCGATTCCGGTGATCGAGACCGTCATCGGTCGCCTCCGCGTCGGTCGCTGTTCGACTCGTCGTGTCGCGTGGTGTCTATCATGTGTCGTGAGTCCGAATCGCAGGGTGTTCGCCGTTCAGCGTCCCGCCGCGACAGCGCGGCGGGCCCGCGACGCTATCGGAGGTAGCGCCGCAGGTGGTCCGGGAGCCGCTTCCCGACGGTGCCGCCGAGCCGGTCGCGCAGCGTCCCGAGGATGCCGTTCGGGACGAACAGTACGAACAGCACGAAGACGATCCCGAGGTACAGCGGGGCGCGCCCGTCGACCGCGGTGTTGACGAACAGCTCCAGGCTGACCCCGAAGAGGTCCGCTTCGAGGACGCTCGCCGGGAGCCCCTCTCGAAGCAGCGTCGCGATCCCGCCGCTCTCGGTCGAGAGGACGTCCTCTAACCCCTGGTTGAACAGGGTGCCGTAGATCGGTCCCGCGAGGGTGCCGAACCCGCCGATGATCGTCGTGATCAGCGCGTCGGCGGTGACGAGGAAGTAGAACGTGCCGTCGGGTGCGACCGACCGCGAGTAGGCGGCGAAGATGCCCCCCGCGATCGCCCCGAAGAAGCCGCTGATGGCGAACGCGGCCAGCTTGAACCGGTAGGTCGGGTAGCCGACGGCGCGGGCTCGCTCCTCGTTCTCCCGGATCGCGATCATCACGCGCCCGAACGGGGAGTGGACGATCCGCTGCATCGCGAAGTAGCAGCCGACCACGACGATCCCGAGCGCGTAGTACGAGACCACCGTCGCCGACAGGTCGATCCCGAGCCCGATCAGGTTCTCGAAGCTTTCCCCGGTGAGCCGCCCCACGTCGAGACTCAGCGCGTCGACGTAGGGGACGCCGATGGCGAGCGCGTCGCCGCTCACCGTCGTGCCCTCGGTCGGGTTCGTCGAGACGTACCCCCACGAGCGGATCAGCTCGTAGATCACCTGTGCGAACCCGAGCGTGATCATCGCGAAGTAGACGCCCGTGAGCCGGAACGACACCGACCCGATGACGAGCGCGAGCAGGCCGGCCAGCACCGCGCCCAGCAGCAGGGTGATCATGAACGGCGTCCCCCCGGGGATCCCCGGCACCTGCCCGTTCGCGGCGAGGACGACGAAGTACGCGCCCGTGCCGAAGAAGGCCGCGTGGCCGAACGAGAGGTAGCCGGTGTAGCCGCTGACGAAGTCGAAGCTCATTGCGAACAGCCCCATGTACAGCACGACGACCATGAACGTGACCGCGGGGAGGAACGCCTCCGCGAACGGGGCTGCCGGCGTCGCGAGCAGCGCCTCGTAGACGAGCGGATACAGGAGGAACCCGACGATCACGGCCGCGTGAACGACGTGGTCCCGCAGGTACTCGCGGATGCCGCCGGTCGCGGTCGACGGCGGGATCGGATCTCCCTCGTCGACCGGCGCCTCCCCGTCGGCGGGAGCGTCCGTGTCGACCGGCGCCTCCTCGTCGGCGGGAGCGTCCGCGTTTGCGGGAGCGTCCGCGTCGGCGGGACGGTCGGGGTCGCTAATGGCCTCCCACCTCCTCGACGCCGTAGAGCCCCTGCGGGCGGATGATCAGCATCACCACGAGCAGGAGGAAGATGGTCACCTCGGAGAGACCGGGGAAGGCGACGATCCCGGTGGTGAACAGCCACGTCGTCACCGAGTCGGCAATCCCGACGATTCCGGCCGCGACGAGCGTTCCGGTGAAGCTCCCGAGCCCGCCGATGATGACGACGACGAACGCGTACAGCAGCACGTCGATGCTCAGGAGGACGCTCGGCCCCCAGATCGGGTCCCACATCAGCAGGACGCCGCCGACCGCGGCCAGCCCGGTGCCGACGCCGAACACGACGGTGAACGCCTGCCGCACGTCGACGCCGAGCGCCTGGACCATCTCGGTGTCCTCGCTGCCGGCGCGGATGTAGAGCCCGTACAGCGTCTTCGTCAGGAACGCCCACACCGCGACCGCGACGAGCGCGCCGATCGCGACCTCGAAGAGGTACAGCCGCCTGACGCCGATCCCGAACAGCTGGGTCCGGCCCAAGAGCACGTCCGGGGCGGTGGCCATCGGCGCCTGCCACTGCGGGTTCGGCTGGATCCCGCGGAGCGTCAGGACGATCCGCGCGACCTCCTCGATGATGAGCGAGACGCCGAACGTCAACAGGATCTGGTAGGTGGGCGTGCGGTCGTAGATCGGTCGGATAAGCGCCACTTCCATCGCGCTGCCGGCGGCGGTCGTGACCGCGAACACGAGCGCCAGGGCGACGAAGAAGACGAGTATCGTCGCGACCGTCCCGGTGTTCGCGCCGACGACGAGGACGAGCACCAAGCCGCCGAGGTACGCGCCGACCATCGCGACCGCGCCGTGCGCGAAGTTGAGGACGCCCATCAGCCCGAAGACGAGCGTCAGCCCGACGGCGATGGTAAAGTACACCGCGCCCTTGCCGATCCCCTCGGCGAGCACGCGGGCGGCCGTCCGAAGGCCGTCGACCGCGCCGCCCGTCGCGAGCAGCGTGGTCGGATCGACGGCGGAAGCGAGGGCCGCGGCGTCGACGAGCGCCGGGAGCGTTCCGGGGGTCATGCCGTCAGGTACCTCCGGATTCGTTCGTCCTCGCTCGTGACGCCGGCCGTCTCGCCCGCCTCCACGACGACGCCGTGGTCGACGAGGTAGAACCGGTCGGCCAGGTCCATCGCCAGCCGGAAGTTCTGCTCGACGAGGACCATCGTCGTGTCCGCGGAGGCCGCGCGGAGCGCCTCCACGACGTCCTCGACGATCTGCGGCGCGAGCCCCTCGCTCGGCTCGTCGACGAGCAACAGGTCGTTGTCGCCGACCATGCCGCGGGCGATGGCGAGCATCTGCTGTTGGCCGCCGCTCAGGTCGCCCGCCTCCTTGTCCGCGAAGCGGTCCAGCGCCGGGAACAGCTCGTACGCCTCGCCGATCCGCGCGTCCGGGTCGGCCGCCGAGTGCGCGGCGACGCGGAGGTTCTCCTCGACCGTGAGATGCGAGAACACGCGGCGCTCCTCGGGTACCCACCCCATTCCACGGGCCGCGATCTCGTGGGGTTCCATTCCCGTCACGTCCGTCCCGTCGAACCGGACGGTCCCCTCTCGGGGCGGCGTCAGCCCGAGCGCGGTCCGGAGCGTCGTCGTCTTCCCGACGCCGTTGCGCCCGACGAGGGCGACGATCTCGCCCTCCTCGACCGACAGGGAGAGCCCCTGGAGGATGTGGCTCTCACCGTAGTAGGTGTGGACGCCGTCGAGTTCGAGAGTCGTCACCGCGGCTCACCTCCCACGCGCAGGCGGCGGCCGCCGTCGGCCACCGCGTCGCCGTCGCTGTCGGCGCCGGCGTCGCCGTCGGCGGCACCCCCGCCGTCCGCGGATCCCTCGCGGCCGTACCCACCGAGGTACGCCTCCTGAACGGCCTCGTCGCCGCGTACGTCCTCCGGCGGCCCGTCGGCGATCAGTTCGCCGCGGTGGAGGACGGCGATCCGGTCGGAGATGTCCATCACCACCTCCATGTTGTGCTCGATGAGCATCACCGAGTGGTCAGCCGCGACGTCCTCGATCAGCGCGACGACGTCGTCGACGCCCTCGCTCGACACGCCGGCTGTCGGCTCGTCGAGCAGGAGGAGGTCGGGGTCGCCGGCGAGCGCGACGCCGATCTCGAGGCTGCGCTTCTCGCCGTGGCTCAGGTTCTGCGTGACGGTCTCCGCCTCCCCCGCCAGCCCGATCCGCTCGAGGATCCGCGTCGCCTCCGCGTAGTGGTCCTCGAAGTCGGCCACGTTGCGCCACAGCTTCCAGGAGTCGTTCCCGCGGCTCGCCTGCGCGGCCACGCGGACGTTCTCCAGCACCGACAGCGTCGGGAAGAGGTTCGTGATCTGATACGAGCGGTGGATACCAGCCAACGCCGTCTCGTCCGGCGAGGCCGCGGTGATGTCGAGCGCCGAGCCTGTCCCGTCGGCCGCGGCGGAAGCCGCCCCTCCGCCGCCGTCGCCCGTCGGGTCGAACCGGATCCGTCCGTCGGACGGCTCCAGCACGCCCGTGAGCAGGTTGAAGAACGTCGTCTTCCCCGCGCCGTTCGGGCCGATGATCGAGCAGAGCTCGCCGGCCTCCAGCGCGAAGTCGACGCCGTTGACGGCGGTGATGCCGCCGAAGCGCTTCGTGAGCCCCTCGGTCTCCAGCAGCATTACAGCGAGCAGCTCGCGTCCTCTTCGGGGACCATCACGTCCTCGGCGTCGAGCCGTTCGAGGGGCTCGCCGGGCATGATCGGCGCGTCCCAGGTGTCGGCGTACTCGTCGCTGGTCGGCACCGGCCACGCGACCGTCATCTGCGAGGCCGCCTGGTTGTTGTGCTCCTGGAACGTGTACCCGTCCTCGCCCTTCGGCGTCTCCGAGACGGTCATCCCGCGCAGCGCCTCGGCGATGTCCGCACCCGCCGTCGAGCCCGCCTCCGAGACGGCCTGCGAGAGCGCCGACGCCGCGGTGAACGTGCCGGAGCTGAACAGGTCGGGGACGATGCCGTACGCGTCGATGTGCATCTGGCGGAACTCCTCGTTGATCGGGTTCTCGTACTGGTTCCAGTGGTAGCGGCTGGNGTCGGGGACGATGCCGTACGCGTCGATGTGCATCTGGCGGAACTCCTCGTTGATCGGGTTCTCGTACTGGTTCCAGTGGTAGCGGCTGGTAAACGGGCCGAGCCCGGCGTCCTTGATGTCCTGCGCGGTGAAGTCCTCGCCCAGCGCCGACTCGATCGTGCCGCCGATGAGCTGCGTCGTCAGCAGCGCCGCGAAGCCGCCGAACACCTGGACGTCGTAGGAGATGGCCGAGGTGAGGAACTGGGGCAGCGTCGACGCGGTGAAGCCGCCGACGACGCCCGTCGCGCCGTCGGAGACCGCCTGCTCGAAGAGTCCGTCGAACTCGGAGTACCCGACCTCGACGAACCGCGGTTCCAGGACGTCGACCCCGTTGCTCTCTAAGACCTCGGTGTAGTTGCTCGCGACGCTCTGCCCGAACGCGTTGTCGGACGCGAACACGGCGACCGTGTCGATGTCGAAGTTCTCGGCGACGTAGGTCCCGCCCGCCCGCGCGTCCATCGCGGTGTGCTCGCTCGCGCGGAAGGCGAGCGGGTGACAGAACTCGTCGCTCACCGTGATGCCGGCGTCGGCCGCGGGGCCGATCAGGAAGGGCACGTCCGTCTCGTCGACGACGGTGTCGATGAGCCGGCGCGCGCTGTCCGAGGAGGTCCCCCCGAACAGGACGTCGACCTCCTCGTCCAAGACCAGGTCCGTCGCGACGCTCTGGGCCGTGTCCGGGCTGAACTGCGTGTCCTCGACGATGATCTCGTAGGTCGGCCCCCCCTCCGGCTCGACCGTGTACGTCCCCGGCGTGGCCTCCTCGATCGGGTCGAGGTCGTGTTTGTACGCCAGCCCGGAGTAGAACCCGCGGAGGCTGATCTGCCCGTAGTACTGGAGGTCGCCGGAGGTCGGCTGGAGCGCCCCGATCCGGACCGTCTCGCCGGAGAGGTCGCCGCCGTCGGAGCCGTCGCCCCCGGATCCGTCTCCGCCGTCGCTCCCGCCGCTCCCGTCGGAGCCGTCCCCGCCGTCTCCCCCGCCGGAACAGCCGGCCAATCCAGTGAGTCCGGCCGCGCCGACCGCGGCGCCGGTTCCTCGCAGATACGATCGCCGTGTGTGTTCGTCTCGCATACACTATCCGAGGACGACCATCATCATCAATGGCCGAGTTAAGATGTTAACGGCTCGAGCGGATTCGACGGAATACGCCGAAAAACGGGGCTAAAACGGATGTTTTCGAACGGCACGCTAGCGCGGTCGGAATCGCGTGCTCCCCCCGCCGGGAGTTCGCTCCGGCTCTACTCTAAGCTGTCCAGCGCGGCGACGACGCTCCGGAGAAGCTTCTTCTCGCCCCGGCGCATGTTCTTCGAGACGGCCGCGGTCGACACGTCGAACTCGTCGGCGAGCGTCGACAGCGTCGCCTCGCGCGGGGACTCGAAGTAGCCGGCGTCGGCCGCCGACTCGATGGTCTCGCGCTCGACGTCGGTCAGGTCGCGGCACGCGTCGAGCATCGTCGAGGCCGCGTTCGCGTTCCGCATCGTGTCGAACAGCGCCTCCATCGAGAGCTGCGAGCGGTCCTCGACGACGAACTCGTTGCCCTTCTCCAAGTCGTGGAGCGCCGCCTCGGTCGTCGCCTCGTCGTCGAACCCGACCTGCCACTGCTCGGAGCCGTCCTCGATCAGGAACGGCCCCGTGATGTAGCCGCCGTGGTCCGTGATCGTCGACATCGCGTTCGTCTCCTCGATGACGGTCCGGATGATGGCGGTGCCGTCCTCCTTCGAGAACAGGCTGTACTCGGCCATGTTCTCGTGGTCGCGGAGCGCCGAGAGCCCCTCGCCGAGCTCGTAGCGGTCCGGCGACTCGACGAGCAGCCGCGTCTCCAGCTGCTCCGCCGCGGTGTCCAGCTGCCAGTGCATAGCGGAGAAGGAGACGTCGTGGTCCGCGGAGGTGTCGATGAACGGGCAGTCGAACTGCTCCATATCCATCGTGACGTCGAGCATGACACGACCTTATCTCCCGCGTATATAACGGTTGTTCCTGTTGAATGCGTGGTGAAGGCTCGAAACCTCGTTTGGCACATCCTAACAGCCGTCGCCCCTGGTGTATCGGTCGACCTCGTCACTGCGTACGCGCGATCTATTCTACACTCTGATCGTCTTCGAGCCACGTCGGGCGAACACGGACAATCGGGACAGGATGCGCGAGGGTGTGAACGCCTTTCTTGAGGCGCTTGGCATCAGCCTCCGACGGGACACACGAAGCGGCCGTCCACGGGTCAACGAGCTCGACAGTCAACTTGATCGCGAGCAGAAGCCCCGCGTACTACTACGATTCCTGAACGGCCGCGTGGGCCGTGATCAGGGGGTACTGACGGTGTAGGTCGCCCGATACAGTGTCCCGTCGTAGACGACCATTGCCTCACTACCCGACAGGTCAACAAGATCGACCGATTCGGGGTCGTTATCAGGGGCGAACAGGCGCACAACGAGAGTCCGGTACGCAGATGGCGCATCGTCGATCGGCTGATCGTGGGCGTACTCCTGGTCGATTGCCGCCTGAAGAATATCGTGTTGGCGGTCGGTGAGCGTCGACGCTTCGAGTTTTACGGCGTCCGTCCGAGACCGCGTAAGGACATCGGCTACATAGGCCTCTTCTGAGGTAGCGACCGTCGAGCCTTCGAGTCTGTAGCCGTGTAAGCGCGTCTCGGTCGCCTCGCCGGTAACCGAGAGCCGGAGCTGTCCGTCTCCGTAGCGGACGGTATCGTACTCGGGAGTCGGAACGAGCAGCGACTCCGTTGGTCCGCTTGGTGTCGCCGGATAGACCAATTCCCCATCGCCGGAGACGCGCCCCTCGGTCCGGGAGAGTCTCCGCCAGAGTTCGTTTATGAGACCGGTTCGGAGGGCACTTCGGTCAACCGCCGGGAGGGCATCGAAAGAGACCGTCTCATCGTCGTCAACCGAAGTCGTCGCCGGGACTGTCGCCTCGAATTCGGTCGGATATGCCATCGCCGGCGTATGCCCCGTCGTTTCGTGAGTGAGTTCGTAGAACGTTCCGTTCTGCTGGACGATCTCCCCTTCGGCAACCAGCGTGTCGGCTGCGGTATAGGACGCCGATCCGTCGTCAAGTACACGCTGAACAAGGGTGTGCCCGTACGGGCCGAGCGCACGAACTGTCACCGGTGTGGTGGTCTGCTCGGCGACGGTCGAGGGGGTCTGGGCGCGCAGTGACAGCGATCCGATCTTGCCGTGCGCGGGCCCGAATATCGGTCTCACACACCCCGCGGTCGCGATGATTCCGCTGGTCGCAAGGAGGGCACGACGTGTGGGGGGCATACACCGGTTGTCTACTCCGAGTTTCAAAAAAAAAATTGTTGTCGCTCACGCCGAGTGAGGCGCTCTCCGACCGCTATCCCCGCTCCGCGCCGATCTCCTCGCCTCGCCTACTCGCCGAACCGCTCTTTCAGCGCCGCGCGGTCGATCTTCGACGGGCCGGAGGTCGGCATCTCGTCGACGAACGCCAGCTCTTTCGGGACCGCGTAGCGGGCGACGCGCGAGGCGAGGTGCGACTCCACGTCGCCGAGCGTGATCGACTCGTCGCCGACGAGGATCGCCTTCCCGACCGTGCCCCAGCGCTCGCTCGGAACGCCGATCACGACCGCCTCCTCGATCCCCGGGTGGTCGGTGAGCGCGTCCTCGACGCGGGGCGGGTAGACGTTCTCGCCGCCGGAGACGAACATGTTCTTCTTGCGCCCCTCGATGTGGTAGTAGCCGTCTTCGTCGACGCGGGCGAGGTCGCCGGTGGACACCCAGTCGCCGAACGTCGCCGCCGTCTCCGCCGGTTCGTTCCAGTAGCGGTCGGCCGCCGCCGGTCCCGCGAGCTCCAGTTCGCCGACCGTCCCGTCGGGCACCGGTCCGTCCTCGTCGACGACGCGCGCGTCGACCGCGAGCGCCGGAACGCCGACGCTGCCGGTCTTCTCCGGCGGAAAGTCGTCGGGCATCGCGAAGTTGTTCGGCCCGCACTCCGTGAGCCCGTACCCCTGCGAGATCTCGACGCCGCGGTCGCGCCACGCCGCGATGACGCTCTCGCGACAGGGCCCGCCGCCGCTCTTCACGAACCGGAGCGAGGAGAGGTCCGTCTCGCTCCACTCGTCATGCCGGGCCATCATCCGCAACACCGCGGGGACCGCCACGAGCGTCGTCGCCGACTCGCGCTCGACGTCGCGCAGGACGCGGCCGGGGTCCACCTCCGGGCTCAGCAGGATTCGCCCGCCCATCTGGAAGAAGGGGACCGTGAGCACGTTCCAGCCGCCGGTGTGGAACATCGGGAACACCATCGGCGTCACGTCGTCCTCGCGGAGCCCCCACGCGGTGATCGTGTTGAACGCGTTCCACCGGATCGCGCCGTGGCTGATCACCGTCTCCTTCGGGGTCCCGGTCGAGCCGCCGGTGTGCAAGAAGAGGTGCGGGTCCGCGAGCGAGACGTCGGCGGTCTCGACGGGCGAGCCGTCCGCGGGCAGGTCCCGCGTGTACGACCGCCACGCGTCGTCGCCGTCGGTCGGGATCGAGCGGACGGCGGGCTCGACGTCGGCGCGCTCCAGCGCGTCGATGACGTCGCCCTCGAACGGCGTCTCCACGAGCAGCAGCTTCGGGTCGACCGTACCCAGGACCGCCGAGAGGTCGCGCTCCGCGAGGCGGTGCGAGAGCGGCGCGAGGACGGCGCCGATCTTGCCGGTCGCGAAGAACAGGTCGACCAGCTCGACGCGGTTCCGCGAGACGACGGCGACGCGGTCGCCCTTCTCCACGTCAGCGTCGCGGAGGAACCGGGCCGTTCGGTTGGCGCGCTCCTCTAACTCCGCGTACGTGTACTCGGCGTTGGCGGCCGTGTCGGTGACCGCGACGCGGTCCGGCGAGAGCCGCGCCCGGCGGGCGGACAGCGATCCGACCCAGTCGTAGCCGCGGTCGCCGTGCGGGTGCGGTCGCGGGTCGGCGCCGGACTCGGCGGCGCTTCCCTGCGCCCGGCCGTCGCCCCGCGAGTCGTCTCCGGTCGCCATCTCAGGGGACCTCGCTCAGGAAGCTCCGGACGCGGTCGTTGACGCGCTCGCGCTCCTCGACGAAGAAGAGGTGCGGCCCGCCCTCGAACAGGTCGACCTCGGCGTGCGGGAGGAGCTCCGCCAGCAGGTCGGCGTTCTCGACGGGGAGGACGCGGTCCGCGGTCCCGTGGAGCACGAGCGTCGGCACGGACAGGTCGTCGAGGCGGTCGCTCGCGTCGAACGCCGCCACCGCGGCCGCCTGCGCCTCGCGGCCCGTCGGCGTTGCGTCGCCCGCGAGCCGCCAGTCGACGATCCGGTCGACGAGCTCCGGCTCGCGCTCGTAGAAGCCCTCGGAGACGGCCGGCTCCATCAGGTAGCGGATCCGCTCGCGGGGGTCCGCGTCCTCGGGCGCGGAGAAGATGTGCTCTTGGACCTCCGGCGGCGTCGGGGCCGCCTCGTCGCCGCCCGGAGACGTACAGAGCAGCGTCAGCGAGGCGACGCGGTCGTCGGCGAGCGCGAGCTCCTGGGCGATCATCCCTCCCATTGACGCGCCGCAGACGTGGACCGCGTCGACGCCGCGGTCGTCGAGGACCGCGGCCGCGTCAGCCGCCATCTCCGCCGCCGAGTACGGTCCCTCCGGCACGTCGGAGTCACCGGTGCCGCGGTTGTCCGGGCGGAGCACCTCGTAGTCGTCGGCCAACGCCTCGGCCAGCCACCGCCACATCCACCGGCCGTACCCGAGCCCTTCGAGCAGCAGCACGGTCGGTCCGTCGGGGTCACCGTCGACGGCGTAGTCGATCGTCACGCCGTCCCGTGTCACGCTTGGCATACCCGGATCGACCACGCCACGGCCCATCAACCCGAGTGTTAACGTTTCAACCTTCCCGGAGACGACCGGGAGGCGCGCGCCGGCACCCACACTCAAGTCCGTCGCGGGAGAGTGCTCCGCATGGACACCGCCAACTTCCTCTTCGTCTCGGCCGACGCCGCGCTGATCACCGACTTAGCGTGGCAGGTCCGGCGCGAGGGCCACGACGTGAAGTACTACATCGAGGCCGAAAGCGACCGGGAGATCGGCGACGGGTTCGTCCCGAAGACGGAGGACTGGCGCGCCGAGGTCGACTGGGCCGACGTGGTCGTCTTCGACGACATCTGGGTCGGTTCTGACGTGGGTACCGGCGCGCTCGCGCAGGAGCTCCGCGCGGAGGGGAAGGCCGTCGTCGGCGGGACGCCGAACACCGACCGCCTCGAAGAGGACCGCGGCTACGCGATGGAGGTGTTAGAGGACCACGGCGTCAACACGGTCGAACACCACGTGTTCCACGAGTTCGACGCGGGGATCCAACACGTCCAAGCGAACCCCGCGCCGTACGTGATCAAGCCGCTCGGGGAGGTGCAGAACGTCAAGCGCCTGCTGTACGTCGGCAACGAGGACGACGGCAGCGACGTGGTCGACGTCCTCCGGGCGTACGAGAAGGCGTGGGGCCACCGGATGAAGGGGTTCCAGCTCCAGCGGAAGGTCGAGGGCGTCGAGGTCGCGATCTGCGGCTTCTTCGACGGGAACGAGTTCGTCGATCGGGTGAACTTCAACTTCGATCACAAAAAACGTGATTTAGTACACAATTGTCCAGTAAGTCTCGCTGCGTAAACACTACATCTCCAAACATAAATATTACACCATGGAATCGAAACACTTCCTGTTCATCTCGGCCGACGCTGCACTGATCACCGACCTGGCCTGGCAAGTACACCGCGAAGGCCACGACGTGAAATACTACATCAAAGCCGAAAACGATCAGGAGATCGGGAACGGTTTCGTCCCGAAGACGGACGACTGGCGCGCAGAAGTGGATTGGGCAGATGTCATCATTTTCGACGATATCTGGGTCGGTTCCGACATCGGCACGGGTGAACTCGCCGAGGAGCTCCGTGAGCAAGGCAAAGCTGTCGTCGGCGGGACGCCGAACACCGATCATCTCGAAGAGGATCGAGGGTACGCGATGGAGGTCCTCGAAGAACACGGTGTGAACACCGTCGAGCACCATATCTTCGACAGTTTCGACGCGGGGATACAACATGTTCAGGAGAATCCTGCCCCGTACGTGATCAAACCGCTCGGCGAGGTTCAGAACGTCAAACGCTTACTGTACGTTGGGAACGAGGACGACGGGAGCGACGTCGTGGACGTGTTGAAAGCGTACAAGAAAGCGTGGGGGCACCGGATGAAGGGCTTCCAGCTACAGCGCAAGGTAGAGGGTGTCGAAATCGCTATCTGCGGGTTCTTCAACGGGAACGAGTTCATTGACCAAGTCAATTTTAATTTTGAGCATAAGAAATTATTCCCAGGGAACATCGGTCCCTCGACCGGAGAGATGGGAACCTCGATGTTCTGGGCGGGCCAGAACAAACTCTTCAAAGAAACCTTCGGGAAAATCGAAGATTGGCTCGCTAACGAAGGCTACGTCGGCAGTATCGATATCAACTGTATCGTCAACGAGAACGGGATCTACCCGCTGGAGTTCACGCCGCGGTTCGGCTACCCGACCATTGCGCTGCAAGAAGAGTCGATCGAGTCGTCCACCGGAGAATTCTTCTACGACCTCGCGCACGGCAACAAGCCAGACGTCGAGGTTCACAACGGGTACCAAATCGCCGTGCGCGTCGTGCTTCCACCGTTCCCGTTCGACGACGAGAAGACATACGACGAGAACTCCCGGAACGCCGCCGTGGTCTTCGAGACAGAGAGCCGCGAAGGGATTCACCTTGAAGACGCCAAAAAAGTGGACGGGCAGTGGCGCGTCGCCGGCGACAACGGGATGCCCATCGTCGTGACCGGGAAGGGAGAGACGATGCAAGCAGCACGGGAGCAAGCATACGACCGCATCGATGACATCGTCATGCCGAACATGTACTACCGCGACGACATCGGTGAACGGTGGGTCAACGGTGACGGGGACCGACTTCAGGCGTGGGGATACCTCGGGCCGTAGTCGTAGGTGCGAAATCGAGCAGGCTATTCCGGATGAAATTGGCACTCACAAATTCCTTAGCAGGTCATGCCTTCGATGAGTGTTGACCTGTGATTCGCGCGTCAAACACGTTGGAAGGGGGCGTAGCGCCTTACTTCAGCTAACTTGGTACGAAGCGCAGAAGCCGGATCCGTATTTGACGGTTCTAATGGACCGGCTGATAGTCTCAAAAAGAGCAAGTAATGTATAAAAGAATTGCTTATTATGAGAAAAGTGCTCTCAAAATCGGATTTCACCGTGCTCTCACATCTGAGTACACAAGCGAATGAGAGCTTGATACAGCGGGAGCTGGCTGACGAACTCGATTGGGATTCCGGGTATACGTCTCGCGTTGTATCCAGACTCGCAGAGAGCGAACTACTCGTCCGAGAGCAACAACCAATACGAGGTACAAACACCGCTCGAAGGCGTTGTTGATGCGTACTACGCGCAGTATATGGACGAGTTGGAAGTCAGACTCGCGTTGAGTGAGACCGAACCGATGTCGGTCGAAGCGATTGTCGACGAGCGCGGACTCGATCGGCGTCACGTTGTAAAGCAGTTAGCGCAACTCGAAGCATACGGGCACGTCAAGCAGACCGACTCGGGATTCATTGATACGGGGAAGCGTGATTCGTTTAACGAGTGATTTCAGGAATCACGGGCCATCTCTCGCTCTTGGAGAAGTTCTCGAAGGTAGGCAGTTGCTGCGACACCGACGTTGATTCCCCAGACGTAGTTCTCCTCACCGAAGGCAGCCGTGCCCGCCATTCGGTGCGTATACCCGTCAGCGAGCGTGAGGCGAATACACTTCATCACGTCGTCCTCACCGAATCGATCGAGCGCATCCCTCATGTACCGGTCGAAATGACCATTCGGATGATCGACTGACCGCGGATCAGCGGCTCGTTCTACCGCGCGGCTGTGGACCGCATCAATCGAAGGGTGTGCTGGAACTGCCGTGTTTTCCTGGATGCGATACCCCTCATCAGAGTCCATACAGAGACGTATGACCGCACGGTCAAAAAGTCCAAGCCGTATCCGATTCGCCGGAACTTCGGCGTTCGCAGTGTGAATTCTGCTGAAGTGGTCTGTCACCGCAGCCCGAATTTGTAGATTTCTTCGAGGTATCGTTCGCGGATGTCTTCGAAGTACGGGTGGACGTAGTCGTCAAGTGAGTCGCCGTCTTTCCCTTTGATTGAGTCGCCGCGCATGTATTTCACGAGTTCGCGGTTCCAGTCTTTCTCTTTCTTGAACCACGTCGTGAAGTAGTGCCGACCGAAGTGTGAGGTGATCGAGTCGTACTTCTCATCGTCGCCGTACTTGTACTGCGGGTGGAAGTAGTCCTTCCAGATCTCGTTGATTTTCGAGTTTCCCATCTGGTTGTGCCGGGTGTGCGAGAGGAGCAGCCACGGCTTCCCGTTATCCGGGCGAACCATGAGGTATCGGACGAGCGCGACTTTCAACTCGTCAGGGATCGGCATGATCCGCTCGTTTTTTGACTTGTTTCCTTCCCTGTCGTACCGCGTCGGGAAGTAAATCGCATCCACGCCGTCCGGCAGGCGATCATGGGTACCGAGTTCCGGGTACTGCTGTTTGAGCTCGTCGTGCTGGATGTTCAGCTCACTGAGCTCGATGTTACATGCTTCCTGGGCTCGGATGCCAAGGAACAGCATCAGCAGGATGATGACGCGGTGTTTCCAATGTTTCACGGTGACGAGTACGTCTGCGACGTCATCGACGGACAAGTTGGGCGGTGTTTTCGTGTTGTCTTCCTCCCACTCTGTGTCGTCGAGCACCTTTTTAAACGGGTTGTAGCTACCGTCTTGGGGGAGCGAGTCTTCGCTCACCCAGAATTTGTACACCCGATTCAGGTGAATGAGTTTTTGCTTTGTCGTCTGCTTCGAGTTCCCCAGTTCGTTACGCTGGTAGTCCACGAATCCCTCCACATGTCGTTTCCCAGGACACGCGGGATGTCGCCCCGCGTCCTCCATGTACTCCGTCCACTGATCAATCGGGATCGTGTAGTTGTTTCTCGTGTTGCTCTTACCCTTCTGATCGAGGATCTCCGTCGTAAACAAGTCGAACGGGTCTGCACCGATAGATCTGAACCCCCCTTCGTACTTTTGTAACGGGTCGATTTCCTGATCGAACGTCTCAGCGAACTGTTCGCGTGAATCGTGTTTGTCTGTCATTTGAAAGCCGTTTTAACGTCGTTCATGACGTGATTCCACACCTGTTCGCTCGTTGGATGCTCAGCACACGCCATCAACACCGGGTTGTACCGATGAGGGTAGTCGGTGTGCCACGCCATCCAGTGGTAGAACCGTTTCAGGTACAGCCAGTACGGTCTGTACACGCGTTCGATTTGGACGTCGTCTGCGAGGTCAGCGAGGAATGCTTCCACGTCGCCAGGGGTTGCGAGGGCGTGGTGACGGCCGCGAGCATCCATGTGGGTCTTCCATCGTCGTTCGACACGGCCGGCCTCTTTGAGCGCCCACTCAGCATCGATGTTCTCCGTTTCCCACGCGGCGTACGCATCACGCCCCGCAAACAATCGGTCGTGACGACACAACCGGTACTCTTCGGGGACTTCATCGAGCGTTTTGAACACGCCGAGCCGGTCGGTGACTTCATCAGACACCATTACGCGTCCTCCATCGGGTAGTACACGCCGTCTCGTTTCACGAGCTTCCGGCCTTCGAGCGAGTCTAACTGATCTGGAACTCGGTCGCTCGCTGTCTCGATAATCTGCTGATGTACGGCCGCCTGATCGACACCCGGGCTCTGCTGTACGAAGTCGATGATTTCCTGTCGCTCGTCGTTGAACAGTTGCCGTTCGAGCTCGGTGGCTCGTTTCCGCGCCCGGTCGCGTTCTCGTCGAAGCTGGTTCCGTTGCTCTCGCAGTTCGGAACTCGTTTCGTCAGGCGTGACTTCGATTTCGAATTTCTTCTGCCCACCTTCGACCATGTGCGACACCCATTGTGAAAGCGACATTCCACGCTCATCGGCCCGATTCTTCCAACGGGCGAGCTGCTCATCAGTCGGGTACGTTGCGACCTGATTCGTCATCCGTCACCACCCGAGCAGTCATCGTGTAAGGCGTGGACCTGCGCTTCCAACTCTCGCACCCAGTCTCGCGTTTGATCGAGCTCTCGTCCTAGCTCGTTCCGTCGCTGCCGAAGAGCCGGCGACGATTCATCCGCTGTGATGCCGGCGTCGAAGTTCTTGAGGCCGGGTTCAATCATCGCCTCGATGGACTCGGATAACGCTACGTCTATGCCCCTCGCTTTCTGCTTCCAGCGCGCGTATCGCTGTGGGGAGGGCGTCATCGTGGGCTGCGTTTCGGAGGTATGTCCTCGCATGCGTGTAATTTCTACAAGCTCGCTGTCAGTCATCATATTAAACAGTTGGAAAGTTACTCAGTTCCCTCAACGCCTGCTGAGACAGGAACAAGCAGGATGTAGCCGTCTTCAACACGGATCCCGATCTCATCGATGTCGGTCGGATCAAGGCCTTGCTTCTCGATGTCGTCTGCTGAGAAGAACACCGGGACACCGATGGTCTCTCCGTCGCCCGACTTCGTGACGTTGGCCGTCACGACTTCGTCAACTTCCCGCGTCTTCGGCTCGACGTAGGCGTCTACATGCCGTGTCATAGCTGTTCGACCTCGATTCGAATGCTGTCAGTCGCTTGGGTTGAATCACGCATCAGCACGCCTGTCGACTAACTGGCCGCTTATAAACACTATGCCGATTTGGGTCGAATTTCTACTGATCTCAACCGCCTATTTTGATAGGTAGAAGCGACATACATCCAGTACGGCGATTTTCAAGATTTCATTGAATTCCGGTCACACTCGACTTCAATGCCGAGCCAACGCACGCACCACGAACGCGTGTCAACCAAGTCGGAATACCCCCGGAAATCCACTTCCAAATGAAATGGAATCTCCAGAATCGACGTACTGGTCGAAGCAGAGCTGATCGAGAGTCGGCAGCGAAGCGCCTAAGATGCCGTTAGATACCGCCGCCGAGAACGAGCACGCCAAGTACGACGAGTCCCATCAAAACGACCGCACCGACGGCGAGTACCGTGTTCTCCATCGCTTTCTCATAGAACGGCATCGACGCGTACTCCTCACGGAACGCGTCCCGGTTCTCCGCGTCGTGGAAGTACTTCGTTTTGAACGCGAAGCGCTCGGTCACCGCGCACCCAGTACAGACCGGTGTTCCTTCTAGACGCTCTGTTTTGATGTGCGAGTCGCAGTTGATGCTCCCGCAGTTCGCGCAGTACGTGTAGGCCGCGTCGGTCCCTGCCGTGTCGCAGTGGATGCACCGGTGGATCCCGTCCTCGCTCGTCACGCGCGACGGCCCCGCCGCGAAGTACTCGTACGGATACGTGTACTCCCCCAAGTTAGTCGTGTGCCGGAGTTGCGGCACGTACACCGGTTCGATCGATTGGACTGAGACGTCGGAGCGCTTCGGCTCGCACGTTTTCGTGTACGTGACGTTGTTGTCCCCCGTGTAGGAGACCGTGGTCGTGTGGTGGTTCTGGAGTCGGTCGACGACCCAGTCCTTGTACTCGGTCTGTGTCTGCCCGAACCGTCGCTCTTCGACCGCGTCGAACTGCTCTTCGAACCGGTCCGTATCGAGCTCGACGGTCGCGTGAAGGTTCTCCGTCACGAGGTTCGAGACGTCACCGGACGCGGTTTCCGGGTGGCCGCGTTCGGCGTGGACGACGAACCGGGACCGGTCGTTGACCCGGTGGATCACGCCGACCGACGTCTCGAACACCGCGTTCGTGTCCGCGGTCACGGCGACGACCGGTCTGAACGTGACGTGATACTGCGGCGCGGGGAGGTCCGTCGACTCGATGTTGTCGATGTCTTGGAACGCTTCTTCGACGGGTGCCGTCACCGACGTCGCCGGCTCGTGCGGTCGAAGCGTCTCGTCGCACAGGATTTCGATTCGCCCGTTGTACAGGTCCAGCCCGATGTCGTCGGCGATCTCGCGCAGGTCTTCACCGTCGATCAGCTCGATCGGGTACGGGTCGTCGTTCCGTTGGAGTCGTTCGGCGTACTCGACGGCTGGGCCGGTGAACCGGCCGGTCGTCGCCACCATCCCGCGTTTCGGCCCGTCGAACTCGAACGTCGCAATCGCAGAGTGTAACTTCTGGACGACCGGCCGCCCGACCGTCTCCGTGTGCTTACACTCGACGACGACGGCGCGCCGCGTCCCGTCAACGACCTCTTCCATCATGACGTCGCGGCCCTCGTCGGCCGTGCGTTCGGCCTGCCGGACGTTCTCGTACCCGAGGTTCCGGAACACGTCCTCCATCACGTCCTCGAACTCGAATCCAGAGAGGTCGTCAAGGACAGGCATCGAGATACTCCAATTATGTCAGCCACGCGGTAAAGACTCTATTGGAATTCCCAAATAAACACGTCCTCGCAAGCAGAACACCCATATTCGGGAACAGCGATGTCCGAAATAAAAATTTCGGAAATTCAGATTTCTTTCTGACAATGTTCCTCGATCGGGCACGACTCGCACTGCGGGGACCGAGCGGTGCAGACGTCGGCCGCGAAATCGAGCATGGCGTGCTGGAAGTCGCTGCTTCGGTCCGTCGGCGCGAGCGCGTCCGCGAGCGGTTCGAGCGCGTCCGCGTCGGCGTCGATACCGAAGAAACGAGACAACAGCCGTCGTACGTTCACGTCCACGGCGGCGATCCCGGCTCCGTCTACGTGTATCAAGACGGACCGCGCCGAGTAGTCGCCAACACCGTACAGCGTCACGAGGTCCGCGTACTCGCAGGGAACGTCGCCGCCGTGGCTATCGATGATCTGTGACGCGGCGCGCTCGATGAACTCGGCGCGTTTCACTAACCCGAGCCGATCGATTCGCTGTTCGATATCTTCGGTCGGGGCTGCGGTCACGGCTTCGGGCGTGGGGTACCGAGCGACGAACGGCCGGTACGCGTCGGCCACCGCCGTCGCGGTGGTCCGCTGTAACAGGATCTCGGCGACGAGCAAATGGAACGCTGTCCGATCCGAGTCTCGCCACGGCAGTCCGTCACGACCGTTCGCCGTCCACCACACGAGCACCGGCTCGACGAACGCGCGCTGAGGGTCGAACACGGGGTCTCCTGGTCGCTTTCTGACTGATATTCGTTCGTAACCGGGAGACCAGATACGTCTTCGAACCGTCGCTACCGTATCTCATCCGATTTCATCATACCGCTTGGCAGAATATACGGTCAGGTTATCTCCTTCGACAGGACCCTCCGTCTGGTACGTGAGATAGTGAGTATCGATTCCCAAAGAGACGGGCATAGCCGCGGGAACGCGCGAAGTAATATCCTGAAGACGGGCGACAGGGACTGTGAGCGACTCGCCTGAGTTATCGACACTCTCCGGTTGACGAACAGCGTGAGAATAAGAGAACGCATCTTGACTCTCGTCCCCTTCTGCAGCGAACTGAACGAACTGAGTTACCGGGTCGAACTGGACCTGTAATTCCGGTCCGATCAAATCGGCTACTTTGACAGCGCGGTCGAACACACGATTTGGGAGTGAGCACTCACAACGTGTCTCCGTCGAAAGACGGTCGTACACGCGGTGAGCCGACTGTGCCTCTAGTGTAGGGAACCGGTACGTAAGTCCAGCAGATTGAAGAGCGATCCTCGACTTCGGCGTCTCTGGAGGAAAGGCAACACTCACGACGCCGGTAACCCCCGCACGTATGAGGTCGTCAAGACCTTCGAGTTCCGCCCAATACGACCCTGTTA
Organism: Halorubrum distributum JCM 13561; assembly: GCF_000337395.1. Lineage (NCBI taxonomy): Archaea > Methanobacteriati > Methanobacteriota > Halobacteria > Halobacteriales > Haloferacaceae > Halorubrum > Halorubrum distributum. The sequence continues at coordinate 175,255 of NZ_AOJF01000057.1, forward strand.
CCTCGTCGGGAGAACAGACAACGGCATCCGTTGGAAGCGAGTAATCGAGATACGCTATCTTGTCCTCCGAGCAGGCTCGTAAGCGAAGCCGCTCTTCATCAACATCGATACGGCACTCGCCGTCCTTCCTGATAGCCAACACGAGCTGAACGATCTCTCGAAGCGCGTCTGCGGAACATTCGAGCGGCATTACCGATGGTCCTGATGGTATGTTAACGCGTCGGGAATGGTCGGACCGTTCAACGCGAGATTGTGAGTCACTTCTAAGAGCTCGTTTTGTGTCGTGTCTATCTCGACGCCTGCTTGTGGCGACGGGACCGTATTCACGACAGTATACAGGTTGTACAACAGCACCGACATTTGGACGTAAAACGCCTTCACCTGCGGTTTGTCGCTGTCCGTTGCGATATCGAACTTGTTTTTCGCCATTCGAAAAACTGGCTCTATTTTCGCACGCTGATTGTACTGGAAATTGACCTTCGTGATCAGTTTGTCTCGTTTCGATGTTTCCTCCGGGATCTCCATGTCGGTGTAGAAGGCGCGGACGGGTTCAGGCGTGTCCGCCTGTTCGTCAGCGCCCGAGTAGCCGATGAGCTTGACAGCCGGTGTCAAGTCAGCGTACCCGGCGTTCTTCTGAACAGTTGTACCACCGGGTTCGAGGTCAGCACGAAGGCGTGCGTAGTCAGAGTTCTTCCCTACAGAATTACTATCGTCTTGTGCACAGATCACCCAGTCGTTCGGAACGAACGCTTGGCAGGCCTCGATGTCTTCACGCCCGTCAAAACCGCGGTCAAGTATGAATCGCTTTACATCAACCATCTCCGTGAGAGACCGTAGGAAATTCTTCAGAACTCGTGCGCGCTGTGATTCCGATTTGAGCAGTCGTAATCCGAACGAGAAATCGAGGTCCGGGTCGGTGAACGCGAGCGAGGCGAATCGCCACCGACCGTCCTCCGATTTGAATGCCTGTCCGTCCGCCCCGCTCCCGAGACTCTGAACATCAGTTAGATCGTACGACGCCATGACTGGTTCGGACACCACGCCTGAACCGAGCACGTACTTCAGCAGCGCTCGGTTAATATCGTCGAACATCTCGTTTACCTTCCACCGGTGAAGCCCCTCTAGGTGCGTCCAGATCGTTGACCCGCTAAGCGCCGAACGAAGATCAAATGCGTGGTGCGCGGTTCGTTCGTAATCGGTGATGCTCTCCCCGTGACGTGCGGCGTACGCGAACACCCCGAGCAAGCTCCGTAACTCACGAGACTTGTTCTCTTCGCGGTGAAGCGAGAGGTTCTCGACGACGATCTGGATCAGGTCTTCGACGAGGTTGTACAACGCCAATTGCCGCGCTCCGTCCGAGAAGTCAGTCGCTGCCGGTCCGGCATCGTAATCGAGCTGATACCGTTCCAGCACAGTCTGTGGGATTGGGACTCCATTCCAGAACAGCGCGTGTACCGCAACGAAGCACGCATCGCGCACCGTCTGGAGTTCAGCAGTTGTCTTCAGGGTTTTCGCGGCTTTACGATACGTTGACTGTTCACGTGACCCGCGTAACCCGAACTGTTCGAGCTGTGTGGTCGAATACTGCCCGATGTAGTCAGCGAGATCCTCGTACGTGTCGAGACCACGCGCCAGTTGAATCAGTAACGCGCGCAACTTGTAGAGTTCAACTCTCTCCGTCGGAGTTCCGACCGTTTGTAACGCAAGCTCGGTCACGTCACACAATGCTTCATCGAAAATCGCATCCACGGATCCTTCCCGATCTGACCAATCGCTGTTGGTGTCACCCCTGTTTTCTTTTGCGAGTGCAACGAGCAACGGTTCCTGTAGCTCAACCTCTTTGCGGCCGTTTACGGTCGAAATCGAGACGTCTTTTGTCGCTTCTGAATTAAACGACGCAAACTCACTGACCACCTCTTGTCGTGAGTGCCGTGTTTCCTCGGCAAACTCATCTTGGTGTGTGCCCATTTCCCTACAATACTAAATCTCGAAACCACTCACTGATAAACCCTCGTCGTGAGAACTCACCCAATCCGATAATCAGTACTTCAATTGTACACGAACACACTGCCTCCCAACAAACACCGCTTACAGGCCTGTGACTACTATTCACTCAATTCAAACACACGAAATGACTGGGCGCATCCCGAAAAATGAGTATGTAGAGACGCTGAAAACCTCAATTCCGATTATCTCCATGTGAGTTGGGAAACGATACGTAGCGGATATCATGACTCGCTGTCCGTGTCCTGGTAGGTCGGACGGATATCTTCGAGAAGTTCTTCGACGATTTCCCATAGAATCAGAGAGGGAGTCTCGTGCTCAAACGTGATCCCCCAGCGGTCCTCAGTAGCGGCGGTCGAGTACTGAAAATGCGCTTGTCCGAGATTTGGATGATCTTCGTCTTGGTGCCACCCGGCGTGAAAACCAGTGTTCGAGTCGGTGTAGTTGACACGGAACCAATCGTCAGGGTCCTGCCGATACCACTTGACGGTTAGTTCCGGTGACTCAGGGCCTGCCGGCGGATCAAGACGAGCCGGATCGAACATCGCTCGCAGCTGTGTGGCCTCGATATCATCCGGAACGAACTCAACCGTCGAAATCTGTGGTACGCGATCAAGGACGTCTCGCTTCAGTTGCGCGTAGAGGTTCGCGTTCGGATCACCACCCGGATGCGGAACGGACATCCGTTAGCTGTTGGCCTCGACAGGCTCTGTCGTCGGAGCGAGGAAGTCCCACTCACGGATAGCGAAGCCGACGACCTGGACGCGCCGCTGAAGCTGCTCCCACTCACGGGCAATCTCACGGCGACGGTCTTCCTCCGCAGCGTCAAGCGACTCATCAGCGAGTGTCCCTCGAAGCTGGTTCGGCGACTCAACACCGAACTCGTCCTCCCAGTCGCGGATCCGCGCTTTCATTTCGGCGAGACGCTCCGTGAGCTCCTCGACAGTACGCCCGCTGTCTCGAAGCCGCATCGCCTCCTGCATCGCTTGTCGGCGATAATCAGGGTAGTACGTCGTGTGCGTACCGCTCTCGTCACGATGGAGAACACCATCGCCGACGAGGCGTTCAAGCACGCGTTTGGTTGGCTCGTGTGACCAGTCCGCTTCGGACGCGATCCAGTTAGCCGTCCGCGGCTCCGACAGCTGCCGGGCGGCCATCCGCACCCGATCTTCGCCCGTGGTTTGGCGTTCCATCAGATCCTTCGAGTTCGATTCTTTCCCGGTCATACCACACCGTTCGGACTGTGCCTTAATATAAGTTGAGACCATTAGTCCTATATCGAAGTATTTTCTCCGCTACCATCTCGACTTCAGCGGAGGAGGACCAGAGAAATTCCGAACCTCGGCCTCGACGAGGGTACCCAAGAACGCGGCGTCGTCAAGCGGTTGTAGTATTCCTCCCCCGACGCCACTATCAGATTCAAACACACAACAATAACAGTCACAGCAATCCTGACCCCTCAGCGTCCGCGATCTAGTTGCGTGACTCCGTATTCCAGGACGAAGTTGAGGAGTTAGAGTTCAAGATAGTTCTTTGTCTCTTCCCAACGCTGTAATTCGGCTTTGAGCTCACTGATCTTCTCGTCGGCTTCGTTTTTCCGCCAGCTAAAGCAAGAGTGACGACGTTTGCTGGATATGTACGCTCTACGCAGCAGCCACTCCGTTAGCTAATCAATCGCTGTCAGTAAGAGTGTGCGGGATACAGAGTGCGAGTCGGTCAGGAAGGGGTGACCTCGCTCAGGGAGTCGGGTCTGGAACCAGAGCAACCGGATGCCCGGTGATTACCGGTTACGCTCAAACGATACACCGACTCCGTCAGCGATCGCCTCAAGGTCCGCCTTCCGGAAGCTAGAATCGTCGGCCGCTTCCGACGACTCTGCGACACCAACGTGCGCCCGGATCAGTCGGCGCATCTGCGACGTTGACGGTCGCCCCGCCGCGCCGACATCGATTCCGAGTGCCTCGCAAATCGCCCGCAGCTCCTCCTTGGTGAATGACGCCTTGACCTCCCGTTCGAACCTCCCCGTCGCCGCTCGAATCTCATTTCGAAGTTCCTGGACGGTCGAACTCATGACTCTCCACACTTCTCACATCTCCCTCAAAGTTCCTACTCAGTTGCGATGGCCTCTACAAGGGGGTTGGAAGGGGCCTTACTACAGGGAGCTGAAGGGGGCCCTACCGCAAGGAGGCTCCTGCTACGGAAGAACTGCGTAAAACAGTCACCATCAAATTCTGTACAGGTGGTTACAGCGGAGTTTCGTCGACATCGCCATCGTCGTCATATGCGTCCGTCACACCCGCTGGTTCGTTTTCGAGTCGGTCGTGCGCCGTTTTCCACTCCTTCGTCGCTTCGGGGCTATCGGCACCGTGTTCGGTGTGGCGTTCCCGGACGTTCATTAGGACCGGCGTGTTCATCGCGTCCCCTGCCACGACGGCTTGCCCGGGCGTGAGTCCGGGCAACTCATCGAGTACGTCCTCGCCGGCGCTCTCGACCGACGTGCGGATCGCCTGCTGGTCGTTCGGGTTCTGTATCTGCATGATGATCTGCGTGCCGCACTGTGACAACACGTCGGGATCGATTTTCGACGGGCGTTGACTGATGATACCGACCCCGAACCCGAACTTCCGCCCTTCCGAAAGGATCCGACGGAGAATCCCGAGACTCCGAGCGTCCCCGTCCGGGGCGAACCGGTGGCCCTCCTCGAACAGCGAGAAAACGGGGTGGTTGATCGCGTCGTCCTCACCGCGCGTCGCCGCTTCCCGGGCCTCGTACAGTTTCCGGAGCAACGCCGCGGCGAGCATTTGCTGGTCGGACTGAGATAGTCGATTGAGTTTGAGGACCGTGACTTGCCCGGGCGCGACGAGGTCTGTGAGTTCGTCGCGCGCTGCCGGTACGAACAAGTCCCGGTTCAGCGACTTGTTCAACCGCCACGCGAGCGCATCGACCGTCCCGCTGCGCTCTCCCTCAATGGCCTCGCATTTGTTGATGATGTCTTGCGGCGTGATGTGGTTGCTCTCGTCGGTCAGGTCTCGCCAGGCTTCGTTGAGTACGTACCGCATCCGGTCGCTCGGCCCGTCAAGCAACGCGAGCAAGTCGCTGTACGTGAGATCCGGGATCGGGATCGTGATCTCGTCTGGCGTGATGATCTCCACCTCGGGCCGGTACCCGTCGTCCCCCTCGAACACGTGGCTGTGTTCGTCGCGCCGCATCTCGGGGAGCGTGTCGTACTCCGCGTGCGGGTCGAACACCAGCATCGCGGCGCGCGACGCCGGTCGCATCATCTCCTCGATCAGAACGCTCGCCGTGTAGGATTTCCCGCTCCCGGTCGATGCGAGGATCGCCAGGTGCGTCGCCGCGAACTTGTCGATCGGGATGTGCATATTCGCGGCCCCGTGCGGCCGGTTCAACAGCCAGCCGAGGTGCGCCGTGCCGCTTTCGGAGTCCCAGTCTGCGCTCGGCAGCACGGCTTCCAGGTACGCGTCGGCGGCGAGCTGGAGTCGCGTCCCGGGCTGCGGTTGGATGCGCGGGTTCGTGAACGTCGAGATCTGCTCGTCGAAGTACCCGATCGTTCGCGCCGTGAACCGGCTGAGTTCCGTGTCCTCCGTCGGGACACCGAGGGCACCGGCGACCTCATCCGGATCCACGTCCGGGTTCGCCAGGAACTCGCCCGGTAACCCGCGTTCCTGTGTCGTGTTCGTCACCCGAGCGAGGATCGCTTCCTGCTCACCGGCGACCGTCGCGTTGTACGCGACGAATTCCCCGGTTCGAAGGTCTTTGTCACCGGGGGCGATGAACTCGAACTCCGACGGGTCGTCTCCGGGGCACGCGACCGTCCCGACAGGCGTCCCAGTGAGCGCTGGAACGTCGCGTGTCACCGGCGGACTCGGGAGGCCGTGTTCGTCGCTCGTCATCGAAGCACCCCGCGGCTCTCGCTGGACTGCCAGCGGACTTTCTTCTCGACGACATCTAACACGGCGTCGGCGTCCGTGAGTCGCCGTAACCGGTCCACGATGGCTAACGCGACTTCCGGGCCGAACTGGTCGGCCGTTGCGATCAGTCGCTCGTAGTACTCCAAGTTCAGCGTCCCGTCGTGCGTATGGAACTGCCGGAACCCGTCGTCCGAGAGCGCGTACACGAAGTCGTCGATGTCCAGCGTCCACCGCGGCATCGACTGCGACACCGCGGTGAACGACTGCGGATCGCCGCCTGCCTCGCCGTTCGAGTGCTGGTGCGGGTCGGCGTCGAGTTCGGCCGTGCCGAGGAGCGCGATCCCGAGCATCGTCTGCTTCTCATTCACGTACCCCGGGACGAACATCTCCTGGTCCGGGGCGGAAAGCCGCGGGCCGTCCCGTCCCTGATCGGGGTCAACGAGTCGTGTGTCGTACACGACGCCGACCACGGCGTACGGAGTGCCGCGAACAGTTTCCGTGGCGTACACGGGCTGGCCGAACTCGTACTCGTCGCGTGACGGCGGGTCCTCACGCTCGCCATCTCGGAACGCCTGCGCGACGTAGTCCATCTGCGTGTTGGAGTGTACAATGCTGCCTAACGCCGTGTCGGTCGGCGCGATCGCCGGCGTCGAATCGTCCGCGTTTGATTGTTGTGTCATGAGTTGTGTGATTGTGTTATCGGCGGCGACGTTCCTTCGAGAGGGCTTTCGCGTCCCACTCGATCGGTAAGTCGTGTTCGTCGGCGAACTCCTGTACGAGCGCCAGGAACCGGTTTTTCGCCCCGGTGTCGAGCACCGCGTTGGCGTCGGCCTGCTGGAGTATCTCTGGGTACCCGCGCCCGACGCCGGCTTCCGCTCGCACGACGTCGAACACGTACTCCGCCCGGTCGTCCCGAAGCACCCACCCGGGAAGCTCGACGCGATCGAGGGCGTCCCCGCCCGGAACGTTGAGGTACGCGAACAACACGTCGTCCCAGAACTCGTAGTCCTCGCCGCGGTACTGCGTCGTTAACGCGTCAACCGCGCCGTCTTGCCGGTTGCTGAATAACTGCGACCGGTCGCCCCAGTGGTCGATGAATGGGTCCAGGATCCGGGAGTCCGCGACGAACGGCCGGTCACCCAACGCGTCCGGGTACCGCCGGCGCAGCAGTTTCGCCAGGTTCGTGCTGCCGCTCCCGGCCGTGTACCCGACGACCGGGACGCCGTGGTGTTCCGACGCCGCCAACACCATCGACATCGGCTCACGGTAATACTCGTCCCGGACGTCCGGCGCGAACGTGTTGGCGAACGACGGGACGAGCGGCCCGTCGTACAACACGACCGGCGGCGGCGTCACATCAGCGAACCGCTCGATACAATCGATGATCGTCCGCGCCTCCTCGCGGTACCGTTCGTGCGCCGGTGCCTGCCCGTCCACGTACCGCCGCCCGTCATCACGGTCCTCCGTCAAGTCCGCAGGAACGAGCAGCCGCATTGAGACGTCCTCCTCGTAATCGCGGGACGGTGAGTGCCCGTTCCGGCACCACGCTGTCTGTACCAGGCCGAGCGGGACGGTGAACTCGCGCGTCGGCCCGATCTCCGACCCGTCCGCCGCCACCGTCGACACGCCCGCTAACACGTCGGCCGCGAACTCGTTCACCGCCTCGTGATTATCCCACGGCACCGACGCGTCGAACGGCACGACCGGGCCCGACACCGCGTCCCATTCGCGCGTCGGGACCGCGCCCGGGTACGAGTCGCGGTCATCACCGACCGCGTCACGAACCGCCGCTTGCGACTCAGTCACCGCGTCACGGAGCCGGTCACGGTACACTTCGACGACACGCGTGTCATCGTGCGTGAACCGGTGAATCTCCGCTTTGTTCGCTTCCAGTTGCTCGGCGACGCGTTCAGGGTACAACGGCATTACTGAGACACCACCCGCGTCACCTCGTCAGTCTCGTCCTTTTCGAGCACGACCGCGCGCTCAGTCATCGCCTCGAACGTCCGGTCGTGACTCACCACAGTCAACTGCCCGAGCCCCTCCAGCGACTCCAACTGATTCACGAGGTTCTGCTTCTTCTCCGTGTCCAGGTTCGCCGTCGGCTCGTCGAGGAACGCCATCCCGACGCTCGCCAACCGTTCGAGAATCGCTAACCGGACCGCGAGCGCCGCCGCCATCTTCTCCCCGCCGGACAGCGAATCGAACGGCTTGTCCTGCCCCTTCACGCGGACACGGAGGTTGTACGTCTTATCCCACACCAGCGTCTCCGTCGGATTCCCGCGGAGCTGCTGAAACACCTCATTCGCGCGGTGCCCGATCTCCGTCGTGATCAACTCACGCAAATCCGCCGCCCCCTGCTGTAACGTATTCCGCGACCACCCGGCAAACCGCTTGTCACGTTCCAGCTCAGTAATCTCCACTTCGAGCGCTTCCTTTTCCGACTGCTTTTCGTACAGATCGTCCAGCTTGCTCTGTTTGTCATTCAAATTCTCTTCAACGGTCTCTCGCTTCCCTGTGAGCTGGTTTTTCTCTGCTTCGAACGCATCAATATCGGTATTTAGGGCCTCGAACCGGTCCTCGTCGAACTCCGACTCCAACTCGCTGATCTCCTCTCGGACCCTCTCCGCTTCAGATCGGAGATCTGCTAACTCTGACTCCGCTTCCTCGACCGCATCTTCTCGCTTGTCACGTTTACCCGCCTCTTCCTCGTGAGCGATGTACGTTTCATACCCTTCCTTCGTCTCCGCTAACGTCTCTTTGACCGCTTCAAGCTCCGAATCAAGATCACCGTACGACGCGATTTCTTCGTCGAGCTCCGCAACTTCAGCCTCTAACTCTTCGATACGCTCCCGGAGCGACTCCAACTCTGCTTCAGCGGACTCGTTATCCTCGTACCGTGTCTTCGCTGTCGTGTACTCAGTTTCAACGCCATCGAGTGCTTTGAGGCGACGCTGCTTCTCAGGGAGATCGTCGGTGCGGGCTTCGAGCTCGGACTGCTCGCTCTGTAACTCCTCGATAGTCGATTCGAGGTTTCCGATTTTCTCACGCAGATCATCGATCTCGGACTCGTGTGTAGGGATTTCCGACACCGCGTCGGCCGCGGCCTCAGCATCATCAATGTCATCGGCGAGTTCGTTGAGCCGCGAGTCGATCCGCGGGAGTTCCGACGACTCGATCTCCTCGATTCGCTCCGTATTCTCCTCGATCACCGAATCGTGGTGCTCGGCCGTGATCGGCCGATCACACGTCGGACACGGCACGTCCGATGCCTCATCCACATCGATTTCCCGCAACTCCTCGTTTTGCGCTTCTAACTCCTCTACTTCTTTTTCGAGCGACTCTCGTTCGACAGACAACTCATGACGCTCGTCGCGCAGAGTTTCGAGTTTCTCGGCCTCGTCACGCCGCGCCTCAGCAGCCTCGATCTGATCTTCCAGTTCCGCGATTTCGTCTTCGAGGTCCGAAATCTCGGATTCGTACTCGCTGATCTCCGAATCGATCTCAGCGATCCGCTCTTCGGCCTCCTCCAGTTCCTCGACCTCCGTCTCTAACTCTCGGTACTCCTCGACGTCCGGTTCGAGTTCTTCGAGCCGCTCCTTGGCCTGCTCTGCCGTCTCAACCGCCTCCTCTTTCTGCTCAGCTTTGGCCTGCTTTCGCTCGATTTCTCCTTCGATTTCGTCGCGTTCATCGACCAACTCATCGCGCTTAGCGATTTCCTCCTCCAACCGTTCACGCTCGCTCTCTGCCTCGCGGTGTGCCTCGTACTCGTCTTCGACGTCGGACAGCGTTTCGACGGCAGCCTCGGCGTCCGCCAACGCTTCCTCGGCTTGTTCAAGCTCCCGCTCTGCCGAGGGGATCTTCGTGTCCTCAAGCGATTCCAACTCACCCCGCTTCTCATCAAGCGCAGCCTCGACTTCCTCAAGCGCCGTGTGCTCTGCCTGTAGTACCGTCACACGGTGTTCTATCGTCGCAATCTCCGCCTCATGCTCCCGTAACTTGTCTTCTAACTCTTCGACTTCCGATTCGACGTCTGGTAGGTTACTCAACTCGCCGCGGAGTTCGCTGACTTCCTCGTTTTTCGCGGTGATTTCCTCGTCGAATTCGCTTTCCAGACCGCTCAGCGATTTGTACGCCTCCCGGTACCGCTCGATATCGAACAACGGGTCGAACGTATCCACGCGCTCCTTCTCGCTTTGCGTGAAGTCCGCGAGGAAACTCGTCTGCGGCACCCCGACGCTCCGCTCCCACACTTCCGATAAATCGTCCGCGTCGTCCACGCCGAGTTTCTCCGCGACCCACTCTTTGATCGCCGACCCGGTGTCCAGTCCGAGCGCGTCCCCGTTCGCATCGAGCACGTCGAACTTGTACCGCCCCGCCCAACGCCGCACCGTGTACACCTCGCCCGTCTCGACGACCCGGAACGTCACTTCGACGTGGCCGGAATTCTCGCCATCTCGCACGAGCCGGTCTTGATTGTCGAACGGGTGCGTGTCGAACAACGCGAACCCGATCGCTTCCTGTACCGTGCTTTTCCCCGATCCGTTCTCCCCGACGATCGCCGTGACGCCGTCGCCGAGTTCGATCGTCGTCCGGTCCGCGTAACTCTTGAAATCCTCTAACGTCACCGATTCGATAACGACCGTCACTCCGCCTCACCTCCTTCAGCGGCGGCCGCCTCGTCCGTCTCCCCCGGCTCGCCGACGCCGTCCGGGAACAACTCCCGGCGGCGCTCTCGCAAGTACGACGCCGCCTCACCGACACCGGCGTCGTCCTCGGTGACGAGTCCCTCTAGTTCGTCGAGCGTCGCCGCGACGTCGTCCGCGGCGGTACTGTACCGCGACTCCTCAGCGAGCGTCGTGAACACGCGTTCCTGTAACGCGTCCGTGTTCACCGTTCCGTCAGCCGCGAACGCCTCGTCACGGTCAATATCGCCGAGCAGCTCCTGAATCGCTTTCCGCTCCGTGTTATCCGTCGGCTGTACGTACAACGCCCCCAGCGTCTCCTCTGTGATGTCTCGTAACGCATCGACGTCGAACGCGACGTGATCAAGCAACAGCGTCCCCGTTAACCGCAGGTTCACAATCGGATCACGACGCGACCCGTCACCTGTCTGGAACTCGGCGTTGCTACACACACTCTCAACCCTGCCTTGCTCGTCACGCACCGCGTCCTCGAACGCCGCGCGCAGATCGTCGAACGTCCGGTACCCCGACACATCAAACTCGACTGTCACGTACGGCCGTCGCTTCGACACGCGGTGATCCGCCGACCAGTCAGCCGCATCCACCACGTAGTACCCGTGCGCGTCGTCCCACCGTCCCTCCTGAACCGAGAACGCTTCCAAACTCCCCGGGTTATACACGTTCTCCACCTCGTACCGCTTGTGAATGTGGCCGAGCGCCACGTAATCCACCGCGTCCATCAGCGGCGTCAACGACGCGACCGACACCGTCGCACCCAGATCCGGCACCGCGTCATCCACCCCGAAGTGCGCCAACACCACCGTCGCCGCCGGCTCCCCTTCAGCCGCGTTCACAGCTTCGATCCCGTCCACGACAACCGGAATCTGGCGTTCCATGTACGCCCCGCGGTACTGAACACCGAACACGCGAACCGTCCCCTCGTCCGTCTCCAAATCAACGTACCCGCCGCCACCCTCCCGCGGAGACTCCGCGTCAGTCGGAGCGAACGACACGCGGTCATCAGCGAAATCAGCCGACAACAACGTGATCAGTCCCTTGTTATTCAGATACTGTAACCACGTCAAATCCCGTCGGCGACTCATGTTCTGATCATGATTCCCCGGACTCACGATCACCGGCACCTCGACATCCGCAAGAACGTCTTCCACCGATGCGAGCGTCTCCGGCCGCACGTCCCGGCTATCGAACAAGTCGCCCGGGAGTAGTATTGCGTCGGCATCCTCAGCCGAAACTTGCGACAGCGCGTGCTGGAACGAGAGTTTCGCATCAGTCGCCCGCTGCGGTACGCCGTACTGCTGCCGACCGAGATGAATATCCGCCAAATGGAGGAATCTCGTCACACGTGTATCACTTCCCGGCGGGGATATAAACCCACCCTCGGCGGGGTGAAAGTAAAAAGAGAATCAAGACGCGTAATTCAATTGCTACGCACCACGGGCGACACTCAAATCAGCTACCGCGTATCTTGAATGCGCTGTCGGCTTCTACAAGGGGATGTCATTATAGCTGATACATCCAAGATGCGGGTAGATGAAAGGAGCCAACCCCCGGGGGAAGCTGTGGAGATCTTTGTAGATACAATCTGTAAATATACCTATCGTAATGTTCTTAAATTACCTCTATATTATTGTTAATCGGGTTCTGACACTAAAATGAGATTAAGTGAATTTCATGTTAAGAGGTTCAAACCGATAGAAGAGGATGGTTTCGAATCAATCGAAGAACTCTCAGTACTGATTGGAAAGAACGACGCAGGCAAATCATCGTTTCTGGAAGCGGTTAGGATCTTCCTCGAAGAGAAGGGAAAGCCCGAACCCAACCACTTCCACATGGGTGAATCAGAGGAATTAGTCTTCACTGGACGATTTGAAGGGATTCCAGATGAATTGTCGGACCAACTCACGGACTCTGTAGACACCTCGGACGGGACTCTTAAGATCGTCCGAAAGTACACTAATAACGGGGAACGCGCACCATCCCGGACAACACTATTGGGAGAAGACGAGCAGGAAACACTAGGTAAAGGGACGATTGTAGACGATGGCGAAGAACTCAATAAGAAACCGTCGCGCGAGCGAATTTGGTCGCACATCCCCGAGCCTATCTACATTCCCGCTGAGCGGGATATCTCCGAGCAGACCAAGTTCAAGTCCAACACGTGGATCGATCGTCTCCTGAGCCCGCTCCTCCACGATAGCGAGTCACTCAGCCAAAAGCGGGAATCACTTGAAGAGGAGCTCCAAGATGAGGTTGGAGATCTCTCAGACCTCATCGAAGGCCGGCTGGTGAGCCGAATGGACTCAATCAGCCAAGTGAATGTCAATCCCGGAGAGATTGACCTGGGAAAAGCGTTCACTCCCTCGATTACGGTCAAGGATCACTCCACCGACACGCCCGTTCCAGTCGGGGAACGTGGCTCGGGGGTTGGAAGCATGTTTGTTCTTTCGCTGGTCGAGGCCTATCGGGATCGGCACGTCGATGAGGGGTACTTCCTCCTTTTTGAAGAGCCAGGCGTTTGGCTCCACCCCGAAGCGAAACGAGAAATGCTGGGATCGCTCAAACAGATTGCCCGATCCGGAGGGCAAATAATGCTGTCCACACACTCGCCAATCTTCATCGATCGTCGGGGTCGTGGCGACCTCCATCTCGTACAGCGAGAAGAGGGGGTAACATCGATTCGGACGATCGACGAAGACTATCTCTCCGCAGTAGAAGAACTGGGTGCGCGGAACAGCGACATACTTCAAAGCGACTTCGTCATTTACACTGAAGGCCCTACTGACGCGAGTATCCTCCGAACTGTAGCGCAGGAGTATATTGAGGACTGGGAGCGGAAAAATATAACAATCCAACACCTCGGTGGAACAGGCAATATCCAGAACTGTAACCCAGAGGATTTGGAGGAAATCAACCGCAACTTCTGCTTCTTGTTGGACAGCGATCGCCGGCAAGAGGATGATACTCCTTCAGAAGCCGTACAGCAGATCCAAGCAGACTGTAGAGGACTACGAGCATTCGCACACATTCTGGAAAAACGAGAGATAGAGAACTACTTCTCAGCAACTGGAATCAATGAAACACGTGGACTTGACGTAGACCCCGGGTTTGTCGGAGACTATGAGAACATCCCTCAAAAGCTCCGTTCCGCAATTGCGACAGAGCATGTTGGCGAAGAGGGAGCGTCGTTAGAAGAGCGGAGATGTATAGAGTGTGGTCACATCGAAGAACCAGACTCTGGCAAACATTACGACAAAAAGCAAGGTGTAGAGATTGTCGAAGCGATGTATAGAGAAGGCGAAGAAATCGAAGAACTTCACGAATTCTTGGATAGAGTCACGGATCAGTTATAACTGCTAATCTACGATGGAAATGGCGTTTTAGTTAGAAAGATCAGACGGGTTTAGATTGTTCTATCGTATTATAACCTTTTCCAGCATTCGACGCATCGGATTCTTCGCTTCTGTTGGTTAAGACAAGTGAGATTCTGTTTTGCCTGACTCAAACCGCCCCGTGTCGGGCATCGATCTCATCGAGCATATCCAGCGCCTTCCGAATTGATGTCCGAATAGCATCACTACCGTTGACGAGCTTACCCTCGTCACCAACGTGATCATCGAGGTCATCAAGCAATCCTTGAGAAATTTCCACACTCACCTTCGGCATCTACTCGTATTCGCAGAGGAATATCTTCACAGTGTCGCACACCACACCAATCCCAGCCAGAGTCCAGTAGTACACTCAGACTGCCGAGAAATGAATAGAATCTGGGCCGATAGGTTACGAGAACTCCGGCCGCTCAACATACGCAATCGGATCGCGTGACTCGGCGTTCCGGAACGCCTCAAGCCGGAACGCACACGCGTCACACGCCCCACACGCCGGCTCCTCGCCACGGTAACACGACCACGTCGACTCGTACGGCACACCGAGCTCCAACTCGCGCTCCGCGATTTCCGTTTTCGACCACTCGACGAACAGAGACTTCAACTCAATCTCTGTTTCCGGTTTCGTCCCGACATCGATCACGTTCTGAAAGGCGTCGAAAAAGGCCGGGCGACAATCAGGGTACCCGGAGAAATCTTCTGAGTGAGCACCGATGAACAGCGCCTTCGACTCAGTCGCTTCCGCGTACGACGACGCCATCGACAACAGGTTCGGGTTCCGGAAGGCGACGTCCTGAGCACGGATATACCTCTGGTCGGCGGCATCATTTTATTATCTCGCTCCTTCGCAGTAGGTTCAATGCAAGAGTCAGGTGTTAGCAGTGACCGTTTCATCGAACTACTTGACGAGTTGAATGACGAACCGACGGCGATGTTCGATATCCTAGGGATCGGACAAGATGAACGGGCTCATACTCGAATGTTGGCTTGGCTCCTCGATCCAAACGGAACTCATGGGTTGGGTGACGTGTTTCTCAAGGATCTTTCGTCAAAGGTAAATATCGATCTCTCGGCCGATCTCGAAAACGCAACGGTGACCACGTTCGACCAACTGCCCGAAAACACCGAACTAGATATCGTTATAGAGGTGTCCGAAACAATCGTTTGCCTGGAAATCAAAACCCGAGGCCAGCTCGGCACCGATCAGTGGAGCCGGCAAACAGATTACTTAGAAGCGGTTGTCGACGGCTCCAAAAATCGTGACGGAGGTGCATTCGATCACTGGGAGTACGTATACGTCACTAGTGATTCGTCCCACGATCCGAGATTCATCGCCAATCGAATCACATGGAAAACGATTGGAGAGTTGATCACACCGCACATCGGACAGATCGAACAAAATAAGGATGTCATTCGGATTCGAGAATGGACGGGGACGATCACGGACCACCTCACCGGCTCAACCGGAATTTCGCCCTCAACTGAACTGCAACTGCGGTTTCCATCGTTGGTTGCTGACTTCGAGATCGACGTCGATTTTGCCTCCGTTGAATCCGACCGACAGCGACTACTGAGTGCGTTCTGGAACTGGCTTGCGGACGCGCATCCGCCGATGGTGGAGGGTTCCGACGGTTGGGAAGCCACCCGCTCCCGAGTTGAGGCTCGAACGAAATATCTTCGCCTCCGGAAAGAAGCGTGGCCGGATACGCTCCGTTTCGAGATACAGGCTACCCCCAAGCGATTGACCTCCCGCGAACAGCATCCGAGTACACATGACGCATACCGAACGAGAAATTCACATATCGAGATCACACTCTCCTACACAGATAATCCCGAACACGCCCGGGACCATTTGCTGGACCAGCTTTCCAGGCGAGACAAGCAGCGTCTTGCGGAGGGCGGATTCAACCTAGTCCGCGACGAACTACCCGACTCCTGCGACGCCGATCGGAATCCGTATCACGTCTACTCCAAGCAGATCCTGTTCGATTTTACGTGCCCCGACGAGACGATTCGCGGACTCCAAGAAGGGATCAACATCCTCGCACAACTCGAAGACGCCCTCGACTCCTTTACACCTCCGTACTAAGCTTCTGCCAGAGAGTCAACTCCACGATGTCCGCCAGAGTTCTGAAATCAGTCGGTAAGCCAGCTTCATTAGCCTCCTCGTCGGAGCGTGTTTACGCCGGTTAGGCCTCCGAGAACGGCTTGGCACGGCGGTACACCATCTCCATTGGAAGCCCCTTCGCGTCGGTCGGAGGGTCGCTCGGTAGGTGGTGGAACGCATCATCGGGTGCACGCGCCGTCAGCGCGAGCGCCAGCGCGTCGATCACGTCGTCGGCGGCAGGCTCAACGTCACCGTCGGCAACCGACTGCACGACTGTTCGCCAAGAACCCTCGGTGTACTCCGGAACCGACTCCAGTAACGAGAGACGCTCGACGACGCCCGGAGCGGTCTTTTTGCTGTGTGACAGCGGCGTCGACCCAAACGCTCGGAAACACACCTCGGGGTGTCCCTCAAAAACGGTGTCCGTCGCTTCCGTGTCTAAGAGGAACTCCTCAACCTCGACGATTCCCGGGGCAATGTTTGCGGCCTGCTGTGTGAGACCCTTCCCAGTGTGGGATCTGTTCATTTCGTTCACCTCGCTGTATTCTGCGCCTTCGGCGGCCAGCCGTACTGCGGGTCGAGACGGCGCCGTGAAGACGGACGATGAACGCGGGCCGATCACGGGGCGCGCGAGGTCGTCACACCGGCGCGAGCGCTCGCCATCGGTCTCGACACAGCAGGCCGAGTCGTCGTCGCGCGAGCCACACAGGCCGATCGGGACATCGACGACGATCCGCCGAGCGGTCACTCGGTGTGCATCCCAGAGGTCGCCGATGGTATCGAAGAGCGCGGCCTCAACGGCTCCATTGGCCGTGTAACCAACTGCAATCCATGACCCGTCCGCCCGATCTGCTCCGATGTCGCGCCAGGTGGCCTCGCTCATGCACTGACGCCTCAGTCCGGGTACATAACGTTCACCTCTCACCGATGTCTTTGGACCGCCCCTGACGCGCTCGCACTCGCTGCCGACGGTGACACCGACACCGTGTACACCGACAACGTCATCAACGCCATCTCTGGTGGGCGGCGTGGTGCTATTCTGTTGAACCTCGTCGACGACCAGCCGAACGGCGACTCACTTACGCACCTCGGCGCAGAAGTCGTCCGCTTCGCCCGCGACCAGCACGGCACTGTCACGGCTGCGCTCGCCGAGTTCGACACGTGGACAGGCAGATCAACGAGGTTCACAGAGCTCGCTCCACAATGGGCACAACTCGCCCGCTCCGTCGCCATCCAATACGAGCCCACGCAGCTCATCATCACCGCGCTCGAACGGATCCACCAGAACGGGACCCGTGACGCAACGCTCGCCGACGTCGCACTCGAAGCCACACACATCAACCAGCCACTTGCCGTCGAAGTATTCTTCACCCAGCACCGCCGCGATGACGTTCTCACCGCAGACGGCGACATTTACCAGTCCGTACTCACTGATCCGACGATCTACAAATCCGGGATCCACTTCCAATTCAAATACCAACTCTACCATCTTGGAATTCTGACTACTGGTGGTACCGACGACAAAAGCGACGTGCTGAGCAACACATGGCGGTTAGAGCAAGTGATTGGTGGCGCATCTGAACTGTACTGACTCACGAGAGTATTCCAAATATAGAGATGCTCGACTTCATTGAAATTCTCAGTAAGTAACACGAGTACGTTGATTAACTCAACTACGCGGGATTGCTCCTAGACGCAATCAATGAGCTTGAATCAACAGAGACAGGTAACTCCACCGCCGATCTTCAACGTTTAACGAGAATATTGTATCACTCCGAGCTGATAACGTTTTGAATCTCTTGTTCGATTATAGATATTATCTCATCTTGATCGGATTCTTGCTTTTGATTTCCCTGCTCAGACACAGTAGTCGGGTTCGCAGTGCCGCTCGGAGTCCGCGTGTTCGTGAACACGAGTGACCGCACCGCTCCTGATATCGGTGAGGTCGGCGGGGACGTGGTCGTGAAGACGTCGACGCACGCGTCGGAGCACGGGTTGTTGACGGCCGTCTCTGGGTTCGTTGAGGAGCGGTTCCGGGACGCGGATGTGCTGCTTGTCGCGTACAACGGGGAGCGGTGGCGCGGCGGGTTCGACCTCCCGTTTCTCCGTACGCGGTTCGCGCGCCTCGACATCCCGTGGCCGTTCACCGACGTGCCGTACGCGGACGTGCTGCCGCTCGTCACGAAGCGGTTCAACACGACCGTTGACGGTGACGAGCACGGCGACCTCGACGGCGCGTACGACGTGCTGTGCGACGGGACGTACGGCGAGCTTGACCCGTTCGCGGAGAGCAGCGAGGCGGTGACGGCGTTCGAGAACGGGGAGTTCGCGGCGCTCGCGTCGCATAACGTGGCGGACGTGCTGCGGACGCGTGATCTGGGGCGGCTCGCGGAACAGTACTGCTCGAAATCAGAGTTCAACGTGAAATCGCTAACACCGACACGGAGCACCCAATGACACGACAATCGACGCGACGCTCGGCAGGTGATGGACAGTGAGTACGGACGACTTCCCCGATGACGTTGATGGGTTCCGAACGGCGGGGAAAGAGTCGTGGGAGCACTTGTGGCCGAAATTAGAGTTGGAGCGTCGTCGCCGCACACAAACCGAGCCGTTCTTCCACGGTGAGTATCGGTTCGAGAGGAAAGTCGCTGACCGCGTCCCGGACTGTGCGGTCATCGGAGGTGACGTGAACCGGTGGATTGAGTTTGTCGCCGGGTCCGACCAACCGTACCGGGAGAAGACACGGGAAGCGCTGCGCTTGGGGTTCGTCATCCACTGGGTGTTTCACACTGACCACGCCGAGCAGAAAGGGACGGCGCGTGACGCGTTAACCCCGGAGCTCCACGGCCCGTTCTCGTTCGGTGAGTACAACCCGGACACGGGCTCGTTGAACGTCGGTGACCCGGTGACGTTCAAGAATTACAGGTTCCCGGTTGAATCAATGGAAGAGTTCGAACCGCGGGAGCTTCTCGGGTATCGACGCGGCATGGCCCGGATCGACCGGGTTGACTACGGGTACGATCTCGGCATGTTCGCCGTTGCCGGCGTCCAGCGTCGTATATTAGCGTACGGGACGGAGTTCTGCGCAGTAGCACCAGGTCAATCAAGCGCCGACGCGACCTGGGGATTCCCGACACGAGACGGACTCGAACGACTCATCGAAACGAACAACCTCACACGACTCGGGCCGGTGCGGCGAGACTGAGCAGACGACTAGGGAGCTGGTTCGACAAAGGGATTCGAGAGCCTATCTAGATTCCAGGAAATCACAGCGAAAGCTCGGAGCCCCAGTCAGCGACTACTACGATAGTCTGGCTCTGGTGAAATACTCACTCGTCGATATGTTCTCGATGTCCTGCTGAATACAGGGCGCGAGTCAGTCTCTAAATATCCTGTTAACAAGTAACAAATATAAGAAAACTTATGATAGTGTGTACCTTCTACTGTTTGATTATGTATTCAGAGAGACGCAACAACCTCCGAAATACTGTGCCACGTACGACCGTCAGCCGTCGGTCACTACTCGCAGCGAGCGGGGTTATTGTAGTTGGGGGACTCGCTGGCTGTCTGAATCAAGTTGTGTCGTCAGTGACGGACACGGGCTCGTCGCCTGCGGCAGTGTTCGCAGGGACAGACTGGAATGATGATGACACGGAAGTCACGTTCATGATGGCTCCGGAGAGTCCGCACGTGAGTCGGTTGGCTCCGACGGTGTCTGGCGGGCAGCTTGGGGATGTCGAGTTGGAGGGGTGGGTTACGTCTTCTGCGGTGATGGCTCAGGACTACAATTCGTCGCGGAGCAACAAGCGGAAGACGCGGGCGGGTGATACGGATTCAGATTCGGATGGGGATGGTGTCGGTGACGGTTCTGAGGAGGACGCTGACCTCGTCGCGTATCTGGGTGGTGAACCGATTGTTGCTGAGCGGTTCTCGGTGTGTTTGCCTGACGCGGAGGTTCCGGGTGGGAATGGGAGTCTCCGTGAGGAGGTGACGCCGGAGCGGCTCATCGCGTATCTGACGGGCGAGTCAGATGGTGAGGGTAAGGTGTACTCGTGGGGGAAGTCGGAGTATGCTGCTGGTTCGGATGGTGGTGGTGATTGTGATGATACTGACTCGTCCGCTCATCCGGGGGCGGTGTGCGGGACGACGCCTCACTTCGTTTCGGAGATGACGGGGCCTGTGGCGACGGGTGGGCGTCTTGAGGTCGTTCGAGGTGGTGACGGGACGGTGACGGTCGTCAATTCGCCACCGACGGCGGAAGACAAGTCTGCGAAGGTGTGTGCTGCGACGGATGATGACCCGTGTGGTCCGGGTGTCTGGGCTCGTACAACGGAGTCTGGGTCTGGGTTGGGTGTGTTGGTGTATCAGGTGCTGGTGCAGCCGCCGCAGTGTCCGCGTCCGTTCCCGGCGTTGTTGTACGTCCAGCGGTGTGAGAGCAACGACCAACTCGTGTACACGGGTGGATGGGTCATCGACGACGCCGCGCTGTACGAGGATTCGGTGACAGTGTTGTCGATGGCCGGTCCGACGGAGGTGGTTGGTATCGAGTGCTGTTTCGATTACTCGGCTGACGCTGATGGTGACGGGTTTGGTGACTTGGTGAAACGGTCGGTGTCTGGTGAGCGTGCTCGGCGGGGGGCGCGGTTGGATTCCGAGACGGTAGCGGAGTTGGTCGAGACGGGTGTGCTTTCGGAGTCGGGGGGTGTCGACTACACTCTTCGGAAGCGACCGGGACGAGAGGCCGGGGATGAGGTCACGTTAGAGGTGACGGGCGACGAATACGGGTTCGTGACGCACGTGGCGGTGGATGCGCCAGTGTTGCACTTGGTGAACGCTGCGAGTGTGTTAGAGGAAGTGAAATTCAAGGCGGGGGCTGAACTGTCGAAGAGCGTGAACTGATTATCCGTGTGGCACCACGGTACTCCCGGTGACGACCTGAGTTCTCGAACGGTATCTCTGTGCTCAATCCATCCTCTGTATCTCGCACGCCGACCCTATCAGTTCCTAAGGATTTGGACGACAGTCGGATGTTTTGCGGAGTACAGCGTTCGTTCCTCACTCGGTCGGGTATTCCCAGACGAACAGCGGAAGTGAGAAATCGAAGTATTGTTCCAAAACGACTTGGACGTCATTTTCGGTTCGTCCGAGGGTGGGGAAGTTGACGTACGACGGGATTAGCAGTACGCCTGCGTCGGCGGTGCGACCGGCCGGTAATACGGTGGGGTCGCGGTGAGCGATCTCCATTTTCATGAGGTGCCAGTTCGCGCGCATTTGCTCGCCGCTCTCGTGTTCGACGACGACTCCGTCTTTGTACGCATCGAAGCTCGCTCGGCGAGAGATCACGTCGTCGTCGGTGGTCGTCTCGAATTTGACCGAGGCTTCTTGTTCCCAGTCGAGCGGGGCAAGTAGCTCACGTCGCTCGCTCAGATTCTGGTTCCCTCCTCCGTGGTCGATGTACGCCTCCGCAATCGCCGGAAGCTCTTCTTTCAAGCCTTTGTCCTCGACGATGTCTCGCCCCCCGTTGAACGACCATGTGTCCGGTCGCCGAATCTCAGGCCTCATTGACCGGCTGGACTCGTTACAGAGCCTTACGAGTTGAGGTTATCCCACGCTCTCCAGGCTTGCGCGGCTCATCCGTTGTTCTCGCGCGGCGTGCCTGAAGAGGACGGAGAGATTCGCAGACTGATCGAGGCGCGGCCCGCTAACGATCACTCACCGTCGTCAGTTGGTTCGACATCACCCGGGTATGGTTGCTTCCCTGCGTTCGGATCGGGTTCGTCGATGATATCCATGTCATCCTCGTCAGGGTGTCCCTGTGTCGTCTCCTCGATATTATCCGGGTACGGTTCCTTCCCCGCGTCCGGGTCAGGCTTGTCAATAATGTCCATATCCTCGTCCTCAGGGTGGCCTTGCGTCGTCTCTCCGATATCATCCGGGTCCGGTCGCTCCCCCGTGTTCGGGGCGTCGTCGTTGCTTGGCATGTCTGGTAGGTGGGAGCGGTCAAGTAAATCTGTGGCCCCAGCTGGCACACAAGATGATATTATCGACGCCGCGGAACGCGGTGTCTTCGGACCAGTCGGCGTCATAGAACTCAATGGCTCTGTTGAAATCCTCAACCGATGATCTGTTCTTGGAACCGTGTTGAATACAGAGCGCGAATGTCGCACCGCGGTAGCTGTATCAGGGACAACTTAATTCGCTCAGTACAGAGGGCCCATACAGCATTCGAAACAGGGTTTCACGTCAGTTCGCACGAAGCAGCCAGTTAGCGGCGAGACTTACGCATCGCTATTGGGATCAGGCGGATCACTAGTGATGTCGAATGATCCCGTCTCTACTGTCTCATCAACGTCCCCTTCAATAGTCATCTCGTATGAGATATCTCTGACCGGATCTTCAATGGGAAGATCCATTCCACTGAGCCGGACACTCACTGAAGCGTAATTAGTGCCGGGATCTGGATCCAATTTGATCGAAATTGTCCCTTCATCAATTGATAGGCTGTCAAGAGTTGCACCTACCACCCTCGATTCATTCGATGGACCCCTTTTGTTCAATGGCTCGATTACTGACTCTCCAATTGTTCCGTATTTATTAAGTACTGAGATGTCTATCTCGATTACGACCTCGTCAGCTTCTGGGGTCAGCCACTCGATATCAAGATTCTGGTGGCCCCCACGGTAGGCATTGATTGGGCTTGGGCACAATGTTGGTAAGAGCAACTGAGGGTCTACAAGTGTGAACTCTCCGTCCGTAGAACGGGTGAACCCGCACTTGCTCCCGCTTTGAGGACCGCCGAAAGTACCATTGGTGATTTCAACATGGTCCTCAGGGGATTGAACATCATACTGGATTTCAGTCACTGGTTCGATATTTGTGAACTGATAGCCCGTCAGCTTCAACGCGATCGGGTCTGTTTCCGACACGTCTTCCGACGTTAGTATCAAAAGCTCAATTACTCCGTCGGTGATGTCTACGCTATCGACATTATTATTGTAGGCATCCGAAGGTCCTAATCCGTATTTCCCTTGCGTGGTTTCTACAGAGAGGTCTTCGATGTTTACTCCATACTGCTCTAACGTGGAAACGTCTATCCTGATGTGATGCTCCTGATTCTCATCAGGTAGTTGCCTTCCCATCAGGTTGCTGGGATGTATGAATACCTCGAAGAGCTGTTCGGTATCGAAGCCAACTCTGATATTCTCCGCGACAACGCTCACATCAACCCACGGCTTATCCTCATTTTCTCTTAGTGGGAAGTTCAGACAGCCAGAACTGGCCGTAGTAAGAGAGATACATCCTGTAGCGATGAGATCTCGACGTTTCATGCCGAACCGGTGTCAACAGATATGTATAGGCTTTCTGTGAGTCTATTGCTCAGTATTCTCATTTAGGTCGTAGTGCCTCGGATTGGTGGGATTCTAGCCGGTCAATTCGCAGGCTCGTTCTCACGGCTGATTCACGGTATCCTACTCGGAATTAATGGAGTTGAATCGCTGTATCCAATCTCTGTATCTCGCACGGAGGTTGTGTCAGTCCCAGAGGGTGTCAACGGAAACAGACCGTCGGAGGGGGCGGATCACGCTTACGCCGTCGCCGCTTCGATGGCGTTCTCTATGTCGGCTGCGATGTAATGAATGACTTGACCTGTGGTGAGAGGTAGGGGGCTGTTGTGTAGCGGGTGCGAGCAATCTCTCAGATATGCTACGTATTGCACAAGCTATACCCGGGTTTGCTACGCAGCGGTATCACATGACGACACTTCGGAGCCGGTTGTCGCAGCTCACCGAGCCTGACGCCGAAGCGGCTGAACAGACGCGTGACGCGCTGCTTTCTGAACTCGATCTTCCAGCGGACTGGACGGTAGCTGAAACGGACGTCGAAATCGCGCAGGACGGAACGGAAGACTGGTCTCTCGTGGCGTTCGAGCACCGGTCGGATCGGGAGAAGCGAGCGTCCGTCTTTCTGTTAGCGGACTCGCACGCGTTACAGGTCTACGTCGAAGCTGCTGATACCGATCACTGGAGCGAGCCGACGCGAGATGCCACGGAGATCTCGGCGACACTCCGCGGCCACGCGTGATCGACGTCGGACTCACAGTTGTGAACGCAACAGGGCAGTGACTAGCGAGGGATATGCGGACTGCCATACTGATTGACGGGTGAAGCTGGGAACGCAGCGTACTGAACGCACTTTCCGGTGCGGTCATTCTCTGGATTATCTCTGATGCCGTTACGGGTCCTTGTTATCGGGATGAGTCGGTTGGTCTGGCGCGGCCCGCGCGCCTGGATCGTACCCGGCGTCTTGGAGGTTCGAGAGGACGTCGTTGATGGTTTCGAGGGTGGTGTACAGGTTTTCCGTGGTGCGGCCGCTGGTGAGGAAGTCGGTGCTGTCCGTGTTTTCGACGAGGAGGTTGGCGTGCGCGACGTCGTTGCGGAGGTCGGTGATTTCGTGGAGGCGTGAGTCTGCGCTGCCTTTCGTGGTGAATCCGCAGGCCTCCCAGCAAGCTTCGACGTTGGTGACGATGGTTTCGAGCGTGGAGAACTGCGCGTAGTGGAGTTCTTCGAGTGCGACGTTGGCGGCTTGCGCGTCTTCGTGCCGGGCTTCGATGTCGTCGATTTCCTCTGGGGTGACGGGCGTGGTTTTCCAGTCCGGCTTCGTGTCGAGAACGAGTTCGCGGAGGTGTTCTTCGAGGTAGGTGATGCGGTCGAACAGGTATATGCGGGCCGGGGCGGTGTTCAGGTCGGCGCGGGTGAGGATTCCGGTGACGTGGTCGGGGCCGCCGAGGAAGTAGACGGGGGTTTCGATGAGTGCGGACAACACGGCCGTGAACGGGGTGTCGCCGCTGACCATGTAGCCGATGGTGAGTGAGGTGAGGTGGTCGGCGAGCGTGGTGCCGTCGTCGTCGGTCGTGACGTCGTTTTTGTGGATGAATCCGACAGGACCGTCGTCGGCGTACACGGGGGCTGCGTCGTACCCGTTGTCGGCGAGCCACGCAGCGGCGGTGCTCGGTGGCGTGTCGTGATCGAGGTGTTCGACGGAATGCGTGGCGAGCTCGGCCGCGGTACAGTCGTACAGGTCACGGGGCATGCGAGTGAGTGTGCCAGCCGCGGTTGTGAAATTAATGGAGCAGTTGCGTGATAACGACCAGTCGAGATACTCATTCACCGCAAGCTTGATGTTCAAAGAACATATATTACTACCTGATTATGCTCAAAGGGCATTTCTCATCGGCGGGGGCGAGTGTCGAGTACGGGGATGCGAAGTGTCTCTTCCCTGTTGGTGAGTTGGATGCGGCGGTGCTCCAGTATCGAGATGCCCAACTCGCGCTTGACGATGCCGACGGAGCGAGCGTTATCGTCGTCGCGCCGACGAGCCTCGCAACGAGTTACTACCTCACCCAGCACGCGCTGACCGCGATTCGCGTCGAGAGCCTCCCCGGCGCAGTCCGCAGAGAGATCGACGCCGCGATCGAGGCTCCGATCGGGGCGTTCGAACTCATTCAGATCGGGAAATGGAACAGTGACAGCCGGAACTACTCGCTCGCTGAATTCGCCGACGCCTGACCTGTAATCTAATGACCGAGTCACTCGCTGACGAGTACCCGGAAGCGGCCCCGTACATTCAGAAGGCCGTCGACGAGCACGGCGAAGACTGGGTGTTGGAGCACTACTACGAGCAACTCTACCCGCTCGGGCAAGTGATGGCGATGCCGGAAAAGGAGGAACTCCCGTTCTACGATGCGGACGAACACGATGCGATGACGGAAGCGGAACGGGTAGAGATGTATCAGGCGTGGGCGGAATACCGAGAGAATCTCCGCACGGGAACAAAGCCCGGCGAGTAACTGCCGCCCCACATTTTTCGCAGCGGTAGTCGTTGGTGACGTATGGACTCAGATCGAGCGCGGGGTGTGCTGCTCGGGTTGGCGTGCGGGGATGCGCTTGGCCGGCCGGTCGAATTCCAGTCGGCGTCCGCGATTCAACGAGAACACGGACGGCTCGACGGGATGGTCGGGCACGGCACGTGGAACCAGCCGCCGGGGACGATCACGGACGACACCGAACAGGCGCTGTGTATCGCGCGGAGTCTCGTCGAACGAGGCGAGTTCGACCCGGCGGACGTCGCTGAGCGGTTCGTCGCGTGGTACGAGACCGGTCCGTTCGACATCGGCGGGATGACGAGACGATCGCTCAACCGGCTCAAACGCGGTGACGCGTGGGACGAGGCAGGCCAGCGCGTGTGGGAGCAAAGCCGAGAGGGGCAGAACGCAGGGAACGGGAGCGTGATGCGGTGTGCGCCACTCGCCGTCCCGTACGCGACGGACTGGGATCGGCTCGCAGAGGTGAGCCGGCAGTCCTCGCGGATCACGCACACCGATCCGCGGTGTACCGACGGCTGCGCGGTCCTGAATCTCACACTCGCCGGGCTGCTTACAGACGCGGACGCGCCGTTACATGATGCGCTTGATTATGTTGGTTCAGACGCGCCTGACGAGCTTGCGGGAGCGCTTCAACCGCTCGCTCGTGGCGACTCACCCGACACGTTGGAAACATCTGGATACGTCGTACATTCCCTACAGACGGCGCTCCACGATGGACTATTCGCGGACAGTGCCGAGGAGGCGATCGTGACGGCGGTCAATCGCGGCGGAGATACAGATACGATTGGAGCGATTGCGGGTGCGGTCGCTGGTGCGCGGTTCGGGGCGTCACAGCTTCCGGACCGGTGGCTTGCTGCTCTCGATGCGACTGACGAACTCGAATCCCTAACAGAGCGACTTACCTCGGTATGAGATAGGTGACGGAAAGGGCACTCCCGTTTTGTGTCGGTGTCGAAGACAGATTTAGTGTCTATGTATTCTGAGCGGCTGTGGAGACAACTTTTTTCAAAATAACTCGTAACGACCAGTTTTATGCCGAGGCAGATTTAGACTCTATGTACACTGAGCGGCTATGAAGTCAACAAACGACGAAGAGACTCAACGGAAGAGCCTGTCGGCGCGTGAGTCGCGGGCACTGTCACGGCTCGCAAGCGAGAACCGGCAGGTCATCAGTATTAGTGACATCGCGGACGCGCTCGACATTCCGCGGAAGTCGGCCAAGGACATGGCGTATGCGCTCAAGGAGAAAGGGTGGCTTGAGCGGATCGCGCAGGGGAAATACCTGATTCTGCCGCTCGCTGCCGGTGAGAACGCCGTGTATACCGCACACGAGTTCGTGATTGCGTCAGCACTTGTGGAGCCGATGTACATTGGGTACTGGAGCGCGTTGAATCAACACGGGCTGACGGAGCAGATGTCCCGCACGGTGTACATCGTGACGACAGAGCGCGCTCAGGAGCGTGAAATCCACGGGGTCACGTACCGTCCGGTGACGATCACGGAGCAGAAGTTCTTCGGGTATCAACCGACTGCGGTCGGGTCGAACCAGGTGAATATGTCGAGTATCGAAAAGACGCTGGTCGATTGCGCCGACCACCCGGAGTTCTGCGGGGGTATCAGCGAGGTTGCGAAGGCGATGCAGAACGCTGTCGATACGCGCTGTTCGTGGGACCGTGTCGTCGAGTACCTGCGGCAGATTGGGAACGGTGCCGCAACGAAACGACTCGTGTATCTCGCCGATCAGTTGAACATCGATCTTCCGGAGTACCGGGACCTCGTCGAGAACTTCACGACCGGGTACCCGCTGCTCGACCCGACGAGAGAAGCGACGGGAACCCGGGACAGCACGTACCAACTCCGCCTAAATGTTGACCCCGAATCGTTCCTCCCCGGTGACTTCTCATGATTTCCGAAGCGCAACTCAGACGACTGGCCAGAGAGCTAGATGTTCGACTCGGCTACGCGGAGAAGAACTACGTCAATTCATGGGTTCTGTGGGCGATCTACACGAGTCCCTACGGTGACAACCTGCTGTTCAAGGGCGGCACGGCACTCAGCAAACTGTATTTCCCGGAGACGTGGCGCTACTCGGAAGACCTTGATTTTGGTGTCGAGGGAGCGTACCACGGGACCGAATCGGACTTACAAGACGCATTGGAAGACGCAACGAGAGCCTCCGGGGTCGAATTCGAGGTGACCAAACACCGCGAACTACAGAAAGAAGCGTATCCGACGCACTACGTTGATATCGATATCCAGTACGACGCTGTGCTCGGTCACAAGAACACGACGAGTCTGGACGTGATGATCGATGAATACGTGGCGTTCGCTTCGGTGGACCATCGTCACAGCTACGAGGATGTCCCTGAATTCGAAGTGACGGCGTACAGTCTGGAAGAAATCTTCGCGGAGAAGTTGCGAGCGCTGTATCAGCGGTCACAGGCGCGTGATTACTATGACTTGTATCGGATGCTTACGGAGGCTGACGTTGATGACTCGGTTATTCTTCCGGCATTCACGCAGAAGTGTACCCACGACGGGCTGGACATCGACCTTCGCAACGGGCTCCCTGAAGAGAAACGCGGTGAGATCCGGGACGGCTGGCAGAACACGCTTCCCGATTTGGTTGCAGACCTTCCTGCGTTCGACTCAGCCTATGACACGCTCGAAGACTACATCGATTCGCTAGTAGACGAAGAACAACGCTAATATTGGACGTAGTCGACGGCGCGATCGATTTGAGGCTGCGCTCCACCGGTGTTCGATTTTCTGCTTCGACGATCGGTGCGTACCCAACATTCCCGATGTGCGGTTCCGCGCCCGGACACGGAACGGAGTGTTTCCGGAATTGCTGGTGCGAGACTGAAACGGGAACCCACAGGACGAAAGCCCAACACGACCCGTATCTTCGGCCACTCTCTCAGATACCGAGTGACCACGTTCGGCGTTATTGACGACCTCAGTTACTGGTCCGGGCGTTCGGTAGTCGCTCGGTGATCGGACACGCGGTTTCAACGACACGCGAGATGGTCGTGCTGGCAGTCCCCGCTCCCGATTCACGAGCGGCCGGTCCCGCCTGTGTTCCCCGTCAGTGTCGATGAGTGCCGTTCCCTTCGTCTGCCTCACGCCCATCGAGAGTCGCTTCTAAATCGCTCCTGGACGTCCTGTCAGTTCGGCCGTGTCTGTTCGATGGCCCGCTGAACGAGCGCGCCGATGGTGTCGATGATCTGGTCGTGTGAATCGCTGTGCCGAGCGGTTTCACGCAGGGAGTCGAATGCGTCGGCGAGGCCCTGGACGATGTCTTCGGACACGTTGGACGGGTCGATGACCGGGAATTGTCGAACGGTCGTGACGCTGTGTTTCTCCATCCCTCCGGTGTGACTCTCACTGAACTGCGCTGCGACCTCTCCGAAGATGTCGCTGTTCAAGTACGCTAGCAGGGCTTTCCGTTCAACGCCCTCAAGGTTGATGTTGATCTCGAAGAAGCTGTTCGTCGTTCGCAGTCCAGCTTCATTCACAACAAATCGTGACTGGCCCTGTGCTGCGTTGTTGTAGATGACCGGTGCCGGGTCACGCCGGGTCGGCCGCCACCAGTGTTCCCGGTTCCGGCACGTGTAGTTGTCTCGCAAGTCGTACTCGCGGATGCTGTCGTACAAGTACTTGAAGGGGTTCTCGTGATCGCTTCCGGTGCCAGTGGTGACGTGCGTTTGACCACCGGCTGAGTCGGGAGTTGCTTGTCCGCTCGCGCTGTTCGTGGTGAGTGCTCCGGCTTCGTACTGGCGAACGAATTCGTCCATGGTCTCCGGGAGTTCGGGGAGTTTGCCCGGGTCGAGCAACCAGACTTCCTTGCCGGCATCGCGCGCGGCGATCCAATCGCTCTCTTGGAGTACGTACCCCGTTATGTCCGCTGGGCGGCGGGCGAGTCGTGACAGGTGCGAGGTGCTGATCCCATACGCTTCGACGGTGTCGTGCGAGAGACAGAACACATCGACACTGCCGGTTTGTGGAACTGATCGAACGGAGGCGAGACTCGACAGTTTCAGGAGGTGACTCACGTCTCGTTCGATCGGATCGAATCGCGCCTGCCAGTTCTCCGTTGCGGTGAGCGCCGACTGCTCGACAGTGTTGATCGTGCCCCAGTCGGTATCGTCCGTGGCTGTGCTGTACATCGACTTCTGGAGCGTAGAGTACCCCTTGTCATCGACGGTGATGAACTGCGTTTCATTCGCAGGGTCTGGGTCGCTACGAGCTTCGAGGAGCGTGAACACGGCCGTCGTGTTCGCAGCGGGGAACAGCGACTCTTCCTCCGGGTCTACCCTGATCAGCGCCTTGATATCGAACTGGTCCAACAGGAACTCTTTGAGTTCGTGCCCGTACTGTTTCTGTAACCAGGATTGCGGGGTGAGGAACGCGACTCGTGTCCCGTCGTCAACCAGCGTCTCCGCGTGAATCATGAAGTACACGTACAACGGCGAGTGCTTGCTCACGTCGGCACCTGCTTCCCGTCTGACCTGCTCACACCACCGTTGCTTGTCGTCACCGTCAAGCCGATCGTGGCTCGTGTACGGCGGGTTACTCACGATGGCATCAGGGGTCGCGGGAAGGTCCGCTCGCGTGGTGCCCAAGAAATCCGTTTCGAGCGTTGCGTGTGACTGGTTACTGAGCGTTAGCGTGGTCTCTGCGAGGAGAACTGAGAGCCGACTCCGGTCGATCCCGACGACGTGACGCGGTTCCCCGTGTAGACTCCAGGACGGGTGGAACGGCGCGGACAACGCTCCGGCTCCGACACCGACGTCGAGCATCGTCTCATCGTTGTTCGCTGCCCACGCACGGATGGCGCGTCCGGCCCACTGCGGCGTGCGGAACTGACTGAGGGTCTGCCGGGCGTCACTGTCGATGACCGCGGCGTACAACTTGCCGAGATCCGCCGACGGAACCGTTGACTCTCGAAGGTCGTGCCGCGCAGCTATTACGGGAGCGAGATCAGCCGCTCCCGCGAGCCACGCAACGTCGTCGAGCACACACCACCCTACCGCCGGACTCGTCTTTGACGACGCGTCCGCACGAAACGCTCGCTCCGCTTTTTCAGGAGTCAACTCCTCGTCGTGACAAGCGTCGAATAACGTTGCTCGAAGTAAGACCGCAAGCGCGGCTTGCGGCGCAATCACGGTCTCTACGGGATCCCCGTCAACCTCGCCGACACCGTGCGCATCGACCCACTCGCGGGTTCGGTCGCGTAAGTCGGCAGACGCGTTTGCGGTGAACGCCTCCGCGATCGATTCCGTCGCGTTCGTGAGCGTCTCTTCGAACGTTTCAACGTCGGCATGTACCTCAAGCGGCGGTATCAGGTCGTCCGAAATGTCTCCGTCGACGTCCGGCGGAGTCATACTGATCGGCGCGCGCGGGTCGGTATCTCCAACCGTCGAATCGATCTCTGCGGGTTCTGGAGACGCGTAGCACGTCGATGAATCGGTTCTCATGATCGTCAATCCCGGAATGCGGTCTGGCATTTGCCTAACTACTAATGTTGAACGTCCCTCTTTTGAACACTTGCCTTAGAGCTCTCACCGGGATACTAAGGGGAACCCCGGTACTGCGGCGGATCGGCCGTGAAAACACGTGTGTAACCTGATTTCTGGATTGCTCGGTCCGACCGAAGTACACCGCAAAAAATTGAACTCCGCAGCTTTACTCCCAGTAAATCCCGCTGTAACCCGCACATCTCGTCGTGAGGACCGACGGCCAGTCACCGAGTTTTACACATTTCATAGTCCAGCACTCATGACCTGACGAACACGTCTGCCACCGGAATCTCTCTCACCCGCTTCACCGCCATGTAACCTCTTCTTGTTCCACTGAACGAATACCCTGTTCGCTGAGAGACCCACCGGGGCGTGATACGTTCCCGGGAAACTGCCGTGTGTACTTTTGACGCCGCCGACAGATTAGAGAAGCAATGACTTCACCAACAGACCTGTTCGAATCCTTCTTGCTGAGTGATCGAGCGCAATCACGTTACCGTGAACGGAACGAGAAGCGCGATCAGGTGCGGAACGAACATCTCCTTCCGCTGCTGAACCAGTTTCTCAACGGCGAAATCACACTTGATGAATTCAAACCGCGTAATGACGGCCTCAACAAGCAACACCCGTACTGGGGGTTTGACGGGTTCAACGGGCAAATGCACTTCAACCAGATGTGGAACGCGACTCCCGATCAGGAGGATCTCGCTGCCCACCTGCGTGAGATTCTCCCCAAGCCCGAGTCAAGGGCCGAGGCTGCGGAGCGAATCAATGCGCACGCCGACCTGGCGCGAACCTACCGGGACAACAGCATCGACGCAGAGCCTCGTTACAAGCCTGCGATGTTCTTTCTCAGTTACTTCTGGCATCTACAAGCGCCGACCGAGTATCCCGTCTTCTACGTCACGACTGAACGCTACTTAGATGGAAGTTGAGACTACAGTGGATTTAGCGGGCCTGTGATGCGCGAATTTGACCGATTCGGTCAGCGGAAACTGCTCCAGATTACTCTCCAAGCGGCCATTCTTGTCAAACCTTCAACCGTATGGGCAAATTTTTCAGACGTCCAATAGTGTAGCCACTCAGACGGCGCGCTAACCCAGACAGAGTGTCTCTCTACCCGATTCCAGTTTCCTTCTTCAGCAGCGTCAGCGTGTTGTCCGCTGTAATCACCGGTGAGTGCTCATACTCGCCAGTCAATTCGGCTTGGACGAGGAGATCGACAGCTCGCCAGATCGAGTACAGCAGACACGCAAACGCGAAGTAGAAGAATCGCAGCTCAAAATTCTTCGACGTTGTCGCCGCCATGAACCGTTTGATCGACCTGTATCCACTCTCGATCTCCCACCTGTAGCCGTACTCCGTAAGGTGTCCGCTCCCCCGATTCGTCATGAACACCGAATACTGCCGGTGATCGTCGTGCTCGGAGTCCTCTTTCCGTCGGTAGATCAGCGTCGTCTCGTGCCACTCGTTCTTGCCGAGGTGGAGCTTCCGGTCAGTTTCATATCGGCCTTGATCGCGCTGGAGCAATCGCTTGGCCTGGGCTTTCTCGCTGGTCTGCATCCGCTTCGGAACGACGTAGGAGTGCCCGCGCTGACTAATCATCTCCAGGACGTGCTGGCTATCGAACTCCCGGTCCATCAGTACGTTATCGACGTGAACGAGCTCTTCAGCCGAATCCAGCAAGTCCTCGACGATTTCTAGTCGTGACTCGCCTTTCCGTACTGGGCGGGCATCGAGGACGAGTGGGACAGCGTTCCCGACCAGCTGGACGGTCGCCCACTGATAGGCGTACTCGTCGGTCTGTTCTTTCGTCCCAATGATCTCGTCCTCGTGGCCGGTCCGGTCGCCGGTGAAGGGAGCAGCCTCGGTGATGTCGATAGCGACGATCCCTGCCCGGAAGAACTTCTCCGTATCTGCGACCTCATCAATGAGTCGTCGAATCGCCTGCCGGTACATCGCTCGAATCTGCTCGATAGAGAGATCACGAATGTGGTCGCGGTGGGCGTGTCCGAGTGGTGTCCGCTCCCGCGTTGACTCGTGGACGAAACTGCGAGCACCCTCGTTTGCAGCCAGCCGCTCGCGCAGTCCGAGATACGTCTGTAGGTCCCAGAAAGCGTGCTCGTGGACCTCACAGCCTTCGCCACGATTGAGCGAGAACGCAGGGAACACGACACGGCTGACGTGCTCGGTGACTCTATCGGTGTTGTCCAGAATGGCTCGGTCGTCTGGAACCGATTCGTCCACGTCATCGCAACGAGCCGGGAGGATCTGCTCCGGTTCGCGGGGGACGGTGACATCGGCGTTCTGCGCTTTGATGAGAATCGTTCGAGCCGCTTTCTGGACCGTCTCGCGAAGCTCATCGCTGAAGCGCGTGTGCCAACTGCGCCAGAGTGTCGATTGGTCAGGTACTGTCTCCAGCCCAAGCCGCTCGCAAAGTTCCGGATGACTTTCGAGGTACTCGTAGAGTGCTGTTTCGTGCTCCCATCCGTGAAGTTCTTTCAGAACGAACACGCGAAACAGGGTGTCCATCTCGTAGTGTGTCGGATCCTCGTAGCAGTCGTGGGCCTCGAATTGGAAGTAGGCCAGCGGAAGTTCGGAGACGAACTGCTCAACAGAGATGTGCTCATGGTGCGTGAACCAAGCTCCTGAGACGATCCGGACATCCGACTCTAATCCGGTAAGTGAGGTGCGGTCGTACAACGGTGTCGAATCGTACGCTGGCCACTCAACGTACGACAGTCGTGCAATTTGTCGAAAGACGGTTCTCCGAGATTCAGTAGTAATGGCCACTACCGGACAATCGTTCTGGCCCCCTCAAGAACACGTCTACATCTAACGAAAAGGCCCGCTTCTTACAGAAGCTGACGTTTTATTCGTAATCTTTTGGTTTAGTCGCTTCCGCGCTCCCCTGTTCAGAAATGTCAACAGCTTCGCTTGCCGAGGCAGCCTGTCTTTTCTCTTTCACTCGTTGTTCAATCGACGCCTGCATCTCACGCATAAACTCGTCCACCGTGTTACCCATGAGGATGACCGGTCGGCCATCGGTGAACAGTTCAGTTAGAACCTGCTCCGGGTCCGCATTTTGACTGTGGCACTTGGTTGGAACATCGACGTTTTCGGTGAATGCGCGTGTGTTAGCCCCACCGATGTGAGCTTCATCGATTAACTCTCGCTCGAATAGCAACTCGATATATTGAGCAAATGACGCTGTACGCCCCCGCCGGTCTCTTCGGAGGTACACGAACGGGGTGATACATTCGTCATCGACGAGCACCCGTCGAACCATCTCAGTACTTTCGACATCGTTCACCTCGGCAGCGTTGAAGATGAGTCCGTCTTCAAGTTCTATCCACGTTGGTTGGATCGCACTGAGGAACGATTCGATCTCCTCGGCTGGAAGTGGCGGTTCGCCAACAACATCTAACACCGCATTAACTGCGTGGATCGTTTCAGAACCGATTAGCCCTTCGTGTTCGTCGGGAATATCAACCTGCTCGATAGTCCCTCCGCGGCGTTCGATCTCTTTTTGCATATATTCGTGCAACACCGGGTGTTGCTCGCCGCTCACAACGTGTGTTCCCGCTGGGACCGACCGCGCAAACGAACGTGCAAGGTCTGTCCTGGTCTTTCCAAGGGTATCTGTGTGGTCCTGACGGACGTTTGTTAACACGATGATGTCCGGATCGGTCAGACGCTGGTTGAACAGCCGGGTCGTGTATTCTGTGATACCTTGATTCTCGAAGATAGCGACGTCGTCCGGCTCGTACGCATCGAGTTCGGGGACGAACTCAGCGATGAGACTGATATTCTCGTAGAGCGTCGTTCGAGGCCCCCGTCGTTCGATAGGATGGACCTCGCCGTTGTGGATCAGTAGTGGATGGTTGCCGGTGATCTTCGTGAGCGTGTCGTACCCTCGGCGGTTGAAGACGTCGTCGAGCCGTTGGGTGGTTGAGGATTTACCGCGAGTCCCCCGAGACGACAATCTGGGTATCGATCTGATCGAGGACCTTACGATGTCGAATACCCCTCGTTGCTTCACTAACCAGCCCTGTTAAACTCGACGAGCCGACTTCGATTGGCTTCGGGCCAGTCTTCCACTCGTACTCTGCCCCAACCAAGAACATCGGCAGCGCCCCCGCCGCATAGTCGAGGAACTGGTCCGCCGCGGACTGTGCTGTCATTTCCGTCGGGAAGCGATCGGCACTATGTCCCAGTACCCCGTTTGCAGTTTGGAGCCGCCAGACCCAGTTGTTTCGTTCCTCCGGAAGCTCTCCTGACGGTGTGGCCTCTTGTTCGACGATTATGTCGGGCGCGTCGACGTCGGTGTCTGGGAAGGACTCTTCGTTCCCCGATAGTTCTGCAACAGCGGCGCGAACAATGTCAATTGCATCGCGTGCTGCTCGGGATGTGTCGTAGTGGCGGCTGCCGGTTGCTAGTACCTCCGCTGGGCCCCTAAGACGCCACGACCAGCCGAACCCACGGCCGTAGATCTCGAAGGCAGTCCGACTCATGTTTCACCCCCTTCAGAGAGAACCGACGCAGAGAGAACCTCATCTTCACCCGGGGGTGACACAGTATACCAGTACGCGACACCCAGGGCAGCCACCCAGAGAACCGCTGCAATCCCCAGGACAGGCAACGTCAGCTCTTGTGGAAACCCACGAGGTTGGGGAGCACTGAACAGTCGAGCGACGATCAAAGCGGGGACAAAGACCACGATCTGAAGCGGGACGACGAGGCGGCGCTCGAATGGTGCCGACGCATGCGCGTTGTACGCCCCAACACCTGCCAAAATCGCAGTAAAGAACGCCGACAGCCCTCGCTCAATTGGTACGACAAACGTCAGCGATACTGCGGCGAAGATCGCGACTGCGACAGTCACTCCGAGAAGCACTCGTCCGTACCGGAGTGTGAGGTAGTTCGACAACTGGATGAAACCGAACGATAGCGCAAGCAAAAGGACGTACAGGATTACGAGCCAATAGCTCGCTAGCGCGTAAATCGCGAGGAGGACCGCACCAATGATTCCGACCCGAACACCGAACCGGCCCCGGAGCCGTTCAGATAGAACTAGCCCACCAGCGAACAGTCCGGCCACAATCTCTCGAGAGAGGATGACAGATTCGGGGTCGATGGGCACTGCAACACCTTTGTAGATAGCGACATCTGCCGTCGAAGAGAAGAGGACTGGGGGCGTCAGCGCACCAAATTCACGCGCATATCCATTGGAAACCAGTACCCAACCGAGCGCAGTGAGGGTAACGAACAACCCGATACTCGCCAAGAGGTCGTTTCGGCGATACTCCGGCTTGATTCGATGGTAATTGTACGCTGCGAGTCCAGGGAGAATACTTCCCAGAAACGCAACCACTCCCACCTCAAGTCCTAATTGCAGGATGAAAAAGAGCGTGACTACTGGAACGGCTGTGCCGATGACCATCGCTGCGATGAGCTCGTCACGACCAAATATCAATGTTCGACGACGGAGGATCCACAGCCCGACGTACGCGGCTGCCGCGCTCAACACAAAAACGGGGAGCATGACGAAGTTCTTCAAAGAGTACACGGCAAGAACGGGAATGGTGATTGACCCTCCCATACGATACCCGGTGAACTGAGTGATGGCCCCGACGCTCAAGAGACCGATAACGGCGACTAGTGTGGCCACCCACATTGTGACTATCTACCAGCTAATGCACCTTTACTGTTTCAATTCTGTACGGTCGCTTACTGGAGAGTTTGCTGTACACGTCCGTACAGTTCGGATTTATTGAATGGCTTCGCCAGGAAATCGTCCGCGCCTGCCTCGAGCGCTCGAACGATGTCCTCCTCCCGACTCCGAGATGTCAACATGACAACCTGAATATCCTGCATCCCGTCGTTCTCTCGGATATGGTCCAGAACCGAAAACCCGTCCATCTCTGGCATCATAACGTCGAGAATGACCGCTTTCGGTAATGAATCCGGGGACTCTTCTAAGTACTCCCATGCCTCCCGACCATCTTTTACAGTCTCCACATCGAACTCCTCACTGAGACTAACATCTATCATCTCTCTGATATCTTCGTCGTCGTCGGCAGCCAGAATTTCCGCAGGCATACTAGCAGCGTATCCGTCCCGTTTCCTTATATTGACCGACATACTACAACTCCCTCGATTATTGCGCTTTTCAGTCGTCAGCGACCTCGATAGCCCACGAGAGTGTCTCGCAAGAAATATTTAACCAGTTAGACAGTCAAATCTCTGTAACTGTGCTCGGTACTACTGACGAACTGGACGATCCAATCCGCGTCCTCTACGTGAACTCCGATCCCGCATTCGCGGAGTTGGTTCAAACCAAACTCCAACAGACGAGTACCGAGATCGACTGTATACCTGCCGACGGTATCGACGAAGCACTGCACCATCTTGCTACGGAACGAATCGACTGTATCGTAACGGCGTACTCGCTCGAAAATTCCGACGGTATCGGGCTTACGGAGTCGATTCGCCAGCAGAACGACGATATCCCGATACTCCTCTTTACTGGACAAGGGAGTGAAGAAATCGCGAGCAAAGCGACTCGTGCCGGCGTCTCGGACTACATCCCAGTCCGATCGGAGCGTGATAACTTCACACTACTCGCGGCCCGTATTCGAACGCTCACGAAGGCTGCTCGTAAACAAACGGAGGCCGAGCAGACCAAACGGCGCTTCCGACGAACGCTCGAGCGCGCAACTGACGCGATTTACGCCGTCGATAGCGACTGGCGCATCGAGTATATGAACGAGAAAATGGCCGAACGAATCGGCCGTGACTCGGACGCGCTCGTCGGAGAAGCCATCTGGGAAGAGTTCCCGTCGATCGTCGGGACGGAACTCGAAGACAAGTATCGAACGGCGATGGAGACTGGTGAACCAGTATCGTTCGAACAGCATCTGGAAGAGCCATTCAACTACTGGGTCGAAGTGCGAGCGTTTCCAGATGACGACGGGCTGACCGTCTTTTCACGTGAAATTACTACCGAGCGAGAGCGGGAACTGAAGCTAGAGCGCAGTGATGCGATTCTGGAGAACATCCACGACGTCGTGTTCGTCCTCGACGAGCAAGGTGATATCGAGTTCGCGAATACGGCTGCAAAGCGGTTGCTCGCAGGGGATCAGTCGGCCCAGCTCACAGGACAACAGCTCGAAACGGTCGTCGGTGACCGCGTTAGCAATTCCGATATAACGCGATTCTCCCAGGCAGTCGAATCGACGCTCGACGAGATCGAGAGCGATGGTGGGTCCACCGGGTTGTACGATGCAGACCTCCAACTCGACGTCGTGGTCGGGACCAGCGAGCGGACATTCGACGTCCGGGTAACCCCGTTCCAGAGTCGCAAAAGCAAGCAGGTGCTCGTTGTCGCTCGAGACGTGACCGAACAAAGCGAGGTAAAGCGTCAATTGGAACGAGAGCGGGACGCACTCCAAGACCTCCAGGCGGTCATGGGAGAAAGCGATGTCTCGGCCGAGTCACGCCTCCAGAATCTCTTGGAAGTCGGTTGCCAGACGCTCGGGCTCGAAATCGGCATCGTCTCGCGGATTCAGGACAGCGACTACACGGTCGAAGCAGTTCACGCACCGGAAGCCGATATCGAAGTTGGCGATCAGTTCGATCTCGAATCGACGTACTGTGCGGAAGTCGTCGGCACGGATTCGGTCTGTTCGTTCGTCGACGCCGTTAGCGACGGGAAAGAGACGCATCCTGCCTACCGTGAGTTCGAGTTAGAATCGTACATCGGCGTGCCACTCGTCGTCGACGACACGCGTTACGGAACCGTCAATTTCTCGAGTCCGACAACGCGACTCGCGCCGTTCGGAGCGCTCGAACGAACGTTCGTCGAGCTGGTCGCACAACTCGTGAGTACCGAAATCTCGCGTCGTCGTGACCGTGCCGAACTCGAACGTCAGGAGTTCCTCTTCGACCGCGTTCAGGACATCGCAGATATCGGTATATGGGAATTCATCCCATCGAGCGGCGAACTCGCCTGGTCTGACGGGGTCCGCCAGATCCACGGTGTCGACGAGGACTACGAGCCCTCCCTCGACGACGCGATCGAGTTCTACCACCCCGACGACAGAGAGACGATTACCGCAGCAGTCGACCGAGCAATCGAAGACGGGGAACCGTACGACCTCGACCTCCGAATCGTTCGACCCGACGGAGCGGTGCGTGACGTCCGGGCGTGGGGAG
Source organism: Halorubrum distributum JCM 13561 (assembly GCF_000337395.1). Classification (NCBI taxonomy): domain Archaea; kingdom Methanobacteriati; phylum Methanobacteriota; class Halobacteria; order Halobacteriales; family Haloferacaceae; genus Halorubrum; species Halorubrum distributum. The sequence goes on from NZ_AOJF01000057.1 coordinate 215,009, forward strand.
AATACGTCGACGACACACAGCGCGGCGACGCAGTACTTCGGGGTGTTTTTCAGGACATCACGGAGCGAGAAGCGGAACGCCGTGAGCATCGAGAGCTCGCGGAGGAATACGAGGCGTTGCTCGAAACGTCCGGGGACGCGATATTCTTGCTTGACGTCGATACCGCTGGTGAGGACCCATCATTCGAGTTCGCCAGACTCAGTCCCGGATACGAGTTACAGACCGGAATTACGACCGAGGAAGTTCGCGGCAAGACCCCACGAGACGTGTTTGGCGACCAGGAGGGTGCTGAACTCGAGGCCAATTACACTCGCTGCGTCGATCAGGGGGCCCCAATCTCGTATCGCGAAGAACTCGACATCGGTGACGGTGCGCAGTTCTGGGAGACCAGCCTCGCACCAGTAATCGTCGACGACGAGATTGTTCGAGTCGTGGGTATCGCTCGAAACGTTACCGAGCAAGTCGAACGAGAGCGTGAACTCGAAGCGACGAACCAGCGACTGGAATCGCTCATCGAGGCCACGCCACTCACAGTTATGGAAATCGACACGGATGGGACCGTCATCCGCTGGAACGACGAGGCTGAAGCCATGTTCGGCTGGTCGCAGGACGAAGTGCTTGGCGAGTTCAATCCGATGGTCCCGGACGAGCAGCAGGAAGAGTTTGCCTCACACCGGCAGCGCGTCCTGAACGGCGAGCGAATCCGAGCAAAGGAGATACGGCGAGAGACGAAAGACGGAGACGAACTGGACCTGCTCTTGTCGGTCGCGCCGGTTACAGGCCCCGACGGAGAGACTACGAGCATCCTCGCCGTCTTGGAGGACATAACCGAACAGAAACGGTTGGAAGCTCGCCTCCGCTCGCTTCAGGACACCGCACAATCGCTCAGCGGCGCTGAATCAAGCGACGAGATCGGAGCGATCGCCGTCGATGCCGCGGCCGAGATACTGGACCTCGATATCACCGGAATTTGGGAGTACGACGACCGAGAGAACGTGCTCGCCCCAATTACGGAAACGTCCGAAGCACGAGACCTGTTTGGCGAGTCTCCCCGGTTCACTCCTGGAGACAGTCTCGCTTGGGACGTGTTTGAGTCCGGAGAAACCCAGGTATATGATGATATCCAAGCTGAGGGGCAACCCCACAACCCGAACACAGAGATACGGAGTGAGATTCTCGTCCCACTAGGTGAGTATGGGCTCATGTCGACGGGGTCAGTTTCCACGCAAGTCTTTTCTGAGACGGACGTCGACCTGTTCCGGATTCTCGGTGCGACTGTCGAGGCAGCACTCGCACGAGCGAGCAGGGAGGAAGAACTCCACCGACAGAACGAGCGACTTGACCAGTTTGCGAGCGTCGTTGCCCACGACCTGCGAAACCCGCTCTCTGTCGCAAAGGGGTTCCTCGAAATCGCGGGGGAGACCGGGAAGGCGGAGCACTTTGAAAAAGTAGAATCCGCACACGACCGAATTGAACGACTCATCGAGGACCTCCTGACGCTGGCACGTGGGGAGACGACGATCGAGGATGCAGAAGAGATCGACCTCGAGAGTATTACGACGGAGGCGTGGGGATACGTCGATACTGAGGAGGCAACGCTTACAGTCGCAGATGGAATTCCGACAGTCACCGGGGATGCAGGGCGGCTGACCCAACTCTTCGAGAATCTCTTCCGAAATGCAATCGAGCACGGTGGTGCCGACGTCACGGTGACCGTGGGTGGACTAGACGGAGACGATGGATTCTACGTTGAGGATACCGGCAGCGGGATTCCCCAGGAGAAGCAAGACGACGTGTTCAAACACGGCGTCACGTCCAGCGAGGGGGGAACCGGGTTCGGGCTCTCGATTGTGGCCGACATCGCGAAGGCGCACGGTTGGACAGTTTCGGTGACAGACGGAAGCGATGGCGGGGCACGGTTCGAGTTCAAGCGGTCGAAATAGTACCCGTTGTCAGTGAGCAAACCGTGCCTGCGGTCTATGCATTGAGAGAACCAGTCTCGACAGTCTCCCTGAGGTCAGCGGAGAACCGCTCGTGCCAGCTTCGCCACAGTGTTGACTGATCCGGGATCGTCTCGAACCCCAGTTGCTCACAGAGTACAGGACGGTTCTCTAAGTAGTCGACGAGAGCTGTTTCGTACTCCCATCCGTGGAGTTCTTTCAGTACGAACACCCGAAAGAGCGTAGACATCTCGTATCGTGTGGGCCCGGTGTAGCGATCCTCGGCGTCAAAGATGGCATAGGCCAACGGGAGCGAGCAGACGAACTGCTCGACGGAGGTATGATCATCGTGTCTGAACCACGTTGTAGAGACGATACGAACGTCCGATCCCAGACCGGCAAGCGACGTTCGATCGTACAACGGTGCCGAATCGTACGCCGGCCAATCAGTATGCGAACGTCTTGCGATCTGTCGGGAGACCACCCGACGAGACTCCGGGGTTGCCGTCATATTCACTACCTCAGTATCTCTTATCGATGAGTTTCTCTGGAGCTATAGAGATAGAGATGTGTTGGCGGACCAGTCAGGCATACGTTTGATACGCGATAAAGAGCGCAATAGCGAGACATACGACACCGAGTCCACGAATGACCCACGTCCACTGGTCGGAAAGCGAGTCGTGCTTGTCTGTGCCGTAGTCACCACGACGTCGACGGGTCGGGCCAACAAATACGGACAGTCGGAGTGCTGTTTGTGGGGCGGCAATCAACACAATGCCGAGCAGGATGCCGAGAACGACTGCGAGAAGTTCGCGGACCCCGGGCATCTACGAGCGGAGCCGCTGGATACGCTTCTCCATGGGCGGGTGCGTGGAGACGATTTGTTGGAGGAAGCCACGGTCAGAGCTGGAGATACAGAGTGCGCCCACCTGCTGATCAACGTTCGCGTCGCGGGAGCGCTGCCTCCCCCGCCCGCGGCCGCGCCGATTAGCCGACCCACGGCCGTGCTGGGCACGTCCAGCTGATTGTTGGGCCTGCTGGTTACCCTGATGAATCTTCTCAAGCGCCCGAGCGAGTGGTTCGCCCTGCCCGATGACATCCCTGGCGTCGGCGTCGGCAACGTATTCGCGGTACCGGGAAATCGCGAGCACGAAGATCATCACGACGAACTGGACGATGTTCCCGACGACGACAGCGAGGAAGAAATCTGCGAGGTCGTTCTCGCCAGTGAACAACACGATGTACTGCGCAACGATAGCGACGATGGATGCGATGCCTTGACCGAGTTGCATCGTGATGACGTCACGATTGTCGATATGGGCGAGTTCGTGGGCAATGACGCCTTCGAGCTCGCTTCGGTCAAGCAGTTGAATGAGTTCCTGAGAGATGACCACGGTTCCGTTTCCACGGCGACCGACCGCGAACGCATTCGGAACGCCCATACTGGCGATTTTCAACGACGGTTTCTTCATGCCCTTCTCTCGACAGACGCGCTCAACGAACTGATGAATCTCTGCGTATTGGGTCTCAGGCAGGTCTTCGGCCCCGACGCTCCGTAGCGCGGCCCACTTGCCGACTTTATACTGGATTCCGATCAAGAGGATGCTGCCGACGATAGCAATCGGGAGGATGCCCTCGCCGAACGTGACCATCGCTGCGGCGACGGCCACGAGGTAGAATCCCGCGAGAAGTGCACCGACGACGGCCATCCGAATTTTAAGTCCAAAATGTCGCATGTGTGTTATGTTGTAGAGGTGGTCTCGAGAGTACACTCAGTTTCGACGCTGGCTGGTTTATCAACCCGATTCAGTCTCCGGGTGACGATTGTTCGATCGAGTCCGGCCGTCAATTCTGGATGAGGTCCGCTGTTCGCGGTGAGTCGTTGCATATGTGTGTGATTAGTCAATTGCGTTACGTTCACGGTCAGCGAGGCTGACCGAGAGCTGCCCGTCGCTGTGGACCGAGACGACACACTCGGAGAGAACGAACTTGACCACTCCAGTCGATGGCGTCGACGATCCGTCAGCTCCGCCGAACAGTTGACTGAGCGCGAACGCATGCGTCCGATCGTAGCGGGAGGCGACTGCCGAACGGGCATCGCCGGTAACGGTTGACACGGCGTCGGTGACGGCTTCGTAGAGAGGTGTTTCGTTGCCCCAGCGAGCCAGGTAGCGGCCGTGCCACGATGCTGTCAATTCGTCAGCGGGCCGAGATTCATCGGTCATTGTGTATTCGGGCGCTTCGGGTTGCGCCACAACACATACTGAACGTTCGGTAAGTATCAATCTTTCCCCTCATCTCACGTGAGAGTAGGTCGCCTCAAACCAGACAATATTCTCAGCCACAATTCTCTATCTGCCGGATATACGGCTTAAAACTAGTTTACTCGGATATATAGAGTGCATCTCATCGTGCCTCTGTCAATGGCCTTTTCCAGTTAGACGAAGGTTTTAACACCTACCGAACGTTTAGTCAATAGTATGGGACGAGTCTCGCTCAGCAACAATCCACTACTCGCTGCGCTTCTGGGAACAGTGGTCACCGGACTTGGCCACTTCTACCTGCGGCGCTGGCTGAGAGCGCTTGGATGGCTAGGACTCACCGTTGCTGCTTCAGTTCTGTTTGTCCCCGAGTCAACGATATCCGCGCTTAGTTCGGGTACGCTAACCGATCCATTCTCGATTCTCCCGATAGTCCTGATCAGTGCCGCTAGTGTCCTTGACGCGTATCTCATCGCGAAAGTTAGAAGACAACCCGATAGATTCCAAGCAAACAATACTGTCGGGTCAACAGGGGCTGATGAATCTCCCGCCTGTCCTGCCTGCGGAAAGCCGGTCGATCCCGATCTCGGATTCTGCCACTGGTGTACAACCGAATTCAACGTTGTCGACGTCTCTAAACTGGAACGAATCGACGAGAACCAATCGGACTGACTATGGCTTCTGATTCACCCAAACAGCACTGGAGCACCGCCGAAGAAGAGATTATGGAAGCCACCTATCGAGCACTACTCAAGCACGGTTACGCCGACCTGTCGATCTCCCGAATCGCCGACGAACTCGATAAATCGAAGGCTGCTATCTACTACCACTACGACACGAAAGACGACCTTCTGGTCGCGTTTCTCGAGTTCGCCGTCGATAGATTCGAAGAGACGATCGAGACAGAGACAGGCGACGAACCGCCAGAGGATCTCGAGCACGTCATTGAGAAGCTCCTCCCGCTTCAGCCCGACGAGGAGCAACGACAGCTCCAAGCGGTGCTAGTCGGTCTCCGTTCCCAAGCCGTGACGAACGAGGTATTTCGCGAGCAATTCACGCAGATCGATGACCGACTGGCAGCTACCGTCCGGAGCATCGTCGAACGCGGCATCGACGACGGCACTTTCCGTGATGTCGACTCGTCGCGGGTCGCGGAGCATATCCTAGCGACGGTCAACGGCGCGATGTACGGTCGCGTGACGACAGACCGCAAAAGCGCCGCGGCGGCAGCACGCGTCTCGCTGGCCTCGTACATCGACTCCGAACTGAGGTGCCGGTCGTGAATCAAGCGGGGAGATAGGGTGACAAATCTCAGTCGTGCGGACGCGATCGCCGAGGCACGAACTCCACTCGAAGGAAATCGGTGATCGAAGAAGGGACACTGCTCCCGCTCACTCGGATCGATCTGTCGATGAGGTCGGCGAGTGTGAATCCGCCTCAGGTTGGCCGCTCAACTCGTCGTCAACGACTCGAAAGCCACCAGTCTCTTTCCTCCCCATAAGTTCACGTTGCGGGAACGGAATCTTGATTCCCTCGCGTCGGAACGCGGCCTTGACATTGTGGATGACTACTTGGGTAGCTCGCCATTTCCGTTGTGGGGTCGGTTTGTCGATCCAGAATCGCAGTTCGAGTATCACGGCCGAATCGTCGAACCGAACCGGGAGTACCTGCGGGGCGGGCTGACTCATGATCTCCTCGAGTTCCGTGAGCGCCTCCAGAGCGACAGCTTCGGCATGGTCGGGATTAACGTCGTAATCGATCCCGACTTCGACCCGGAGCCGAAGTTTCCCTTCGATGCTGCGATTGATGATGGTTCGATTGTTCACGGCTTCGTTCGGGAGCACGACGTGTTCACCGTCGAGATTACGGAGGCGGACGTTGTTGATGGTGATCTCGGTGATGAATCCTTCGTGATCGCCGATTCGGACCCAGTCTCCGATGGCGAAGGGCCGCGAAAGCATGAGAATAAACCCAGCGAGGATCGATCCGAGCGTCTCCTGGGCCGCAAACCCCAGCACGATACCCAGGACGCCGGCTCCCAATAGAAGATCGCTTAGCTGGACACCCCACAGCGAGAACGTTCCAAACACGGCGACGACGTAGATCACGACTTGACTGACGTAGTAGCCGACCCGGCGCTGGTGGTCAGACGTGACGCGGTGTTTCGAACTGCCACTGCCGAGGAGAAACCGCTTCAGGATGCGGGTGACGGTGTACGCGACGATGAACAGGAGTATCGTGAGCAGGAGGCGGACACCAGCCTCGATACCGAATTCGAGCACACCAACAACCGAGAGTGCGGTCCCAGCCGCGTTCCATCGGAGCACCAAGACGACGGCAGCGACGCTTGCCACCATCAGGAGGAGTCCCGCCCGGACGACCTCGGCGTTCTCCGTTCGAAGTCGGGTCTTCAGGCGCTTCCCGAGGTACCAGATCACAGCGCCGATGAAGACTGCTGCAGCGACGACTGACACCGTTTCGGTGAGTTCCGTGCTAGATTGAAGCGGGACAAGGAAGAACGAGAGCATAGACACGAGTGTTCGCACGTCTCCTATGATAATCCACGGGTTATAGTCTGGGTAGTATCGTGGATTCGCACGGCATTCGCGAAGAGTATCCGAGGGAGTTAAGTATACCTGACTAATTAGTTAGTAAGTGTGTACAGGCCAGGTATTCAGCAACCATGAGTGAGTCACAGAATTCGTTGAAAAATACGATACAGGTGTGGAACGAAGAGGGGCGTCTCTATGTCGTCGTTGGCATGATCACGGCGATACTCTCGCTCGTGTTTATCCCCTTGTTTGGCCTCCTCGCCGTGTATTGCGGGTACAAGTTATACGATACCCAAGAGAAAACAGTACTGCCTATCGTGATGGCCGGGCTCGGCGGATTTGGGTTTCTGTTCTGGGTCTATTTCCTCACTACAGTATAAGCTCCCAAAATGATGACCGATCCATCTCCTGAGCCAGATATCGCCTGGTGTCACGAAGCGGTACAGGACGTCTCGCGTACCTTCGCGTTGACCGTTGACGTACTGGAAGAGCCGATGTCGTCGCACATCTGCCTGGGGTATCTGCTATGTCGCGTCGTCGATACCATCGAAGACGCCGGTCATGTCTCACCTGAATCGCAAGTAAAGCTCTTACGAACGTTCGATGCTGCGCTCGATCCCGCCAGTAACGGGACGATGAACGAGTTCCGGGCAGCGGTCGACGGTTGGTTGCCACCGTCAGCCGACCGCAGCGCCGACTGGTCCGTCGTCGCCCAGTCTCCGACAATTTGGGCGACATTCACTAACCAGCCGGAATCCGTACAGACGGCCGTCATTCCGCTGGTCCGGGAGATGGTTGACGGAATGACGATGTTCGTTGAGCGCTACGCAGACACTGGTGGACTCCGTATCAACGATCGCTCCGAACTCGAACAATATTGTTACTACGCTGCTGGTACCGTCGGCAGGCTTATCACGAATCTCCTCACCCGGGGGAACGTCTCTCAGAAACGCGCTCAAAGGCTGTACGACACAGCGGACGAGTTTGGACTCCTCTTACAGATGGTGAACGTTTCGAAGGACGTGTACGACGATTACACAGAGGAAAACAACGTCTATCTCCCGGCCGAGTGGCTCGCTGACGAAGGGATCGATCAAGAGTCTATCCTCCGCACCGACAATCGAGAACCACCTGCGAACGTTGTCGAACGGACGGCCTCCTACGCGGGGACGTTCCTCGATGACGCCCAAGCGTACATTAAGGCGATGCCACTCACGCACGGTAATACGATGGCCGCGTGGTCCATTCCGTATTTGCTAGGCGTGGGAACAATCAGGGAACTCCACACCCGCCCTGAAGACGCACTCACCGAGTCTGGTGTGAAGATATCGCGGCGAGAAGTGATTGCCGTGATGGAGGCGGCTAGTACCGCTGATCGTAACGCGATTGCTGAACTCCGCAAAACTATCGCGCACAAACCGTACCACCAAGCCCTCAACTAACGACGTTCATATTCTTGTATCAGTGGAAGCGTTCGTGGATCTGAGTGGACAGCACCGTCCGTACACCATTGTAAGAATATGTTGATAGGGCTCTGTTGAGATCCTATTCTTCAGACAATTTCTCACCTGAAACACCCGGTCACTGAAGAGTGCGAATCAACCGGTCAAAAAATATTCCATGGCGTACCCACAGCTGAGCGACCACAATTAGTGGGACTGTTCAGCCGATAACCCGTTTGCGGGTTACTGCGGTGAGTGTCCACAAGAACATCCATAGGAACAATACTGTGATGACCAGCCCTGTCGAAGCCAACGCTCCAAGCGGGCTCATCACATCTGCCAACATCGGAAGCAAGAGCAGTAAGACAACCCCAGCTGAGATGCCTCCACCCAGACACTCAAGGAGTGGCCAGAACGGATTCTCACCTGTCTTATTGTTGTGGTCCGGGGGGGAGTACGATTCCGCTTCCGCGTTGATTGGTGTGGTCATACATACCACTCAAGCTAAACTAAATCTTTGATCGTTATAAATATGCCGGCGAGTCTGTGATTAAATCTGATAGGCGCTATTGACTCGAGGGAAACGCTGCTATCCTTAGCTGAAAGTAGGCGCTAAGCCCCCTTCCTCAGCGAGTGCCGACCGAATGGGAGGTGCGAGCAGGGAGGGGATACAGCGCCGCACAGTTCTCATACACGATTCGGTAGCAGGCCTACAGACCCACGCAGTCACAACGTTTTTGCAGTAGGGTAGTATAGTATTGATCGAACCCAATGGAGTACGACCTCGACTCGGGAGCACACTCGACGTATTCCCTGCACTACCACCTGATACTCACCACGAAGTATCGGCGCGGAGTGCTAACCGAGGAGCGAACCCAATTCATTCACGAGGTCATCCGCGGGTTCACGGACAACTACGGTGTCGAACTGACGAACCTCGACGGCGAGGACGACCACGTTCACATCCTCTTCCGAGCGAAACCCACCACAGACCTCGTGAAGTTCATCAACACGGTCAAGGGCGCGACCGCCCGCCGTATCCGTAACGAGTACGAGGATGAACTGAAAACCGAACTGTGGGGCGACTCGTTCTGGAACGACTCGTACTGCCTCATCTCGACGGGGCAGGTATCGCTGGATGTGCTGAAACAGTACGTCGAAGACCAGCGGGAGTAGATTGTCATGTACTACGCCTACAAGTACCGTCTCAAGCCGTCCGACGCCCACCGTGAGGAGTTGGACCGCCACCGAGACATTTGTAGGCAACTGTACAACCACACGCTCTACCGTCTCAACGAGTACCAAGACGAACACGGCGATCTGCCGTCCATGACCACCCTACGGTCGGAACTTCCCGACCTCAAGAAGTGGTGGGACGGCCTCTCGGACGTGTACTCGAAGGTTCTCCAGACCGTCGTGGAACGCCTGTTCGACAACCTCAAAGGCCTCTCCAAACTCAAGGAGAACGGCTACGCCGTCGGTCAACTCAAGTGGAAGCCGCCACGGGAGTTCCGCAGTTTCACGTACAGTCAGTCTGGCTTCAAGCTCGACAAGAAGGGCGGTCAGACTGTGCTGTCACTCTCGAAACTCGCGGACATACCGATTCGGCTTCACCGCGCCATCCCCGACGACGCGAACCTCAAACAGGTCACAATCAAGAAAGAACCGACAGGCGAGTGGTTCGCCACGTTCGGCGTCGAAATGGACCGCGAACCGCCCGAACCGTCTGAGAACCCCGAGAAGTGCGTCGGTATTGACGTGGGGATTCTCAAGTACGCCCACGACACCGACGGCACGGCTGTCGGGTCGCTCGACCTCTCAGACGAACGCGACCGCTTGGAGCGCGAGCAACGGAAGCTCTCGCGCAAACAGCACGGGTCGAACAACTACGAGAAGCAACGGCGTCGAGTCGCGGAGTGTCACGCCGACCTCCGACGGAAGCGCCGTGACTTCTTGCACAAGCTCTCGGCGTACTACGCTCGGGAATACGACCTCGTGGCGGTCGAAGACCTGAATGTGAAGGACATGATGGAAACTCCGTCGAACAGCCGTAATACTGCGTCTGCCGCGTGGCGAACGTTCCTCTCGTTGCTCGAATACAAGTGTGAGCGAGAAGGGACGCACTTCGTCGCGGTCAACCCGAGAGGGACGACCAAGGCGTGCGCGTCGTGCGGCGTTTCGACCGACAAGCCGTTGTGGGTCCGTGAACACTCCTGTCCCGCCTGCGGGTTTGAGGCGGACAGAGATGCGAACGCGGCGTGGAACATCCTTTCTCGCGGCCTCGAAGACGTAGGAGTGGGATACTCCGAATCAACGCCTGTGGAGACTGCGCTCCCTGTGGACACGCCTGTATCTGCAAAGCGCGTCGTGGAAGCAGGAAGCCCTACCCTCAAGGAGCGAACGGCGTCAACCGTGAGCGAGTAGGGTAGGGTAGTTCACAGAGCGTGAAACAGGAGATAGGGCACAAGAGATCACAAGGATTCCGTGCCATCGAGCAGGTTGTATTGACCGCAGATGAGTTGGGGGGTCACTAGTAGAGAATTTCAACAGATCCGATTCGTGGTCCATTCTCTGTATTTGATACACCTCTTGTAACAAGTTACAGGAAGATCAAGACTGACCGCGAGATGTGTATTTTCTGTATTGACGATAGCCAGTCAAAATGTATCTCCTAATGAGGATTTCAACAAAGCCGGATTTCGGAAACACAAATCAACGTATCATCGACAGAGAGGTCAGAGGTACGTTTGGTAGACGATGACGTTCCCGTCCCAATCCCCGTTTACCGCAGACTCAATACGAGACTGTATGCTAGGTAATGTATAGTGGTGGTGAACCATATGCTCGTGCTATCCTGACCTCTGCTTGAATTCAAAGACCAGAATATCCCCTTCGGGTCCTGTATTTAGCTGCCTCTCTGTTCTATGTATCTTCGCTTCCGCCTGTGTCAGCTCTGAGGACTGCGTTCACGTATTCGTCCGCGGTTCGTCTGGCCGTTGCGAGCGTTTCAGTCTCGTCCAGAACGACTGCTCGAGTGCGCCCCCCGTCGACGATGGTCATGAGTGCCCGTGCTACGTGTTCGGAGTCAACGTCAGTGAATATGTCTTCACTAATGCCGTGATCAATCACGGTCCTAAGCAGATACTGGACGTACTCGTCGTTCTGCTGGAATCGGTCGGCGAACGCTTCCTTGTACGGCGCTTGACTCCGCATCTCCAGCATTGCGATCAACAAGTCGTGGTGGTCTTCGGGAGCAACGAGCAACTTGTCGAGTAGAAGTTCCAATCGCTGTTCGGGAGCGGTTGTCTGAACCTCATGTATCGTCTCACCGAATTGGTTAAGCACATAGTCCAGAAACGCGACCAGGAGGTCATCTTTCGTGTCGTAGTGGTAATGAACGGCAGCGGTCGATTTCCCGTACTCATCGGCAATACGTTTGATCGTGAGATCTGCGTATCCGTGGTCGCGAAGCGCGCGATAGGTCGCACGCATAATCTCCTCGTCAGAATCTGACGAAGTCCGGTCCGGCGGGTCGGCCATTAGTAGAATATTCGTCCTGCTCCAAATAACAGTTTTGACACACTCGTCAGAACCGTTGGCGCGATATCCTCCCGTAGCGGTTGGGTTGGACGAAAGTATCGATAGCCCCCGGTTGAGTTTTGTACTCCCGAAGTCTTTTGACTAACCGGTTAGTAAGTAAAATATCGACTACATGGCAAACGACCCAGCCACTGAGATCCTGGACGCCACGTACCGTGCCCTCTGCGAGCATGGCTACGCAAATCTTACACTCCAGGATATCGCTGCCGAAGCAGACGCCAGCAAGTCGTCCATCCACTACCACTACGATTCAAAAGACCAGTTGTTCGTTGCCTTCCTCGACGACCTGTACGAGCGATTTACCGACCGAGTGGACTCTCCCGAGGGAGATACGCCCAACGAACAGCTTGAAGAGCTCCTTCAGGTTCTACTGACTACCGACGCTGAGCCGCCTCTGAGAGAGTTCCGAACCGCAATGCTCGAACTGAAGGCACAGGCCCCGTACAATTCGACTCTACAGGAACGTCTCACCGATTTCGATGAGTTCCTGATCGAACAGTTGCGAGAAATACTCGCGGCTGGCATGGACGACGGTGAGTTCGACGACGACATCGAGCCAGCCCGCGACGCAGAATTCCTCGCAACGACAATCACCGGCGCACAGACTCGCCATGTCACAATCAACCAGTCCTCTGACCAACTCTACGATACGATGACCAGATACATCGAGCGACATCTCCTCGCCGACGAGCAACCGGAGGTTGGACGGTAATGGGGTTGTTCAGCCGTATTGGTTCGCTCTTCAAGGGCCCAGAAGAGTTCGACCTCACATCGGGTGGAATCGCGAAACCACTGTTTTTTCTCTCGATGCCGATCGTCGTCACGAACCTCTTCCAGACCGCGTACAATTTGGCGGACACGTTTTGGCTGGGCCAGTACAGCACCGATGCACTAGCGGCGATCAGTTTTGCGTTCCCGATGGTGTTCCTGCTTATCTCACTGGGAATGGGGATTTCAGTCGCAGGAAGCGTCCTCGTCGCCCAGTTCACGGGCGCTGACGAGGAGCGGGAAGCCGAGTACGCGGCGTCTCAAACCGTGACCTTCGCAGTCATCGCATCGGTGATCCTCGGCGCCATCGGATACTTCGCCATCGAAGACTTCCTCGCAGTAATGGGCGCGTCACAGGACGTCCTGCCGCTAGCGACGAGTTACATGGAGGTCATTTCACTGGGGCTGCTGTTTATGTTCGGTTTCGCGGTGTTCATCGCGCTAATGCGAGGGTACGGTGATACCATCACCCCGATGCTGGTGATGTTCGGGTCGGTCGTCCTGAATATCGTCATCGACCCATTCCTAATCTTTGGGTTCGAGAACAACCCCGTTTTCGGGATGTTCGGACTTGGTAGTCTCGAATCCACGCTATTCGCCGTAACTGGCTACACGGGTTCCGGTATTACTGGTGCGGCACTTGCAACTGTCTTTTCCCGCGGGCTCGCGCTGGTCGTCGGCCTTGCAGTCATGTTCCGAGGGACACGCGGCGTCCAGATCCACATCCGTGATATGGTTCCGAACCTCTCCTATCTGCGACGCCTCGTCCGGATCGGGTTACCTGCTTCTATTGAGGGGATGGGCCGAGCGCTGTCGATGAACCTGCTGCTGTTCATTGTCGCGTTGTTCCCGGACGCGGTCGTCGCTGCTTACGGTATCGGCACGCGGGTCTTCTCGGTTATTTTCCTCCCCGCCATCGCGGTTGCTCGGGGAGTCGAGACAATGACAGGCCAAAATATGGGTGCGGACAAGCCGGACCGTGTCGAAAAAGCGGCAGGGCTGGCGTCGAAAGTGCTCTTCACCGTCCTCACGGTCGCGGGGGTCGTTGTCTTCTTCGTCGCGGCACCCATCGCCGACGTGTTCACGACCGACCCCGAGGTCGTCGACATCGCCGCGCAGTTCCTTCGCTACGTCGCGTTGACCTTCGGGTTCATCGGGATTATGCGAGCCTATACGGGCAGCTTCCGCGGTGCCGGCAAGACGCTCACCGCGGCGGCGATCTCCGTGCTGATGCTCGGGATTATCCGGTTCCCGATTGCATGGATCGCCTCTGGACCGCTCGGTGAGCGCGGAATCTGGCTGTCGTTCGCGATTTCGAACGTCGTTGGAGCGATCATCGCCTATGCATGGTACCGGCGCGGCACGTGGCGCGAGAGTGACTTGACCGAATCCAAAGTTGACATCGACGAGACCAGTGTCGAGACAGCAGCAGGTGATGACTGAAACCTATGACTGACACAGAGCCTGTCCACCCCTCACAGATCGAGCGCCACTTTAAACAGGTGCTCAGCACCGCGGACGAGGCCAACCCCCCGCTCGTTCACGATGTACTGGACGATAGCCCCGACAGGTGGTACGGACAGTTGGTGGTGACCGTATACGATTCACTGTCAGATCACCAGGACTGTGAGGATGTCCTTCCTTACGCCGCCGCAGTCGAATTACTCCGGGGATACGTTCGTCTCCGAAATCGGCTACTCCTCACTCTCACTAATAAACACGCGCATTCGCTTACGCTGGATCCGACAGCGGCACTGCTGGCCGGGGATTATCTGTATACAGCGGCATTTTCGTCACTCGGTTCAAGACCCGACTCTTCGTCGAGTGAGTGTTTCGAGATACTGACGACAGCTCTCGAAACCGTCACGGAGGCATTTGCGCGCACCTACACCGCGGCCGGATTCACAGACCACAACCAAGCGAAATTTCTCGATGACACTGCGGGGAGTCTCGGTGAAGGTGCGGCGGCCCTTGGAGCGACACTGGCTGGTGTCGACGAACCGGTTCGCCGACACTGCGAACGACTCGGTCGCGGGCTCAGTACCGCCCGACAGATCAACTACGTGCTCGATATGGATCCAACCGAGGCGATGGTTGTCCCGCCCACGTTCGATGAGTCACAATTCCGTCAGTATGCAGAACAGCGGCGAGATGAGGCTGCTCTGGCTCTCGACACCCTGTCAGAGACTGTCGACGTAACGCGTCTACAAGAGTTCGCCGATGTGACTGTAACGGTACACGACTAACAGAGCTGAGCTACTAATTACGACGCACTCAATTAATGACACGGGTACCTGACAGATTCACACTGTAACCTACCACGCCCTGAAATGCGGGACATTCAGCGTGGATTCCCTTTATAACCGCTGAGCGCGGTAGGCGAATACTCACCGTTCACTAACCTGAATTTCCGTATCAGACAGTAGAAGACATCGATTCATCTGCGAACAATCCAGTGATAACCGTGTCTATCAGTGCCTCCTCAACCTCATCATAGGTCTCGTTCAGGACGACAGGTGTGTCCTGGGCTTGCGTGACGAACAGCAGCGACCGTAGGAGTCCTCGTACTATATCCGGATCGTCTATCCGGAGACGCATCTTACCGACCAACACCTAGAGACATCGAATACTACCTGGACAAAGCGGTCGTTTGGATACGGACGGAAACGCATAGTTAGCTACGGGCCAACGTTCTGAGCATCCATGTACACAATCGCTGACCTGCCCATCGAAAACACCCTCCAGACCGTCGAATATGACCTCGGGCTCGAATCGGCGCTCCGTCGGATGTTCGAGAACAGCTACACCCAGATCGGTGTCGAACGTGACGGCGAACTCGTCGGGATTGTCACTTACAGGTCCGTGGTCCGGACCCTCCTTGCATTCCAGCGGCTGGAGGTCGGACACAAAACGCTCGATAAGATCTCGGTCGGAGCGGCCGTCGAAGATGCACACACCATCAGCGAAGATGAGAACCTCCTCGCCGTATTCGATTCGCTCGCAGAATACACGTACATCGTGGTCAATCGAGACGACGAGTGGCGGATTCTGACCGACTACGACCTCCTGACGCGACTGAAACAGATGCTCGAACCGTTTCTGCTGATTGAGTCGATCGAGATGCAGTTGCGTGATATGTTCACGCGAGTGTTTGGGGATTCGCTGTCGGAGCAGTTGGCCGAAACGTTCGACGAGGAACACCCACTACCAACACCGGCGTCAATCGAGCACTGCAGTTACGCACACTACGCACAGTTCATCTCGATTCACTGGGGGGAATTTGAATCACTCTTCGATGATCAACAGGACGTAATTCGCGAGCTAGTGCTTGAAATCGGAGATATGCGTAATCAGCTCTTCCACTTTCGAGTCGACGACCCGGACGAATTTGACCGAGACCTGCTTCGTTTCGGTCAGTCGTACTTTTCCTCCGTGTAACTTCTGAGTTCGTGCGCGGGGGGTCCTGAGTATCATACGGCTTGACGGCAAATCGAGCAACTGGCCTGGGCTCTATGCATTGAGAGAGCCAGTCTCAACTACTCTACTTAGAAGATCACGACCGGTTCGTTCAGGATGGCGAATACGGAGAAGACTACGTCGAGTTCATCGAAGCACTGGACGCGTTAATCGACCGTGCCACAGAAACGACCGACTCCGACTGGGACTACCGAGACATCTCGAATGCGATCTACTGGGAGCAAGAACTCCGCCCAGAGTGGGAAGCAGATGAGGAAGAGACAGAAGATTCGACGGGAGGAACGCAGGAAGAAGACGTTCGCGCTAGCTTCCTCCCACCTATCGTCTCTGACCTGAGCGCTGTCGCAGAGCGAGACAGTGAGATTGAAGCAGAATACGAGAAGCAGGACAGAGATTTAGCGGTCGTCTTCGAAGAGAAACTCCACCACGCGTTTCGAATCCTCGGCTTCGACGTCGAAGAACTCGGGCAGGGCTCCGGTCGTCAGCCCGACGGTATCGCTACCGCCGTTCGAAACGACTACGCCATCATCTATGACGCGAAAGTCCGCGGTGACGGCTACTCTATCGCCACGGACGACCGAGCGATTCGAGAGTACATCGAGACGCACGCCCGGCAGTTGCGCGATCAAGGCGTTCGTCGCATCTACTTCGCCATCGTATCCTCGACGTTCACCAATCCCGATCAGGGCACGCTCCGCGAGCTTAGAGAGACAACCGCCGTAGAGAGTATCGTATTCCTTAGCGCTGAGCTACTTGAGGAACTCATGGTACTTCGTCTCCGGGAACCGTATCTGAATCTGGATGATATCCGGGCGGTGTTCGGAACGAGAGACGGCATCTTCCGTCGAGAGGAATTTAACAACGTCCTCCCCGACTGGAGAGACGTCACCGTCGACGAATTCCTTTAAATTATCGCCACTCCCTGCTACTCACTTCTCTCAGTAGTGAGTAGATCTAACCTCTTGAAGGATGAAGCATCGTCACATATGTCTACACGGTTTCGTAGTCATCGGTGGGCCCCAGAGTATTCCAGCGGTTTCTCTCTGTGTCGGAAATTACGATTTCTGAAATCGTGATTTCTTCCCTGAGGGGTACTTAAGGGGAAATCAGGCTGAAAACCTTATATCGGGAATTTCAGCGATAGGAAGCCTGAAATACCGTATTTTGATTTTAAAATCCATATTAGATCTCACGTTTGCGAGCACAAGAAGCTGTTCCCGGGAAACATCGGCCCGTCGACCGGGGAGATGGGGACCTCGATGTTCTGGGCGGGGAAAAACAGGCTGTTCCAGGAGACCTTCGGCAAGATCGAGGGATGGCTCTCCGACGAGGGGTACGTCGGCAGCATCGACATCAACTGCATCGTCAACGAGACGGGTATCTACCCGCTGGAGTTCACCCCGCGGTTCGGCTATCCGACCATCGCGTTACAGGAGGAGTCGATCGAGTCGTCCACCGCGGAGTTCTTCCGCGACCTCGCGCACGGGAACAAGCCCGATCCCGAGGTCCACGGCGGCTACCAGGTCGCCGTCAGGGTCGTCCTGCCGCCGTTCCCGTTCGACGACGAGCAGACGTACGACGAGAACTCCCGGAACGCGGCGGTCGTCTTCGAGACCGAGGACCGAACGGGGATCCACTTGGAGGACACGAAACAGGTCGACGGCCAGTGGCGCGTCGCCGGCGAGAGCGGGATGCCCGTCGTCGTCACCGGCAAGGGAGAGACGATGGGCGCGGCGCGAGAACAGGCGTACGGCCGGATCGACGACGTCGTGATGCCCAACATGTACTACCGCGACGACATCGGCGAGCGCTGGGTCGACGGCGACGGCGACCGCCTTCAGGTGTGGGGGTACCTCGGCCCGTGACCCCCGCCGCGAGAGACGACTCCGGAGCGGTGTCGACGACGGCGGCCGCGACGAGCCCCGCCTCCACGACTTTTTAACGGTCCGGACCACTACACGGGGTATGCCGAAGTACTCGACGGGCGGCGGCGGCGGCGGCGGCGACGGCGACGCGTGCGAGCTCTGCGGTCGCGAGACCACTGACCTCCGGAAGGCGACGGTCGCCGGCGCGAAGCTGCTCGTGTGCTCGAACTGCCGGCCCCACGACGACGCCGGCAACGCGCCGAGCGGCGGCGGCGGGTCGCGCGGCGGCAGTTCCGGCGGGAGCCCCGGCGGTGCCGGCGGCGACTCGGGCTCAGGGGCGACCGAGAGCCGGAACAAGGAGCTCGCCCGGAAGCAGGCGAAGATGTACGACTCCGCGACCGGCGACTCGAAGCGCTGGGAGGAGGAGGGGACGAGCTACGAGGCGGACCGCCTCCCGTACCTCGTCTCCGGCTACGGCGACGTCGTCACCGAGGCGCGACAGGACGCCGGGTTGACCGTCGAGGAAGTCGCCGCCGAGCTCGGGGTCGACGAGGACGACCTCCTCGCGGTCGAGGACGGGCGGGCCGCGACGGCCAACGTGGGCGGGTCCGTCGTGCGCGCGCTCGAAGAGCGGTTCGGGATCGACGTCGTCGACGAGTGACTTCCGTCCACCCCGTCGCCGAGGCGAAACGACCAATCCGGCGCGGAGCGACCGTCCGCCAATGAAGGCGATCAAGGACAGCGTCCACGGCCACGTCCGGCTCGGCGAGGTCGCCGCCGAGCTGGTCGACACGCCGGCGTTCCAGCGGCTGCGACACATCAAACAGCTGTCCACGGTCCGGCTCGTCTACCCCTCCGCGAACCACACGCGGTTCGAGCACAGCCTCGGCGTCTACCACCTCGCGCGCAGCGCGATCGAGGGGCTCGGCGTCGACGACGACACGGCCGCGCACGTCCGGGCCGCGGCGATGCTACACGACGTCGGGCACGGGCCGTACGGCCACCAGACCGAGGGGATAATCCGGCGCGCGACCGGGCGCGACCACGACGACGTGCGGTGGCTGCTTACCGACGCGGACCGCGAGGTCTGTCAGGTCCTCGAACGCAACGGGCTCGATCCCGAGCGCGTCGCCGCCCTGATAGACGGCGAGGGCGCGCTCGGCCCCCTCGTCTCGGGCGAGCTCGACGTCGACCGGATGGATTACCTCGTGCGCGACGCCCACCACACCGGCGTCCCGTACGGCACCGTCGACACCGGCCGGCTCGTCACCGAGCTCCGGCTGATCGGCGGCGACGGGAGCGGGGCGGCCGCCGACCTCGTCTTGGACGAGGGGAACGTCGCCACCGCCGAGAGCCTGCTCGTCGCGCGCTCGCTCATGAACGCCGTCGTCTACCGCCACCACGTCTCCCGGGTGGCGGGCGCGATGCTGGAGCGCGCCTGCGAGCGGTACCTCGACCGCACCGGGACGGACGTCGAGGCGTTCCGCCGGATGGCCGATCACGACCTCCTCGTCGCGCTCCGCGACCGCGTCCCGGGGCTCGGCGAGCGCATCGAGCGGCGCGACCTCTACAAGCGCGCCGTCTGGGCCGGGATCGACGAGGTGCCGGCGGGGACGGTCGACGCGGGACGCGCGGAGGAGCGGGCCGCCGAGCGCGAGATCGCGGACGCCGTCGGCGTCGACCGCGACGCGGTCCTCGTCGACATCCCCTCGCGCCCGGCGCTCAAGGAGGCCGGCTCCGCGGTCGTCGTCGACGGCGTCCCCCAGCGGCTGGAGGACGCCTCCGAGCTCGTGACCGGGCTCCGGGCGGCCGAGCGCCGCCGCTGGACGCTCGGCGTCTACTGCCCGGCCGAACGCGTCGACGCCGTCGCGGCCGCGGCGCGGGACGTTCTGGGACTGCGCGCGACGGGACGGCCCTCTGCCTGAGCGTCGCGGGCGACGTCGGCCCCCGAGCCCGCCGCTTCTGCGTCGACTCAGTCCCCGGCCGACACCGGGACGGTCAACACGGGTCGGTCCGCGTTCAACACGACCGTCTGCGTGGTGCTACCGAAGACCGCCTTGCCGGCCGGGCTCCGCTTGCGGCCCGACACGCAGATGAGGTCGACGTCGGCGGCGTCCGCGGCAGCGATGAGCTCCTCGCCCGGATCGCCGCTCGCCTCGTGGTGGACGCAGTTCACGCCGGCGTCTTCCAGGATCTCCCGGGCGCGCCGCACGGTCCCGAGCTGGTGGACCGACGCCCCCTCCGGGTTATCCTGGAAGACGTGACAGAGGTGTGCGGTCACCTCGTCGGAGTCGCCCGGCAGGTCGACGACCGCTTCGGCCTGTGCCGTCGCCCGCGATTCGTCGTCGAGCCCGACGCCGATGAGTACGTCGTACATACGCGACCGTTCGCGGGGCCGGATGTTAAATCGTGCCGCAAATTCGCGGGCGACGGAATCGGTCGGGGGCAGAGTCGGCCCGCGAGGACAGCGGCCCGCGGCGCCGCTCCCCCGACACGGGCGACACTCCCAGCCTTTTATCCCGTGCCGCCGAAGGCAAACGCATGATCACGGTCAAGGACACCGTCCACGACCACATCGAGATCGACGGTGTCGCCGCGGCCCTCGTCGACACCCCCGCCCTCCAGCGGCTCCGCCACGTCAAACAGCTCGGGACGGTCCAGCTCGTCTACCCCTCCGCGAACCACACCCGGTTCGAACACAGCCTCGGCGTCTACCACCTCGCGAGCCGCGCGCTCGACCACCTCGGGATCGAGGGGAAACGGGCCGACCGCATCGAGGCGGCGGCGATGCTCCACGACGTCGGTCACGGACCCTTCAGCCACAACCTCGAATCGCTCACCCACCGCCGCACCGGGAAGTACCACGACGACGTCGACGAGCTGCTCGCGACCGGCGCGGTCGGCGAGGTGTTGCGCGACCACGACCTCGACCCGGACCGGATCGCCGAAATCGTCGCCGGCGAGGGCTCGTACGCCGGCCTCGTCTCGGGCGAGCTCGACGTCGACCGGATGGACTACCTCGTGCGCGACGCTTACCACACGGGCGTCCCGTACGGCACCATCGACACCGAGCGGTTCGTCCGCGAGTTAACGTTCGTCGAGCGCGGCGCTGGCGCGGACGGCGACGGCGGGGGCGGACCCGATCGCGACGGCCCGGAGCTCGTCTTGGACGAGGGGAACGTCCAGACCGCCGAGAGCCTCCTGCTCGCCCGCGCGCTGATGAACCCGGTCGTCTACACCCACCACGTCGCGCGCATCTCGAAGGCGATGCTGCGCCGGGCCGCGAGCGAGCTCCTCGACGCGACCGCGACGACGGCCGCCGAGCTGCGCCGGATGGACGACCACGACTTCCTCGCCGCGGTCCGCGACTGCCGGGCGACCGCCGAGCTCTCCCGCCGCTACGACGAGCGCGACCTGTACAAGCTGGCGGTGTGGGCCGAGTACGACGACGTCCCCGACCGCGTCCACGACGCGGACCGCGCGGCCGAGACCGCCCTCGAACGCGAGATCGCCGCGGAGGCCGGCGTCGCCCGCGATCACGTGATCCTCGACGTGCCGCCCGAGCCGACGATGCGCGAGTCGACCGCGCGCGTCACCGTCAACGGCGAGATACGGCGGCTCGAACGGCAGTCGCCGCTGGTCTCCGCGCTCCGGACCGCGCAGCGAAACCAGTGGCGCCTCGGCGTGTACGCCCCCGAGCCGGCGACCGACCGCGTCGGCCGCGCGGCCGCGGACGTGCTCGGCCTCGACCCCGACGGGCTCGTGACCGAGGTGCGCGGCGCGATGCCGACGACGCTCGACGAGTTCGAGTGAGGTTTATGCCGACCCCGTTCGACGTGCCGGCGTGACCGACGCGCACCGCGAGAACCGCCGCCTCTGGAACGAGTGGAGCGACGCGTTCCAAGCGCTGTGGAACGCCGACACCGACGAGGGGGGATCGCCGCCCGCGCCGACCCCGTTCGACTCCGACGGCCACGCGGCCACCGGCGCCGAGTATCCGCCGCCGATCGAGGAGGCGGCGGTCGTCGAGCTGGGCTGCGGCGGCGGACAGGGGACCGTGGGCACCGCGCTGGCGGGCGCCGGCCGGGCCGTCGGCGTCGACATCTCGGAGGAGCAGCTCCGACACGCACGGCGCCTCCGGGACCACTACGGCGTCGACGCCGAGTTCGTTCAGGGGGACGCGACCGGCGTCCCGCTCGCCGACGACGCCTTCGACGCGGCGTTCTCGGAGGCGGCGTTCCAGCTCGTGGCGGACCTCGACGCCGCCGTGCGCGAGGCGCGCCGCGTCCTCCGGCCGGGCGGCGCGTTCTACATGGCGGTGATGCACCCGTTTCGGGAGCTGATCGACCCGGACGGCGGCGGCCCGCGCCGGGGGTACCACGCGTCCCCTCGGCGGGAGATCGAGGTCGACGAGTCGTACGACGCGGAGCTGGTCGCGTTCGACCGCACCGTCTCCGAGCTCCACCGCGCCCTCGTGGACGCGGGGTTCGCCGTCGAGCGCGTCGTCGAACCGGAGCCCGAGGACGGCGAGACGACGAGCGAGGGCGACGCCGCGGCGGCCGCCGCCCCGCGGGCGCTCCTCCCCGAGACGCTCGGGTTCTGGGCCCGACTCGACGGGCGCTGAGGCCGCCGAGCGGGGTTGCTTCCCGTGACGTTTTAACCTCGGGCTGGCGAGCCTCCGGTATGCATCTGGAGGGGACGGTGCTGGTCGGCCCCGACTTCGAGCCGGTCGAGGGCCGGGTCGTCGTCGCGGACGGCGAGATCGTCCGGGTCGAGCAGGAGTCCGTCGAGAGCGACGAGGTGATCCTCCCGGCGTTCGTCAACGCGCACACCCACATCGGCGACTCGATCGCCAAGGAGGCGGGCGAGGGCCTCTCGCTCGACGAGCTCGTCGCGCCGCCGGACGGGCTGAAACACCGCCTCCTCCGGGCGGCGGACCACGGGGAGAAGGTGGCCGCGATGGCGCGCACCCTGCGGTACATGGAGTCGACGGGCACGGGGACGTTCCTGGAGTTCCGCGAGGGCGGCGTCGACGGCGTGAGCGCGCTCCGCGACGCGCTCGCGGGCGAGGGGGTCGGGTTCGGCGAGCGCGCGATCGAGGGGGTCGTCTTCGGCCGCGACGACCCCGACGTGCTCTCGGTTGCGGACGGGTACGGCGCCTCCGGCGCCCGCGACGCCGACTTCGACGCGGTCCGGGCGGCGACGCGCGAGGCCGGAAAGCTGTTCGGGATCCACGCGGGCGAGCGCGACGCAGACGACATCAACGCCGCGATGGACCTCGATCCCGACTTCCTCGTCCACATGGTCCACGCCGAGGGGATCCACCTCGAACGGCTCGACGACCGCGGCACGCCTGTGGTCGTCTGCCCGCGCTCGAACCTCGTGACGAACGTCGGCGTCCCGCCGCTCCGCGAGCTGGCCGAGCGGACGACGGTCGCGCTGGGCACCGACAACGTGATGACCGACTCGCCGTCGATGTTCCGCGAGATGGAGTTCGCGGCGAAGCTGTCCGACCTCCCCGCCCGGGAGATACTGCGAATGGCGACGGTCAACGGCGCAGAGATAGCCGGGCTGAACCGCGGCGCGATCGAGCCCGGCGCGGACGCGGACCTGCTCGTCCTCGACGGCGACTCCGACAACCTCGCCGGTGCGCGCGACCTCGTCCGCGCGGTCGTCAGGCGCGCCGGCCACGCCGACGTCTCGCGCGTCGTGATCGGCGGCGAGCCCGTCGTCCCGCGCGACGACTGAGGCGCCGACGGCTCGGGGCTCCCGACCCGTTTCCGCCGCCGACGGAGTGAAACCGCTTCCGTCCCTCCCTCCTCCCATGACGACGCTCTCGCTGCTCGCCGGCCTCGCGCTCGGGCCGGTCGTCGGACTCGTGGCGACGCTGGCGATGGACGTGGCCATGGCGCGGCTCCCCGAGGGAGCGACGGCGCCGAAGGTCGCCGCGGGGGTGCTCACGGACACCCCGGTGGACGACGCGCCCGAGCGGCTGGCGACGTGGGTCCACTACGTCGCCGGCGGCGGCTCGGGACTGCTGTTCGTCGGCCTCGTCGCGGCGGTGGAGGCGGCGCTCGGCGTCGGGGTCGCCGTCGCAGTGGTGGTCGCCGGCGTCGCGCAGTTCGCGCTGATGGTCGGCTTCTTCGCGCTCGTCCCGCTCCCGCGCGCGCGCGGGCTCCCGCGCCAGCGGCTCGGACCGATCCGGCGGGACTGGGCCGTCTCCGCGGCGACGTACATCCTCGTCGCCGCCGTCGCCGTCGCGGTCGCGACCGGGTTCTGACCCCGGAGAGAAACGGTTTAGTCGCTGGCTCCGGCCCGATCGGGTATGCACGCCATCACTCGATCCGGGTGGATCGAGGTCATCTCCGGGTCGATGTTCTCGGGCAAGACGGAGGAGCTGCTCCGGCGGCTCCGGCGCTCCGAAATCGCCGGCCAGTCGGTCGCCGTCTACACGCCCGCGATCGACGACCGCTACGGCGAGGCGACGATCGGCAGCCACACGGGCCGGCAGTGGGAGGCCACCGTCGTCGACAACGAGGGCGACGGCCCGCTCGACATCCTCGACGACGACCCCGCCGAGGTCGTCGCGATCGACGAGGCGAACTTCTTCTCGGAGGCGCTCATCGAGGTCTGTAACGCCCTCGCGGACCGCGGCAGCCGCGTGATCGTCTCGGGGACGGACCAGACGTTCCGCGGCGAGCCGTTCGATCCCCTCCCGCAGCTCATGGCGACCGCCGAGTACGTCGACAAGCTGCAGGCCATCTGCTCGGTCTGCGGCGAGCCCGCCTCCCGGAACCAGCGGCTCATCGAGGGCGAGCCCGCACACGTCGACGACCCGACGATCCTCGTCGGCGCCGAAGAGTCCTACGAGGCGCGGTGTCGCGACTGCCACGTGCTGTTGACCGGGGACCGCCCCGACGAGGAGCGCCCGTTCGAGAGCGCCGAGGCCGACTCCGCGAACGACTGAATCAGTCTGCTCGCTCGGACGAACGCGCCCGCCGGTAGGCCCACAGGTGACCGTCTCCGTCCGGCAGGTCGATCGGCCGATAGGTCAAAATCAGCGTGTCCCCGTCCGCGAGCGCGAGCCGCTCGCCGTCGATCGGGCGCCGGCTCCCGACGATCCGCTCGATCCGTTCGACGAACCCCTCCGGGTCGGCGAACCGCTCGCTCAGTTCGGCGGCGAGCGCCTCGCAGTCGCGGCCGGCGGCGGCCTCCGGGTCGCCCTCGACGCCGAACAGCTCGTACAGCCGCTCGTTCACTCGGATCACCCGTCGGTCCGCGTCCTCGACGAGCATCCCCACCGGGAGCGCGTCGAGCGCGGTCGACAGCACGGCGTTCGACCGTTCGATCTCACGTTTGCGCGCCTCCGCCTCGGTGACGTCCTCGAACTGCGAGAACACGCCGATCACCGCCCCCTCGGCGTCGGTCACGACCTGGTTGTGCCACGCGCAGCGGATCCGCTCGCCGTCGCTGCGGACGTTCTCGTTGACGCTCTGGTAGCCGCCCTTATCGGAGAGGAGGTCGCGTTCGAGCGCCGCCACGTGTCGGTGCTCCGGCTCGGGAACGAACGGGAGCCACGTGCCGCCGAGCAGTTCGGACTCGTCGTAGCCGAGGATCTCTTCCGCGGCGGGGTTCACCCGGACGATCCGGAAGTCGGCGTCGTACTCGATCGTCCCCAGCGGCGACTGGTCGATGAACCGCGAGAGCCGCTCCTGGCTGGCGGCGAGCGCGACCCGCGACCGGTGCTGGTCGACGGCGTTGCGCACCCGGTTGGCCAGCACCTCGTACTGGTCGTTGCCGCCGACCTTCTGGATGTAATCCGTCGCCCCCGCCGAGATGGCCTCGCTCGCGATCTCTTCGCTCCCCTTCCCGGTGAACAGGACGAAGGGGACCTCGATACCGCGGTCGCGGACCCGCTGGAGGAGCGTCAGCCCGTCCGTTCCGGGCATGTCGTAGTCCGAGACGACGCAGTCGATGGGCTCGGTCTCCAGCGCGTCGAGCGCGTCGCCGACGTCCGTCTCGGAGCTCACCTCGAACGCCTCGTCGATCCGTTCGAGGTAGGTCGCTGTCAGATCGAGGTAGTCCGGGTCGTCGTCGACGTGAAGCACCCGAACCGTCGACGCGTCCTCCGACCCGGAGTCCACGGGAGGCTCCGACATGCGAAGTTGTACCGAGGGCCGCCAGATATACGTTCGGGTGGGTCGGGGCGACGCCGGCAGCCTATCGGCTCACGCCGCGTCCGCGTCGGCGTCGTCGTCGCGCCCGTCCGCCTCGTCACCTGCCGCGGCGTCGTCCGCGGTCGCGAGCCGGAACAGCCCCACGAGCGCCGCGGCGGCGACCAGCGTACCCTCGGCCTTCGCGGCCGCGTACGTCCAGTCGCGCGGCTCCGCCTCGCCGGCGTTCCGGTAGAGCGCGCGCGTCCAGAGCGCGACGGCGCGCCGCGGCGCGACGGCTTCGAGCAGTCCGCCGATTCCGGCCGCCAACAGCAGTAGCGCTTTCATGCGACCCCCTTCGGCGCCGACCCTCAAAAGCGGAGCGGGGACCGTCGCGGGCGGTCGGGCTCGGGGCGCTCAGCCGCCGCTCGCCGGCTCGGCCGCGTCGAGGTAGCGTCGGCAGGTCGCGGCCGCCCACTCGCGGACAGTGGGGTCTCGCGTCCACAGCAGCGCGGCGACGCCGGCGTCGTCGATCAGGCCGACGGCTGCGCGGTCGTCGCCGAGGGCCACCGCCACCGGCGACTCGCCGTCGTGGCGGTACGCGTCGACGCCGCGGTCGGCGAGCGCGCGCCTGACGACGGGTCCCGTCGCGCCGGAGAGGCGGTCGGCCGCGGACCCGGTGAACACGACGCGGGCCGACCGCGGCGCGCTGGGGTCGGTCCCTCCGTCCGTTCCGCCGTCTCCGACCTTCAGCGACGCGTTGAGCCGACGGGCGAGGTCGGCGTCGAGCCGCGGGACGACGGCGACGACGCTGTCCGCCTCGCCGAGGAGTTCGGCGAGCCGCTCCGCGGGGGTCGCGGAGTCGCTCCCGGCCGCCTCCCCGCGAGTCGATTGGCTCCCCCGCTCGACGACAGCGATCCGCCCGTCGAGTTCCGCGAGGTCGGCGTCGACCGCGCGCGCCACGACCGATCGGAGGACCGCCGCGGGCGACGCGGAGCCGTCGTCGCTCACGCGTCTCGTTCCCCGGCCGGCCACCGAGCCGGCTCGTCCGGGCGCGTCGGATACGACTGCCGGCCGCCGCTCGACTTCTGTGCGAGCAGCCGCGCCGTCGCGCGCCGGCGGTCGCCGGGGCGCTCCGCCGTCGTCTCGTCGTAGTACCGCACGCTCAGCCCGAGCCCGGCGCGGAGCAGCTCGTTCGCCGCGAACCGGTACCGGTCGTCGCTCGGCCCCGACGGCGACGGCGCCGCCGACCGGAGGTGCCCCTCCACGAAGAGGTAGCCGTCCGGCGCGAGCGACTCGACGAGGTCCGCGAACCGGTCGAGCGTGTGGAAGTAGCTCATCGCCACGAGGTCGTACGCCTCGGTCGGGAACCCGTACGTCGAGACGTCCGCCCGAACCGTCTCGACTCGGTCGGCGACCCCGCGTTCCGCGGCGCGCTCGCGGACGATCCGGAGCCCCTCCGCCGAGGCGTCGAGCGCGTCGACGTCGTAGCCGCGGTCCGCGAGGAACACCGCGTTGCGGCCGGTGCCGGCCGCGACGTCGAGCGCGCGGCCGCCCGGCAGCGACGGCTCGTAGGCGCGAAGCACGGGGGACGGCTCCGGCGCGCGCGGGTACTCGCCCGACGCGAAGCGCTCGTCCCAGTCGGTTTCGGTCACGCTCGCCTTTCGACGCCACGGGGCGTAAACCTCAGGGGCGACCGCCCGGTGTAGGGAGCATGGAGGACACGACGGACCCCGCGGCGCGGCTGAACGCGCTCCTCGCGGACGGCGACGAGACGCTCGCGACCGCGGAGTCGCTCACGGGCGGGCTGGTCGGGTCGCGGGTGACGGACGTGCCGGGCGCGAGCGCCTACTTCGACCGCGGGTTCGTGACGTACACCTACGACGCCAAGCGCGAGCTGCTCGGCGTCTCCCGCGAGTCGCTCGACGCTCACGGCGCCGTGAGCGAGCCCGTGGTCCGCGAGATGGCGGCTGGCGCGCGGGACCGAGCCGACGCGGACTGGGCGGTCGCGACCACGGGGATCGCGGGCCCGACCGGGGGCACCGACGAGAAGCCTGTCGGGCTCGTCTGGTTCGGCGTCGCGCACGCCGCGCCGTGGGGCACCGAGGAGTCGTTCGTCCGAGCCGAGCGGGCCGTCCTCGACGGCGACCGCGACGCGGTGAAGCGGTGCGCGGCCGAGCGCGCGCTCGACGCGCTCGTCCGAGCGATCGAGGACGTCGGCGGTGAGCGCGTCGAGGACGCGGACGGGTGAGCGCGGGGTCGCCCGAGGCGCTCGGCCCACACCACCACGTGCGTTTATCTGCTGCCCGCGCCTATTGCCAGTATGATAGAGCGCGTACTCGTGGCGATGGACGGTTCCGACCTCTCCGAGCGCGCGCTCCGGTACGCGCTCGACGGCCACCCCGACGCCGAGATCACCGTGTTGAACGTCGTCGGCGGCGCGTCGCCGATGATGGGACAGGCGGTGGGGATCGCCCTGTCGGACGACGGCGAGGAGGGGATCCGCGAGGCCGCCGAGCCGGTGTTCGAGCGGGCCCGCGAGATCGCCGCCGAGTACGACGCGGCGATCGAGACGATCGTGGAGGCGGGACGGCCCGCGCGCCAGATCATCGAGCACGCCGAGGAGTTCGACGTCGTCGTGTTGGGCACCCACAGCGGGTCGCTCGCGGACCGCCTGCTCGTCGGCAACGTGGCCAAGACGGTGTTCCAGCGGTCGCCGGTGCCGGTCACGGTCGTGCGCTGAGGCGGGTTCCCGCTCGGAGTCGGCGCGTGCGCTCAGGTCGCTACTCGATGTAGGCGTTCCCCACGACGGCGACGAGCAGGGCCGCGATCACGATCCACGTGAGCGGCTCGACCGCGAGGAGGCGGAGGGGGCGCGCGACCGACTCGTCGAAGCCGAAGAGGGCACCGCCGGCGACCGCGACCGCGATCACGAGCGCGCCGACGATTCCGGCGACGCCGAGCAGCGCGCGGTCCGACGAGTCCATACCCGACGTGGGCGTCGGGGCTACTTAAGAAATGTCCGAGGAACGGTTCCGCAATCGGATTCTGCCCCTCCGCGGGAAGCCAGGGCAGGGATTTGAACCCCGGAAGTCTCGATTACAAGTCGAGTGCATGAACCACCCATGCTCCCCTGGCGCGTGCGGTCGTACTCGGTCCTCCTATGTGTGCGTGTCGCTTTCCGCGAACCCGGCCGGCGTCAGTCGCTTTCGGCCGCGGGTTCGGGGTCCTCTCCGCTCTCCTCGCTGCCCTCGTCGCCCAGCGACTTCGTGAGTTCGACGCGGTGGCGGTCGTAGCCGTGCTCCGCGTAAAATTCTCGGGCGCGGTCGTTGTCGGCGAGCGCCTCCAGCGCAACGCGGTCGGCGCCCGCCTCGTCGAGCGCGCGCTCGGCCGCGTCGAGCAGCGCCGCGCCGACGCCCTCCCCGCGCCGCTCCGGGAGTACGAACAGGTTGCTGACGGTCCCGCGGACGGCGTCGCGCTCGTAGTCGCCGCGTTCCAGCGAGAAGCCGACGAAGCCGACCGGCCGGGGCTCCCGGTCGCCCTCGCCGTCCGCCTCCACCGCTGGGTTCGGATCGCGAGCGACGAGCAGGTCGCCCGTGACGACCGACTGCGCGACCCACTTGCGGACCGTCGCGCGGTTCGCCTCGGCGCGGAGCGTGGCGCCGTGCTCGCGCTGGCCGGCCGCGAGCGCCACCCACATGTCGGTGACCGCGTCGACGTCGTCGGCGGTCGCCGGCTCGATCCGCGCGTCCGTCTCGCCCATGCGATCGCCTTCGGCTCGGGGCCTGTTGAGGCTGCCGGCCGGCGAACCGGGCGCTTCGAGGCCAGCTCAGATCTCGCGGCAGTTCGGGCAGACCGCCTGCCCGTTCGCAGTGACGAGGTCGGGGACGAGCGCGCCGCAGTTCTCGCAGACCCCCTGCGTCGGGGTCCCGCTCGGCGCGCCCGCGACCGAGTCGGCCCCGCCGTCGGTGCCGGCGGCCTCGTCACGCGACGCGGCCGCGGCGCGCTCCGCGGCCTCCGGGTCCATCGTCGCCTCGGCGCCGCGCTCCGCGTCGGAGTCCGCGGCGGCCGCGGTCGACAGCACCGCCCCCTCCGATCGGGGGGTGCCGGCCGCGCTCTCGTCACCGAACCCCTCGGCGCCGGCGCCGGTCCGCGGGGCGCCCGCGGCGAGCGCGTCGCCGTCCGTGACCACGCCGACCGCCTCCCCGTCGTCGACCGCGACGACGCGGTCCGCCCCCTCCGAGACGAGCCGCTCCTCGACGGCCGCCAGCGAGTCGTCCGGCGACACCGCCGGCAGCGGCGGGCCCATTACGTCGCCGACGGTGAGGTGTTCAGAGGACGCCGCCGCCGATTCGTCGGAGACGCCGATCGCGTCCAGCAGCGCGTCGAGCGCGTCGCGGGACTCCAACCGCCCGACCGGCTCGCCGCCGCGCACGACGACCAAGCAGTTCGTTTCCTCGTCGACCAGCAGTTCGGCCGCCTCCGGGAGCGAGTCAGACTCGCTGACGCCGAGGAACTCGCGGTGCATCACGTCGCGGACCGTGGTGTCTGTTCGCATACGACTCGGATCCGCTCCAACCGGCTAAAAGGTGCCCCCGGTAGCGTTTTATCCGCGCCGGTCGTAGACATGCGATCGGTTCGCACGCAGGACGGAAACGGGGCGTGCGGTGGGGAGACGCGTCGCGTCCGCGGCGGCGAAGCCGAAACGTGCGCGGCGGTGACGAGGACCGCACGCGGCGAGGAAAAGAGAGCGTTCAAACCCTCCGACGTTCGAACTGCGATATGGCCATTCCCTCGTTCGTGATCGGGATCGCGGGGGGGACGGGCGCCGGGAAGACGACGGTCTCCCGGCTCGTCACCCGCGACCTCGGCGACAGCGTCACCCGGATCCCGCTGGACAACTACTACGAGGACCTCTCGCACCTCGAGTTCGAAGAGCGCCAGGAGGTCAACTACGACCACCCCTCGGCGTTCGAGTGGGAGCTCCTCCGGGAGCACTTGGAGGCCCTCTTGGAGGGCCAGTCCGTCGAGATGCCCCAGTACGACTTCGAGATCCACAACCGCGAGGACGAGCGCGTCACGGTCGAGCCGACGGACGTGATCGTGTTAGAGGGCATCCTCGCGCTGTACGACGAGGAGATAAACGACATGATGGACCTCCGGCTGTTCGTCGAGACGGACGCCGACGTGCGGATCCTGCGCCGGATCCGCCGGGACGTGATCGAGCGCGGCCGCGACCTGGAGGGCGTCATCGACCAGTACCTCTCGACGGTGAAGCCGATGCACGAGCAGTTCATCGAGCCCTCGAAGAAACACGCCGACGTGATCATCCCGGAGGGCGCCAACAGCGTCGCGGTGAACCTCTTAGAGGAGAAACTGCGCGCCGAGGTCGAGGGCGACGCGGTCAGGAGTTGGGAGCGCGGCAGCCTCGAATCGGAGCTGGGCGAGAAGCGCTCGCTCGACATGGACGGCGACGACTGAACCGACCTTCTCAAAGCGAGAGAACCGTGGGGGCGACTAATGAGCCCCGTCGCGTATTTCCGACCATGATCCGAGCAATTATCGGCGCGCTCGGTGCGCTCACGGTGCTGGTCCCGGACCGTATCGTCGCCGCCTTCGAACGCGTCGCCGTCGAGAACCCGGACGACGTCGAACCGAGACGGGGAACGCGCCCGACGCTGCGGGCCGAAGGCGTTGCCGTCGTCGCGCTCGCCCTGATCGGCGGCCGGGCCTACGCCCTGGCGATGTACGTCACCAGCGCCTTCGGAACCGTCCTCCTCGTCGTTCCGCGGGCGTACCGCGCGATCGCGCCGCGGCTCCTCTACGAGGACCCGGACGCGGTCGAGTGGCGGCCGGGGTTCGATACGTTCCTCCGGCTCGTCGGCGCGGCGTACGTGCTGTTGGGCGTCAGGGAGCTTCGGCGGGACCGCGACGCGGAGTGAGCCGGCGACGGTCGGCTATCGCCGCCGGCTCGCCACCCGCTCTTCGGCCGTCTCGGCGCTGACGAGCTCGTACAGGGTCGCCCGCCCGCCGTCCTCCTTCGGGCGGAGCACGCGACCGAGCCGCTGAGTGAACTCGCGCTCGCTGCCCGAGCCGGAGAGCAGGACCGCGATGTTCGCGTCGGGCACGTCGACGCCCTCGTCGAGGACGTTGGCGGCGACGACCCGCCCGTACGTGCCGTCGCGGAAGCGTTCGAGAATCTCGCGGCGCTCCGTCGCGCCCGTCTCGGCGGTGATCGCGGGGAGGAGGAAGCGCTCGGAGAGTCGGTAGACGAGGTCGGTGTGGGCCGTGAACACGATCACGCGGTCGTCGCGGTGGCGGTCGAGGATCTCGCCGAGCCGGTCGACCTTCCGGTCGGCGTTCATCATGATCTCGCGGGCGTCCTGTTTCGCGAGGAGCGCCTCGCGGGCGGCCGGGTCGTTGCCCGAGCGCTTGACGAGCTCCTGGTAATCGCTCCCGCTGGAGAACGTGATCCCCGCGTCGCGCACGTACTCGACGAACGTCCCCTGCTTCTCGTCGTAGCGCTCGCGTTCCTCGTCGGTCAGTTCGACTTCGATCCGACGGATGTCGTAGGGCGCGAGGTGGTCGCCCGCGAGGTCGTCCACGTCGAGCGCGTAGACGCGGTCGCCGACCAGGTCGGCGACGACCTCGTGGGCGCCGTCCGGGCGCTCGAAGGTGGCCGTGAGTCCGAGCCGCGCGGGCGCCGCGAGGAGGCGGGCCGCGTCGCGGTACCCCTCGCCGCCGAGGTGGTGGACCTCGTCGAAGACGACGAACTCGAAGGCGTCGCCGACGCCGTCCGCCTTCAGGTACGCCGAATCGTACGTCGACACCGTGACCGCCTCGCGGCGCTGCTCGCCGCCGCCGAACCGGCCGATCGGGACGTCGAACTCGCGCTCTAACTCCCGTTGCCACTGGTCGAGCAGGTCGACCGTGGGGACGACGACGAGCGTCGGGGCGCCCAGCTCGACCATCGCGCGGATCGCGATCACGGTCTTGCCCGCGCCGGTCGGGAGTTCGAGCACGCCGCGCTCGCCCGCCTCGTGCCACGCGTCCAGCGCCTCGCGCTGGTACTCGCGGAGGTCGTAGTCGGTGGCGAGCGCGTCCGCCAGCCCGGCCTCGCTCGCGGCGCGGTCGCTCGCGTCGAGGACCTGGTCGTCGACCGAGACGCCCGCCACTCGGAGCGCGCGTCGGAGTTCGGCGTAGCGGTGCGCGGGCGCCCGACCGGTCCCGGTCCGCGGGTCGGTCTCGACCCCGGGCAGCGGCGGGAGCGCGTCCGGGCCGAGGTCGGCGTCCGCGTCGACTCGGATCGTGCCGTCCTCGTAGGTCAGCCGGACGTCCATCGCCCGGAGTTGCCGACCGACTTACAAAGGCCCACCGCCTCGCCCCGGTATGCGCGCGGCCGAACTCGACGCCGACCTCGCCGCGGCGATCGACGAGATCGAGTCGCTGGGACCGCCCGCGTGGAGCGACCTCTCCGTCGAGGACGCCCGACGCCTGGAGGACGAGCTGTTCTCCGGGCCGCCGGAGCCGCCCGTCGCCGAGGTCCGCGACCGCGCGTTCGACGGCCCGCACGGCGACGTGCCGGTCCGGGTGTATCGGTCCGAGAGCGCCGTCGATGACTCGGCAGCATCCCGCGCCCTCGTCCACTTCCACGGCGGCGGGTGGACGCTCGGGACGCTCGACTCCGTCGACGGTATCTGCCGCGAGCTCGCGACCCGCGCCGACGCGGTCGTCGTCTCCGTCGACTACCGGCTCGCCCCGGAACACCCGTTCCCTGTCGCGGTCGATGAGGCCGCCGCGGCGGTGTCGTGGGTCGCGGAGGCCGCCGACTCGCTCGGCGTCGACTCTGACCGAATCGGCGTCTCGGGGACGAGCGCTGGCGGCGCGCTCGCCGTCGCGGTGTCGCTCCGCGCCCGCGACGTCGGCGACCTCCCCGAGCCGGCCGGCCAGTTCCTGCTCTATCCGATCGCCGGCCACGACTTCGAGACGGACTCCTACCGCGAGAACGCCGACGGGCCGCTCCTGACGCGCGAGGACATGCGATGGTTCTACGAGCGGTACCTCCGGAGTCGGGTGGACGCCGCGAACCCCTACGCGGTCCCGCTCCGGGCGACGGACCTCGGCGACCTGCCGCCCGCGACGGTCGTCACGGCCGGGTTCGACCCCCTTCGCGACGACGGCGTCGCGCTCGCGGAGCGGTTCGGGCGCGAGGGGACCGCGGTCGAACACCGCCACTACCCGGCGATGGCGCACGGGTTCTGTAGCCTCGCGGATCGCGTCGACGCCGCGGAGGCGGCGCTCTCAGCGGTTGCGGCGGACGTGCGAGACCGTTTATAGACACCCCCGAGGCGCCGGCGTCGGCCGCTCGCCTCGGGCGTCGGTTCCGGTCAGGGCTCGACGGTCGTCTTCACGATGCTCACCGGCGCTGGCGACTGGCGGGAGACGCGCTCGGTGACGGAGCCGAGCATGCGGCGGTAGTCGCCCGAGCGCGTCTTCGAGCCCATCACCGTGAGGTCGACGTCCTCCTCGTCGGCGTAGCGGAGGATCTCCTCGTGGGGGACGCCGTACCGCAGCGCGGTGACCGCCTCCACGCCGGCGTCGCGGGCGTGCTCGGCGACGGCGTCGAGCGCCTCGCGGCCGGTCTCTTCGAGCGTCTCCTCGGCGCCCTCGGCGCCGTCGACGAACTCGTCGCCGGAGTAAGCGTTCACCACGTCGCTGTCGACGACGTAGAGGACGTGGAGCGTCGCGTCGTAGCGGTCGGCGGCGTCGATCGCGTGGTCGATCGCGCGGTCGACGCCGACGCTTCCGTCGGTGGGCAGGAGGACGTTGTCGTACATACGCGGCGGTTCGTCGGGCGCCCGAATAAATCGGTCGCCGTTTCCCGAACGGTTAACACGCTGTGAGTCCCCCGAATTTCCATGACCGAGGCCGCGGACCGGATCTTCGTGAACGGGGAGGTACACACGCTCGCGGACCCGGGTTCGGGCGGCGACGCAGACGACGGCGGCGACGCGGTTCACGAGGCCGTCGCCGTGCGCGACGGCGAAATCGTCCGAACCGGCCGGACCCACGACGTGGAACTGCTCGCCGGCGTCGACACCGACGTGGTCGACCTCGACGGGCGCGTCCTCCTCCCCGGATTTATCGACGCGCACACCCACCTCACCACCGTCGGCCGCTACCTCGTCCACGCGGACCTCTCCGCGGCGGACTCCCCGGACGCGGCCGTCGACCTGCTCGCAGAGCGCGCGGCGGAAGTGGAATCCGAGGCGAGCGGCGTCGAGGCGCCGGACGGCGACGGGGAGGCGGAGGACTGGGTGCTGGGTTACGGCTACGACGAGTCGACGTGGGACGAGTCGCGCTACCTGACCCGCGCGGACCTCGACCGCGTCTCGACGGAGCGCCCGGTCGCGGCGTTCCGCGAGGACATGCACGTCGCCGCGGTCAACGGCGTCGCGCTCGACCGCTTCGCGGACGCGCTCGCCGACGCCCCCGACGAGACGGTGCCGACCGACGACGACGGCGAGCCGACCGGCGTCCTCCTCGAGGCCGCTATCGACCCGATTTACCGCGCCGTCGAGCCGGGGCCGGCGGAGACGCGCACGGTCGTCGAGGCCGCGCTGGAGCACTGCGCCGCCCGCGGGATCACCCGGTTCCACGACATGGTCCGCGACTCGCACGCGCCCCGGGTCTACCGCGACCTCGACGCAGCGGGCGAGCTCACCGCCCGCGTTCGGATCAACTACTGGAGCGACCACCTCGACGCGGCGCGGGAGGTCGGCCTCGCCACGAACGCCGGGAGCGAGATGGTCGAGACCGGCGCGATCAAGTCGTACACGGACGGGAGCCTCGGCGGCCGGACCGCGCGCCTCTCGGAGCCGTACGCGGACGCCCCGGGCGAGACCGGCCAGTGGGTCGTCGACCCCGACGAGCTGAACGAGACGGTGGCGGAAGCGACCGAGGCCGGCTTCCAGTTCACCGCCCACGCCATCGGCGACGAGGCGGTCGACGCCGTGCTGGACGCGTACGAGGACGCCTCGCGGACCGATCCGGGCGAGACGCGTCACCGGATCGAACACGTCGAACTGGCCGACGACGACGCGATCGAGCGGCTCGCGGAGACGGGGGTCGTCGCGAGCGTCCAGCCGAACTTCCTGAAGTGGGCTCGGGAGGGCGGCCTCTACGAGGAGCGCCTGGGACCCGAGCGCACCGCGGAGACGAACCGCTACCGCGAGATGCTCGACGCGGGCGTCGAGCTCGCGTTCGGCTCCGACGGGATGCCGATGGACCCGCTCGTCGGCGTTCACCACGCGGTCACCGCCCCCGCGGCGGCGCAGCGGCTCACCGTCACCGAGGCGCTGCGGGCGTACACGAGCGGCGCCGCCTACGCCGGCTTCGACGAGGACCGGCTCGGAACGATCGAGGCGGGAAAGCGCGCCGACCTCGTCGCGCTCGACGATTCGCCGTGGGAGCGCGGCGACGCGATCGACGAGATCGACGTCGCGCTGACGGTCGTCGACGGCGAGGTCGTGTTCGACGACAGGTGAGTCGGCTGCCCGGACGCGCCCGGCCGAGATCCGGGGACGCGCCCGGCCGAGATCTGGGGACGCGCCCGGCCGAGATCCGGGGAACCCGCAATCGCTGCCAGAAAACAGTAGTTATTAATCGTGTAGTTCTAACTCGACGGCATGGCAGAGATAGCCATCGAGTACGCCGCGGGGGACCGCCTCCGGTCGGAGGCGGAGACCGCCCGACGGCTCATCGACGCGTACCTCGGTGACCGCCCCGACGTCGACCGCGTCACGCTGTCGCCCTCCGGCGAATCGGTCTTCTGTGTCAGCGTCGAGGGGGACCGCATCTGGTGTACCGACCCCCGCGAGTGGATCGACTCGATGGAAGCGGTGACCGCCGCGCGGCGGCGTCTCTCCGAGGTCTCGTAAGGTTCGCCCCGCCGTTCCGAAGCCCGGTGCCGGCTCACTCCGAGCCGCCGGTCCGGCCGTCGTCTGCCGCGTCCGCGTGCGAGTGCGCGAACTCCCGCAGCAGTTTGCCCGCCACCGCCGCCGCCTGCCCGTCGTCGCGGTCGTTCACCTCGACGACGTCGAACCCGTCGGCCCGGGGCGCGACCGCGCGGACGAGGTCGCGGACCTCCCGCGGCTCCAGCCCGAACGGCTCCATCGTCCCGGTTCCGGGCGCGTAGGCGGGGTCGAGGCCGTCGACGTCGACCGAGCAGTAGACGGCGTCCTCCCCGAACTCGTCCTCGACGTCGAGCGCGTCGAGCCACCCGCGGGCGTCTTCGGGCGCGACGACCTCGACGTCGGCCTCGGCCGCGCGGTCCCACTCCGCCTCGGATCCGGTGCGGGCGCCGACGATCACGGCCCGGTCGACGCCGAGGTCGTCGAGACACCGGCGCGTGACGCAGGCGTGGTTCCACGGGTTCCCGTCGTACGCCTCGCGGAGGTCGAAGTGGGCGTCGGCGACGACCAAGACGTCGGGATTGACGGCGTCCACGCCCGCGTACGTGACGGTGTGCTCGCCGCCGAGGAGGAGGGGGGTCGCGTCGTCGTAGACGACGCTCCGCAGCTCGGCGGCGAGGTGGTCGAGGTACGCCGGCACGTCGTCCCACGGGCGTACATCGCCCGCGTCGCAGACGCCCAGCGCGGAGAACCGGCTGTCGGTGCGGCGGTCGTAGTCGTCGTACGTCTCGGCGAATCGCCGGACCCGGTCCGGTCCGAACCGGGTGCCCGGCTGAAAAGTGGTCGTGGCGTCGAGCGGAGCGCCGACGACCACGTAGGAAGCAGCTTCGCGGTCGGTCGTCGCCCCGGGGAACATCGCAGACTACCCGATGATCTTCCGTTGGCCCTCGTAGTCGAGGTACTCGATGTTGTCGTCCGAGGTGAAGTCCTCGCCCTCGGGGATCCGCATCGTGAACGTGTCGTAGGTGTCGAGGTCCATCACCTGGACCTCGTCCCCGCTGACGTTGACGACCTGTCCCTGCTTCCGCTGGATGATCGGGACCCACACCTTCGCGTCGACCGGCTGCGAGAGCGAGCGCTTCTTGTCGTCGAAGACGCCCTTCCCCTCGACGCGGGCCTTGGCGCTGCCGTGTTTGCCGGGTTTGGCGGTGCTGTAATGGTTGATCTTACAGGGCGCGTCGTCCATCATCACGTAGCTGCCCTCCTGGAGTTCGCGAACCTGCTTCTGCTCTCGCGGCATAAGCGGTATTTCCCGCGGCGCGTGTATAAACGGTTTGGAACGCCGTCGGGACGGCGTTCGAGGCGGCGTTCGCGCGCCCTCACGGGACCAGGCGGCGGGGCCGGTCGGCGAGCGCGGCGAACCGCTCAGCGGGGAAACACTCAAAGTGGATCCGGAAGCATCGTCTCCCGTGTCCCCGAACGTCCACCCTCTGCTCGCCGCCCCGATCTCGATCGTACCGTCCGCCACACGGGCCGCCCTCCCGCTGACCGCCGGCGGTCTCGTCGTCGCCGGCGCGTTCGTGGGCGGCGGCCTCATGATCATCGGCGGCATCGTCGCGTTGGCGTACCGCTCGGGCGACGAGCGGGTCGACCGCGTCGCGGACGCGCTCGACGGCGACCTCCCCACGCCGACCGACGCGCCGGTCAGGGAAGGCGCGGACGTCCCGTCGGCCGCGAACCTCCACGAGGTCGCCGAACGCGAGGACGGCGACCCGGTGTACGTCCCGGTGATCCGGATTCCGCTGGCGACCGCCGACCCCGGGCGGGACGGCGTGTACCGCCACGCCGCCCGCGCCGCCGCGGCGCTCCACGACGAGTTCGAGGACGCGCACGTCCGCGGGTACGACGTGGAGTTCGGGCTCGACGACGGGTCGCTGGGCGGCGTCGGCCGGACGGTGAAACGCGTCGCGGTCACGCCCGAGATCGCGGCCCGGCTCCGTGACCGCGACTACGATCACCGCGACCTCCGCGAGGACGTGGCCGACGGCGACGACGGCGACCCCGGCGTCCCGCCCGTCGACTGGGGCGACGCGGTCAGCTACGCGACCGGCGACGGTTCCGCCGCGACGGCCGGCGCGGCGGCGACCACCGCGGCGACGTAGGGCCGAGCGGACGGACCTCGGGAAAACCGAGCGCGGCTACGGATCGAGTTCGTCGACGTACTCCTCCGGCTCCTCGTCGTCGTCGACGTTCCCGTCCGGCGGGACGAGCTGTCCCGTGTACAGGTAGCTGACGACGAACATCACGATGAAGCCGACGCCGACCGCGGCCGTCGTCCGGACGACGA
This sequence comes from Halorubrum distributum JCM 13561, assembly GCF_000337395.1. Classification (NCBI taxonomy): domain Archaea; kingdom Methanobacteriati; phylum Methanobacteriota; class Halobacteria; order Halobacteriales; family Haloferacaceae; genus Halorubrum; species Halorubrum distributum. The sequence continues at coordinate 254,327 of NZ_AOJF01000057.1, forward strand.
ACGGGAAGTCGATGGCGTAGAAGAAGCGGTCCGCGACGGCGATGGACAGCGCCGCGGTCACCAGAATCTTCTGCTCGTCGGTGGGGTCGCGGACGAACTCGACCACGTCGTCTTTGAGGTCGTCGAACAGTCCCATCAGGCGTCACCTCCGGTCGTCGCGGCCGAGTCGGGGGCCGCCGCGTGGTCCTCGATCACGCGGCTCACGCGGTCGAGGCCGTCCTCCAGCTCCTCGGTCGGAAGCCCGAACCCGATCCGGAAGCGGTCCGGGAAGCCGAACAGGCCCCCGGGCGCGAGCACGACGCTCGCCTCCTCGACGACCGTCCGGCAGAACGCCTCCGCGTCGTCGAAGCCCTCCGGGACAGTTACGAACGCGTTGACGCCGACCGGGTCGAGCCAGTCGAGGCCGTGGTCGCTGACCCAGTCCGCGACCGTCTCGCGGTGGGCGGCCGCAAGCTCGCGGTTCTCCGAGAGGATCCGGTCCTCGCGCCGCCCCAGGGCCTGCTTCGCGACGTGCTGGCCGAACAGGCTCGGCGAGATGGTCGTGTAGTCCTTCCACTGCCACGCGCGCTCGACGACCGGCTCCGGGCCGGCGATCCAGCCGAACCGGAGCCCGGCGAGCCCGTACGCCTTCGTGAGGCTGGTCGTCGAGACACCGTGCGCGCCGTAGCTCGCGACCGGCGGCCGCGGCTCCTCGGCGAGCAGGCGGTACACCTCGTCGCAGAGCAGGTAGGCGTCGCGCTCGACGGCGACGTCGTAGACGGCCCGCATCGCCGCCTCGTCGTGGTACTGCCCGGTCGGGTTGTTCGGGTTATTCACGACGATCACGGCCGTGTCGTCGCGGGCGGCGTCGGCGATCGCGTCCGGGTCCAGCTCCCACTCGGGGGGCTCCAGTTCGACGCGGGTCACGTCGCCGAACGCGTCCGGCACGGCGTGGAGCGCCTGATAGGTGGGGGTGACGACGACGGCGTGGGTGCCGGAGCCGACGCCAGCCGGCGGAGAGTCTCCCTCGCCGTCTGCGCCCCGCTCTCCGTCGACTGCGCCCTCGTCGCCGAGCAGCGAGAGGAACGTCAGGAAGTTCGCCTCCTGGGTCCCGCAGGTGAACAGCACCTCGTCGGCGCTCCGGTCGTAGCGGTCGCCGACGGACGCCCGGAACTCGGGGTCGCCGTTGGTCGGGATGACGTAGCCGAGCTTCCCCGGGTCGAGGTCGAACCGACTCGCGTCGAGCGACCGGATGCCGCTTTCGGCCAGCATGATGTCGGCCTCGTGTTCGTGCTCCGCGAACCAGCGTTCGAGGCCGAACGGGTCGATGCGCATACCCGGTGTCGGGCCGGCGCGAGGTTAGGTGCTGTGGTTGCTGGTGACGGTGCTGTGGTTCTGGCGGCAACCTCGGGGCGGATCGACGTGTTCGTGATGGGCCTTCGATACTTCGCCGAGAAACGCTTCCAAATTTCGACGGGTTGCTTAGAAATAGCTGACCGCCGAGCGGCGGCAATCACCTCCAAAGCCCCAACCGCTCGGTTCTACGCAGTTGCTGGCGGATCGGCGATGAACACCTCCAAAGCCCCAGCCGCGAGACCACAGTACGCTCGTTGCGCTCCTCGCTCGCTCCGCTCGCTGCGGTGCTTACGTCGCCTACTGTGGTCTCGCGGCTGCCCCTTTGAGTCCCACCCCGCACCGCACCTCACACCTCCCCAGCCTCGTCAGTCGCCGCCGCTTCGCTCCGGCGACTGACTCCCTCGCGCGTGCTCCTCGCGGCCGCCTCCGGCGGCCACTCGGAGGCACGCGCCGACCGCATTGTTCTTTATAAGCAATTGTCGCCGCCGGTCGCAGAGATTTAAAAGAACCAACTCGCGGTCGCCGCGGCCACCGCAACGACTTTGCTCGCCGATAGTGTCTCAGGCACATGGTTCTCACCCGGCAACGGCTGCTTGCGGTGCTGCTCGTCGTTCTGGCGACGCTCGCGGCGGCCGTGCTGGCCGAGGTGCTGCGGACGGTCGTGTTCGCGGTCACCGTCGCGTACGTCCTCTACCCGGTCCGCCAGCAACTGGTGAGCCACGGGCTCTCGCGACGGATCGCGTGCGCCGCCACCACCGCGATCGCCTTCCTCGGCGCCACCCTCCTCGTGGCGCCGCTGCTGTACGCGCTGTACCGCCGCCGGTCGCAGCTGATCGCGATCCTCGAACGGATCCCCGACGCCGTCCCGATCAGCCTCGGCGGCTTCGAGACGGTCGTCGAGATCGCGCCGTTCGTCGCGGCCGCCGAAGCGTTCATCCGAGACGTCGCGCTCGCCGTCGCCGGCGCGGCGCCGGTGCTCGTCTTACAGCTCGTCGTGTTCACGTTCCTCGTGTACGGCATCCTCTACCGTCCGGGAGCGGTCGGGACGGCCGTCTTCGGCGTCGTCCCGGCCGAGTACCACGACATCCCGGCTCGACTCCACAAGCGGACGCGAGAGACGCTGTACTCGATCTACGTGCTTCAGGCCGCGACCGCGGCGGGGACGTTCGTCCTGGCGCTCGCGGTGTTCCGGGTGCTGGGCTACGGCTCGCCGGTCCTGTTGGCCGTCATCGCGGGGGTCCTCCAGTTCATCCCCGTCGTCGGCCCGAGCGTCCTCGTCGTCGCGCTCGGGGCCGGCGACCTCCTCGTCGGGGAGACCGCGCGGGCGGTCGCCGTGCTCGTGATCGGGCTCGTCGTCGTCGCGTTCGTCCCCGACGCGGTGATCCGGACCCGTCTCGCGGGCTGGGCCGGGAAGATCTCTCCCGGGCTCTACTTCGTCGGCTTCGTCGGCGGCATCCTCACGCTCGGCGCCGTCGGCGTCATCGTCGGTCCCCTCGTCGTGTCGCTGCTGCTCGAGGTGATCGACATGCTCTCCGAGGACGGCGCGTCGTCGGAGGCTGTCGGGGGTGAGTCCGTCGCGACGGTCTCCGCCGAGCGGGAAACAGACGTCAGAGAGTGAGTCGGCCCCGTCGAACGGGCCCGACGGGACGAGTCGCCGGTACCGCTTTCCCTCCGCCGACCGTCCGTTCGGTATCTGATGTCCTCGACGGATACCCCCACCGCGGTCGGCGACGCGCCGACGCTCGCGGCGCGACGACTCGACGGCCTCGCCGACCGCGCGGCGCGAGCGCGGCCCGCGGACGACGGCGACGGACCGAGCGGCGATCCCGACGCGATCGACGTGTTCGCCCCGGCGACAGACGAGCGGATCGGGAGCGTCCCGGCCTGCGGCGCGGACGACGTCGCGGCCGCGGTCGAGCGCGCCCGAGCGGCCCAAGAAGCGTGGGCCGAGACGCCGGCGGCGGAGCGCGCGCGGATCGTCGAGCGGTTCGGCGAGCTCGTCGCGGACCGCCGCGAGGAGCTGCTCGACGTCCTCCAGGTCGAGACCGGGAAGTCCCGGCGGACCGCGGTCGAGGAGCTGTTCGACGTGCCCACCGGCTGCTCGTACGTCGCGAGCGAGGCGCCCGACGCGCTCGCCGAGGAGCGACGCCGGGGCGTCGCGCCCGGGATCACGACCGCGACGGTCACGCGCGAGCCGGTCGGCGTCGTCGGCGTGATCTCGCCGTGGAACTACCCGCTCACGCTGTCGATGGGCGACGCGATCCCCGCGCTGGCCGCGGGCAACGCGGTCGTGCTCAAGCCCGACGAGAAGACGCCGTACGGGGCGCTGCTGTGCTCCGAGCTGCTGGAGCTCGCCGGCCTCCCCGACGACCTCTTCCAGGTCGTCACCGGCGAGGGGCCGACGATCGGGGCACCGCTGATCGACGCGGTCGACTACGTCGCGTTCACCGGAAGCACGGCGGTCGGGCGGACGATCGCGGAGCGCGCGGGCCGGAACCTGATCGGCTGCTCGCTGGAGCTCGGCGGCAACAACCCGCTCGTCGTGTGCGCCGACGCCGACGTCGACGAGGTCGCCCGCGGCGCGGTCCAGGCCTGCTTCTCGAACGCCGGCCAGCTCTGCCTCTCCGCCGAGCGGATCTACGTCGTCGAGTCCGCATATCAGGAGTTCCTCGACGCGTTCGTCCGCGAGACCGAGGCGCTGACGCTCGGGACCGGCTACGACTACGACGCAGACCTCGGCTCGCTCGTCGACGCCGACCAGCTGGCTCGGGTCGAATCGCACGTCGAGGACGCGCGCGAGCGCGGCGCGACCGTGGAGACCGGCGGGCGCGCCCGCCCGGACGTGGCGCCGTACTGCTACGAGCCGACGGTCCTGACCGGCGTCGATCCGGACGCGACGGTCGCGTGCGAGGAGACGTTCGGCCCCGTGGCCGCGGTGACGCCGGTTCCCGACGCGGCGGCCGCGGTCGACGCGGCCAACGACTCTCCGTACGGACTCAACGCGAGCGTCTGGACCGCGGACCGCGAGCGCGGCGCGGAGCTCGCCCGCGAGATCGACTGCGGCACGGTGAACGTCAACGACGCGTTCCTCGCGACGTGGGGCGCAAACGACGCGCCGATGGGCGGGTTCGGCGACTCGGGGCTCGGCCGCCGACACGGGCGTGAGGGGATTCAGCGGTACACGGAGGCCCGAACGGTCGGGGTCTCGCGGGTCGGCCCGCTGACATTCCCCGACCGGATCCCGACCGACTGGTTCGTTCGCGCCGCGTTCGCCGCGATGGGGATCGGACGGCGGGCGCGGCGCGGCCTCGACGCGGTCCGTCGCCGGCTGTCGCGTCGCTGACCGGAAGAAGAAAAATCGAGCCGACGGCGCGCCCTCGAAGGCGCCGAAAAGGGGTGTTACTCCTCGTCGTCGATCAGGTCGCCGAACACCGACGCCGCGGTGTCGGGGACGTCGAAGTCGTGGTAGTGCTCGCCCTTCTCGTTCGAGAGGATGTTGAGCGCGGCGGCGGCGCCGTCGCCCGCGGAGATGACCGCTTGCCACTCCTCGGCGCGGGCCATCGCGCCGGTCGCGTAGACGCCCTCGACGCTGGTCTCCATCGAGACGCCGACGCTGACGGTGTCGTCGTCGTCGAACTCGCAGCCGAGCGACTCCGCGAGGTCGCGGTTCGCGCCCGTCGCGAGGACGACGTAGTCGGCGTCGTACTCGCCCTCCTCGGTCGAGACCGTGAAGCCGTCGCCGGCCGCGTCGACGCCGGTGACCTCCTCGCCCTGGTGGCGGTCGACGCCGAAGTCGTCGACCTGCTGGCGTGCGGTCGCCATGAATTCGCTGCCGCCGACGGAGCCCACGCCGAGATAGTTGAACAGGTGCGCCTTGTGCATCCACGTCCCGTCCGTGTCGAAAAGAGTGGTGTCGAGGCCGTTCTTGCTCGCGAACAGTCCCGCGCTCAGGCCGGCGGGTCCGCCGCCGACGATTACGACGTTTGTCATATTCCAAGTAACGCGCCCCGGCTCATAAGCGTTGGCGGAAGCGGGGATCGGCGAGGGCGGAGCGGTCGTCGACGCTGGAGTCGCGGCCGCTGCCGGCCTCGTCGGTCGCGGTCACTCGGTGAAGTCGTCGAGCGAACCGGTGTCGTCGTTCCCGTCGCCGTCCGCGTCCGACTCGCCCCACGGCTCCTCGGGATCGACCGGTTCGACGGCGCGGTCGAGCTCGTCGGCGTCGTACTCGATCTCCTCGTCGAGCAGCATCGCGAGGCGCTGCCAGCGCGCGCTCCGCTCGTCTTCTCCCTCCGGGCCGACGCGCGCGCCGTGGGTCTTGAAGAAGCGGGTGCCGCGCCCGCGCTTCGACCCCTCGCCGGTGTGGCCGTCGAAGACGGCGTCGAACTTGCCGTCCGGTTCGAGGTCGCCGACGGGGAAGTCGTGTGCCGGCTCCTCGCCGTGCTCGCGGGCCTCGGCCCGGATTTCGGCCACCGCGGAGAAGTAGGCGTCCGCGTTCGACGCCTCGCGGGTCGAGCGCGCGCGGGCCGCCGCGAGCGCGGCGTGGACCGCACAGAGCCGCCCCTTCCATTCGTCCGGCTCCCAGCGCTCGGTGGCGAGCTCCTCGTAGCGCTCGATCAGGAGCGCGACCTCGTCGCCGGCGCGGAGGTCCTCGACGACGTAGAGGTTGAGCCGGTCCCAGAGGTTCCAGGCGTACCCGGAGCGGGCCAGCTCCCACGCGGCCCACGCGGCGACCTCCTCGTCGGAGCGCCGGACCGCCTTCTGGAGGAGGCTGGAGACGACGTAGCGGCTGTACCCGCCGTCGGTCTCGTTGGCCTCCTTCTGCTCGCCGAAGTCGTTCTCGCCCGTCGCGTCCGGCGTCGTCTCGGTTTCGAGGCTCCCGTCCGACCCGAACGTCGCCTGTCTGTCGTCGCCGTCGGCCATGTCCCCGCTCCCGCCGCGAGCGACTTAACTGCCGCGCGGCGAGGCGGTCCGGACGCGACGAGAGCGGCGTTCGAGTCCCGCGATCGGGGCCGCGGTACGGCGGATCACACCTGCTCTGAAAGGGAACCCTTAAGTCGAATCCGGCGGCTATGTTTCGGTAACCGCCCTTAGCTCAGCTTGGTAGAGCAGTCGACTGTAGATCGACTTGTCCCCCGTTCAATTCGGGGAGGGCGGACTGGATTTCTACAATTGTGAGCGACAGCGAGCGGTTGGCGGCTTTACTCCTGGCGAGAGATTAGCTCGGGTGTCGCGCCGAACCACTTCTATGTGGGCGTGGCGCTGTCGCTGTTCGGCTTCGCGTCGATCTGGCCGTACTACCCGGCGACCGGCTCGGGCTTCGCGTTCATCGGTCTGCTGGTCGCGCTTGACGACGTGATCGAGTATATGACGCCGTATCCGACGCCGCTCGATCAACTATGGAAGCGTGTCGTACACTCATTTGTTAGAATATTGGAGGTTTGATCGGCTAATAGGCCCTATTACGTTTTTAGAGCGTTTATTCCGGTCGATATTTCATAGGCCAGTTACACCAAGTTTATGCCCCATCCGGGCTGAGTAGGTGTTGTACGACATGACTCCCAGTAACCCCTCTGACGATCCTCAGGTGAGTCTAGATGAGGACGATCAGGAGGAGCTAAAGGAGATAATCGTGGAGTTCCTTTCGCGGTATGAGGGACTCTATGAGAAACGGATACAGAAATTAATCTTCTACGGGGAGATATACACTGCTCAGAAAACGGGCCAGCGATTGACGGATGCTACTTTCATCCCGTATATGTATGGTCCGTTCTCTGAGGTAGTGCGGAAGGCTTTGGACGATCTGAAATCCGAGGGCAGAGTCCAGATTCGGGAGGACGGCCAGTATGCCACTAGTCTGGATGGGGGAGATCTCTCGCCGAAAAAAGAATATCTCATCAGCCGCATCCATGAGGAGACTCGTCGGATGTCCACTGACGAGCTTGTCAAACACGCTAAGGACTCTTGGCTTTGGCAGAACTTTGACCAAGAGGAGGAGATGGACTTCGCAGAGTATATCGACGAGGTCATCATGCCTCCTGAGATGCGTAATCGTATCGGCGAGCCCGATCGCGACCCGGTTGATGACCCTGATTTAGAGAATCTCCTTAGCTCTTAGATGTCGGAATTGCCGACTGACACCCCGTGGGATGTCAATTGGGACAAAAAATTCGAAGAGCAAGTTGACAAATTGAAAAGCGGTGGATATTTTGACAGCTATCGCAAACAGATTATTAAAATAATCGAGAATCCGGTCCGTGAGGGCAAGTACAAGAGTAAGAATCTGAAGGGGTTGAAAACTTGCCACGTATCTGGTAGTACACAGGATATTATCTGTTTTGAGCTTACGCCGGGTATTAACGATCAGGGACAGAGATCCAGTATTGAGGAGTTGTACTTCCACTTTATAGATCACTGGGACAATTACGATTCAGCTCTTTGTGGTCGAGATCCCGCAAGTAGGGATCTAAAATTCGAGATTCAGATTCCCTACTTGGCTCAGGGATTCGAAATAGAACGTGTGAAAAGCTCAGTGTATAATCTCGTCGGTGACGTAGACGGATGTGCTGTCACTAACGAAGAGTGGGGCGACGAGTACCTTCTACTTGAAGGAAACATCCCTAGATCAATGGAAGAAGACCTGAACGAACTGATGCCCGAAGACGCTAAGACGGAGATCGTGGACGACGGACTATTTGATTAGACGAATGCCTGCGTCCGCTCTTCAGTATGCTCGCTGACGACCTTGTCAACGCCGTCCCGGTCAACCATCGCCGCGTGTAGGGCCTCGCCCGTCATCATCAGCTCGCTCATATCGTCGGCCTGCTCGATCCCCTAGTCCCACGCTTCACGTTCACCGGGACGGAAGATCCCGTGGTCGTCGATCGCGGCGACCAATTCACGCAGATCCTCGCGATAGGCGGACTGGAGAGACATGTTTCACTTTTACTCACCGGGTATGGCTTATGTCTTTATTTAAACACCCGCTCCGTCCATGTGTGCCGCCAAGTAGGACGCAGCAGATGATTGTTGAGCAGCGCGCGAAGGAACTGGAGGATTTCCGGCGGATGCTTCGACCGGAGGCGGAGCAGGCGTTCGGCGAAGTGCTGGGGATGATGTGCGCCAACGTTGGCGCCGCTGAGTATCTGGAGCCGGCGTCACCGCGGCGAGGGATGGACCTCTCGCTGTACATCGAGGCCGAACTGGAGCAACAGGCGCTCTAAAGAGAAATTGAAGAATTATAGCAAGAAATTGAGCAATTAAAGAACTATCTGATCTCAAGTGAGTGAATAAATAGAGTTTGAATGTGGTGTATGCTGTCCAGTATTATTTTGCGTTGACGTAAACAGCGACACCAGCGATTGAAGCCGACAGGAACGCTACGAGGTTCGCTTGTGCCGAAAATCCTGTCGGAGACAGACCACGGAAGTAAATCCATAGCACGCTGAAGAGGACGAATACCAGACACCCCAGCAGTGCTTCGGCACTAATTGTCATCACTAGTCACCTTTCGTCTGCTCATGTTGATGCTGTTGGAATGCATCAACACCTACAACGGCGTAAGAGCCGTTATAACAGGCTGAAACTCTTTAGTTCGACAAACGAGGAATCCGGTTCTACAATTCGGGAACCTACTTCGACGAATGTAGAATGGGAGGAAAGTTTTGACCTCCCGTGCTGTTTTTGCTCTATGGAGAGTGAACAGGATGAATTACCAGATTGGATCTCCTCCAGAATTGAGGAACCAAATTACAATAAAGACCTGACACAGAAACGAGTTGCTGAGGAGTTTGAATTTGGTGACCGACCGTTCTATAATGTTTCTCAGATGCACGCTGCCCTCGGAGGATCGGTTAGTGATGACACTGTACGGACTCGACTAAAAGAACTGAATGAGAGGGACGTACTACAGCTTCAAGAGGTCAACAACGGGAAGATTTACTGGCTCGATCGTCCTGAGTCAAGCTGGCCTATTCCACCAGATGTTGAGGTTGAACCGAAGTCGTCTGAGATGACGCTTTCCGAATGGCGAAGTCAGACACATGTCCAAACAGCAGCTGTATCCATACTTGCCGCAATATTAGGGACCGCTGTGACGCTCGTCGGTGTTTTTCAGACTGGTGGCTACTATCAACTCCCAATTTCTGGTGGTGAACTCATCACATACGGGCTAAGCGCTGCGCTGATGAGTTATGTGGGACTGTTTGCTTCAGGAGCTATGTGGATATTTACTCAATCAGAACCCGACGAGACATCATTAGGGATTGAATGAACTGTAACTCTAGAAGTGGTTCACAACAGAACCGAGAATATTAGGCGCTGAAAAGTAACAGCGAAACCGCTCGATCGCGGCCGAGCGTGAAGGCAAGGCCGCCACCACCCGACTTTTCACGGCTCCCGGCCACGCGTGAGTATGAGCGTTCGCTGGCGGCCGATCGCGGTCGTCCTCCTCGTCGTGCTCGCCGGCTGCGCCGGCGCGCCGGTCCCGGACGTCGGCACCGACTCCCCCCCCTGCCGACCTCAACTCGCCGCCGCCCGACGACCCCGACGGCGTCGACCCAAACGACCCGGACGACACGGCCTGGACCGGCACCGTCGTGCGCGTCGTCGACGGCGACACGATGGAGGTCGAGTTCCCGAACGGCGAGGTCGACACCGTCAGGCTCCTCGGCGTCGACACGCCCGAGACGAGCGCGGAGTCGACCTCACCCGACGAGTTCGAGGGGATCCCCGACACCGACGAGGGCCGGGCGCACCTCCGGGCGTGGGGCCTCGAGGCGTCGACGTTCGCGGAGTCGGAGCTCGCCGGCGAGGAGGTCACGGTCGTCACCGGCGGCGACCGCCGCGGGAGCTACGGCCGCCTGCTCGCTGTGCTGTACGTCGACGGCGAGGACTTCAACGAGCGCCTGCTCACGGAGGGGTACGCGCGGCTGTACGACACCGAGTTCGCGAAGCGGGACGCGTACGCCGCGGCCGAGGCGGACGCGCGGGAGCGCGGGGCGGGGCTCTGGGCGTTCGACGAGTCCGACTACCCGACCGAGGCGAGCGAGGTCGACGACGGTGATCTCCCGCCGCTCCCGGACGACGGCGACTACGACTGCGGCGACTTCGACACGCGGGCGGAGGCGAACGCGGTCCTCGACCGGTCGCCTGACGACCCGCACAACCTCGACGCGGACGGGGACGGCGAGGCGTGCGAATCGATCCCCGAGTTCGGGGTTACCCCGGCCGCCCTCCCTGTGTCGCCGTAACACACTTAAGAGCGCGCTCGATACGGTGTCGTAGTGGCATCCCGACAGGGCGGGTCGGGGGACGCGGAGCCCCTCGGACCCGGATCGACGGAGCGTCGGACCGCTTCCACGACGGCCGCCGCGACCCGCGAGGACGACGTCCGGCCTCGGCCCCCGCCGGAGTCGCCCGCGCGTCGCCGACAACGGGCCGGTCGGTCCGACCGGCTCGACCGTCGCGCGGAGTATCGATCGGTCGACTCGCGCCGCGGCGGGGCGGCCGCCGCCCGGACGCCGGAGGACCCGCCGGTGCGCGACCCCTCCCTGTACGCGCTCACCGACCACTTCCGCGAGCGGCTCGAACAGCCGGGCCGGTACGTCTCGACGCGCACCGTGAGCGACGCGATCCGCGAGGGACAGCTCCGGTGGAACAGCACCGACGGCTGGCGGTTCGCGCTGGTCGAGGGCGGCGTCCGGTTCGTCGTGGTCGTGAGCGACACGGAGACGAACTCCCCGGTGGTCGTGACCGGCTGGACCGAGGTCGCGGACCGCGAGGCCGCCCTCGAAGCCTCGCGGTGGGACGGCGTCGACGTCGACACCATCGCCGTGCGCGCCGCCCTGAGCGAGTCGGCGTCGACGCCGATCCCCGACCGGATCCGCCCCCGGACCGTGACTCGCCCCTTCGAGGTGGGCCAGCACCGCCTCGAAACCGAGTCGGGCGAGCCGTTCGTGCGCTGTACCGACTGCGGCTGCCGGTTCCGCTCGAAGGAGGGGATCACCTCGCGGCGGTGTCGGCAGCGGTCGCCGGGTCGGTAGCCGGCGGCGCTATTTATAAACGACCCCCGAGTAGTCACGCGATTCGCGAACGGCTCGGCTGTGCGGTGGCGCGTGCCTGCGAGCGGGCCACCGGCCCGCGAGCCAGCACGCGCGAGGGACGCGGTGAGCGCTCGGAGAGCGCGAACCGCGAGGCTGGGGAGGTATGAGGAGCTGTGCGGGGCGGTGCGGGGCGGGACTCAAAGGGGCAGTCGGGAGGTCGGCGCACACCCGTTGCGCTCCTCGCTCGTTCGCTCCGCTCACTCGCTGCGGTGCTGACGTCGTCTGCGCCGGCCTCCCGACTGGGGCTTTGGCGGTGTTTCCCGGGTCAACGGTAGCAGCTATTTATAAACGGCTGACCGGGCCGCCGTCTCGGACACGCCATCGACTCGGCCGAACGCCCGTCGAGAGTTATAATCCGATGATGTCGTCGAGTTCGACGTCGCTCACGCGGCCGCCGCACACCGCGCACTCCGCGACATCACGGGGACCGGCCCCGCCCTCCATGTGGAGGTTTCCGCACTCGGTACACACTTCGAATTCAGCGTCGAGCATGGGGCCGGGCGTTTTTCGAATTCGCCCTATATGCTTTGTGCCGAGCGCCGGCCGACCGGACCGCCCACCCGGTGACGCTATTCATTTCCGCGTCGCGGTCGAAGCGTCGGTGATGACCGACGACACCGGCGATGACGCCGGCGAAGATTCCGGAGGCGACGCTCCCACCGACGACGCGACTCCCGACCCCGACAGCTCTGACGCCGACAATCTCTCCTTGGATCGCTTCCACGAGGCGCTCGAAGCCGAGGAGCGCCCGGTCGCGACCGCGAGCGAGGTCGCCCGCCGAATCGGAACCACACAGGCCGCGGCCCGCGACGCCCTCTCGGCGCTCGTCGACCGCGGCGACGTGGACCGGCTCGACGTCGAGGCCGACCCCGTCGTCTTCTACCCGCGCGACTGGGGCGCGCTGGCGAGCCGCGAGCGCGTCGTCGTCTTCCCGGAGCGCCGCGAGATCGTCGTCGACCGGCCAACCCAGTACACCCGCGCACGGCTCTCGCAGTTCGCGCACCTCGTCGACACCACGGGCACGGAGCCCGGCACGCGCGGCTACCTCTATCGGATCCGGCAGGAGGACGTGTGGGCCGCGCCGTTCGACGCCGCCGACGCGCTCGTCGAGGCGCTGCGCTCCGTCCTCCCGAGACGGTTCGAACACCTCGAAGACTGGGTGCGCGACCAGTGGCGCCGCGCGCACCGCTTCCGGTTGTACACCCACGCGGACGGCTACGTGGTCCTCGAAGCCGCCTCGGAGAGCCTGATGGGCAACGTCGCCGACCAGCACCTCGCCGACGACCACCTCCGCGCGCCCATCTCCGACACCGAGGCGTGGGTCAACGAGGACGCAGTCGCCGCGGTGAAGCGCGCGCTCTACGACGCCGGCTACCCGGTCGAGGACGACCGCGACCTCGAAACCGGCGACCCGGTCGAGATCGAGCTCACGACGGACCTCCGCGACTACCAGGCGACGTGGGTCGAGACGTTCCTCGACCGCAAGTCGGGGGTGTACGTCGGGCCGCCCGGATCCGGGAAGACGGTCGCCGCGATCGCGACGATCGCCGCGGTCGGCGGCGAAACGCTGATCTTGGTCCCCTCACGCGAGCTCGCCGACCAGTGGCGCGAGGAACTGCTCGACCACTCGACGGTCGACCCGGCCGACATCGGGCTGTACCACGGGGGCACGAAGGACGTTCGCCCCGTCACGATCGCGACCTACCAGATCGCCGGGATGGACCGCCACCGCAGCCTCTTCGACTCCCGCGAGTGGGGGCTGATCTGCTTCGACGAGGCTCACCACGTCAGCGCCCCCGTCTACTCCCGCACCGCCGAGCTCCAGAGCAAACACCGGCTCGGGCTTTCGGCGACCCCCGTCAGCGAAACGGGCAGCGAGGAGGAGATCTACACCCTGATCGGCCAGCCGATCGGCGCCGACTGGGACTCACTCTTCGAGGCCGGCTTCGTTCAGGAGCCGGAGGTCGAGATCCGCTACGTCCCGTGGCGCGACGAGACGGCCCGCAACGAGTACGCCGCCGCGGACGGCCGCGAGCGCAGACGGCTCGCGGCCGAGAACCCCGCGAAGGTCGAGGAGATCCGCTACCTGCTCGCGGCCCACCGCGACAAGAAGGCGCTCGTCTTCGTCGAGTACCTCGACCACGGCCGAGAGATCGCCGACGCGCTCGACGCCCCGTTCATCAGCGGCGAGACGCCGCACCGCGAGCGCGCGGAGCTGTTCCGACGGTTCCGGGCGGCGGACGTCGACGCTGAAGACACCGAAACCGACGACCTCGACGTCCTCGTCGTCTCCCGGGTCGGCGACGAGGGGATCGACCTCCCGAACGCCGAGCTAGCGGTCGTCGCGAGCGGCCTCGGCGGCTCCCGGCGACAGGGCTCTCAGCGCGCGGGCCGGACGATGCGCCCGACCGGCTCCGCGCTCGTCTACGTCCTCGCGACGCGCGGGTCGAGCGAGGAGGAGTTCGCCCAGCGCCAGATGCGCCACCTCGGCCGGAAGGGCGTCCGCGTCCGCGAGACGAACGTCGCGGAGTGACGCGCGACGCGACTCCTCAGCCCCCGACGCGACCCCCTCTGCCCGCGGTGCGGGTCGGCCCGAGTCGGGCGGTCAGAGCGAGTCCGCCAGGCGTTCGGCCGCTGCTTCGATCTCCCCCTCGTTCTCGACGAACCGAACGGGCGCGTTCTGGTCTCTCGCGTACTGGAGCGCCGCGGACCGGTTGAGGTCCTGCTCGAAGTCGATCTGGCGTTCGGTGATCCCGTCGAGGTCGCGGTCGCTCTCCCGTCGCCGTTCGAGGATCGTCGCCGGGTCCGCCTCCACGAGGACGAACGCGTCGGGCGAGACGTCCTGGAGCACTTCGACCGGCAGCCCCTGGACGTATCCGGTCTGCGCCTCGACCGCGAGGTGCGTCGAGAGGATCACGTTCGTCGTCGCCGCCTCCTCGGCGACGAACTCGCCCGCGCGGCGCTGGAGGCGACGCGTCTCGGTCTGCGAGAGCGTGCCGAGCTGGGCCCGCTCGGTCGTGATTCCCATCGCCGCCGCCTGTTCGAGCATCACGTCGCCGAAGTTGATCAGCTTGTACCCGTCTCCGAGCCCGCGCCTGACCGCCTGACAGACGCTGGAGAGGCCGACGCCGTTGACCCCCGACACGAGCGTGACGGACATCAGAAGCTCACCTCGTTTTCCTCGTCGCCCGACATCCCGCCGCGGTCGTCGTAGTACCGGCGCCCGATGAACTGGGCCCCGACGAGCATCATCAGCGTGTCGTAGAGGTCGTCCGCCGAGTCGAACGTCTCGACCTCTGACCGGTCGATGACCGCCCGGATAGTCGTCGACTCCCCGCCCGGCGGCGACAGCTCCGTGTCACCGACCGTCTCCAGCACCTCGCTTCGGGGTGCCGGAAACTCCAGCTTCCTCGCGAACAGGTCCCGCGTCTCTGGTAAGCGCATCCATACCATATGACAACGCACGCGAGTATAAGTGTGTATGTACCGCGGGGCGTCGTCGCGCCTCCCGGCCGTTGCCTTCGCGCGCCCGCCGGCAGCACGGACCCCACCGCGGGCCGTCGTCCGGCGAAGCTTTCAACACACACTCCGGTGACTTCGCGACATGGACGCTGACAAGTCCTCGCCCGCGACCGACAGGGACGCCGTCCCGCACCCGACCGTCGCCGAGGCGGTCGTCGACGCCATGCTCGACCGCGGCGTCGACACCGTCTTCGGCATCCCCGGGAAGCAGACCCTCCCGCTGAACCGAGCGCTCGCCGACCGCGACGCGCGGTTCGTCGTCGCCCGCCACGAGACCGCCGTCCCGCACCAGGCGTGGGGGTACGCCGAGACGAGCGAGCCGGGCGAAATGGCCGCCACCTGCGTCGTCCCCGGCCCGGGCGACACGAACGCGATGAACGGGCTGAAGAACGCCCTCAACGACTGCGTCCCCCTGCTCCACCTCGCGGTCGAGACGGAGCGGTCGGTCCGCGGCGGCGACGGCATCCACGAGACGCCGCCCGAGACGTACGACACGGTCGTCAAGGAGAACGTCCTCGTCGACTCGCCGGCGGGCGCGGTCCCGGCCGTCGTCGAGGCGATCCGCACCGCGCGCGAACACCCGCAGGGACCGGTCCGCGTGGGGATCCCGAAGGACGTCCTCGCGGGTCGCACGCCCCAGCCGGCGGTCGGCGAGCGCGACCCGTCCCCGCCGCCGTCCCCGCCCGCCGAGGGGGTCACGGAGGCCGCAGACCTGCTCGCAGACGCGGGCGCTCCCGTCCTCCTCGCCGGCGGCGGCGTCAGGCGCTCGGGCGCCAGCGACGCGCTCCGGTCGGTCGCGGAGGGCCTCGACGCGCCGGTCGTGACGACTTATAAGGGAAAAGGGACGCTCCCCGAGTCGCACCCGCTGTCCGCCGGCGTCCTCTGCGGCGGCGCGAGCGCGGAGCTCCGCGACCTCCTCGCGGACGCCGACGTCGGCCTCGTCGTCGGCTCCGACCTCGACGCGGTCGCGACCGCCTCGTGGTCCGTCTCGATGCCGGAGACGCTGGTCCACGTCACGCTCGACGGCGACGACGTGGGATTCGGCTACGAGACCGACCTCGGCGTCGTCGCCGACGCGGACCGCTTCCTCCGCGCGCTCGACGAGGAATTCGCCGACGAGCGCGCGCCGTCTCGCGACCGTTCCGGCGCCGAGCGCGCGGAGTCGGTCCGCGCCGCCGACCGCGAGCGGTTCGCGGCCCTGTCGGCGTCGACCGACGGCGACGGCGGCGTCAGCGGCGACGACCGCGACGACCGCGATTCCCGCCCGCTCCGCTCCGTCGAGGTCCTCTCGGCGGTGCGCGACGCGGTCCCGGAGGAGGCGGTCGTCACCGCCGACGCGGGCGGGTTCCGGCTGTGGACGCTCGTCTCTTTCCCCGCCGCGGGACCGCGGTCGTACGTCAACCCCGGCTCGTGGGCGACGATGGGGACCGGGCTCCCCTCGGCGATCGGCGCCAAGCTGGCGAACCCGGACCGCGACGTGGTCGCCCTCACCGGCGACGGGGGGCTCATGATGTGCGTCCACGAGCTCCACACCCTCGCTGCGGCGGGGATCGACGTGACCGTCGTCGCGCTCAACAACGACGACTACGCGATTATCAGCGAGGCGGCGTCGCGCTCGTACGAGTTCTCCGAGGGCGCCTACGGCTGGGCGGAGACCGGCCTCGACCTCGTCGCGGTCGCGTCGGGGATGGGCCTGCCGGCCGAGCGCGTCAGCGAGCGCGACGCGGTCGGAGACGCCGTTGAGCGCGCTCGGGGCCGGGACGGGCCGGCGCTCGTCGAGGTCGTCACCGACCCGGCCGAACCGCAGGCGAGCGAGTGGATGACGGGCGCGCGTCCCGGCGAGTAGCTTCCGTTTCACGCCCGGCGTTTCGGAGATCTGAAGCGATCTATATCAGCGCTGGTTCTGAAGTCTCCGTATGCGAAACCCGTGGGTCCACGACGACGTTCCGGACAACGCCGGGAACGGATACGACGGCCCGGTCCGGTTGCTGGCGGCGTTCATGTGGGGATCGCTGGCGCTCCTCGTCGGCGGCTTCGTCCTGCTCTCCGGGGCGGGCGTCGTCGATCTGGCCGACGGCGGATCCCTCGGGGAGGTCGTTACCGGTGTCGTCGCCGCGCTGGCGCTGGCGCTGGCGCTGCCGGTCCTGTTGAAACTGCTCGCGATCTCGCGAGCGCTCGCCCTCCTCGCGCTTCTCGGGACCGGCGCGTCCGTCGGTCGCTTCGTGATCGCCCGCGAGCCGGAGCGGTTCCGGGCGCTCTTGGACGCGCGGGACGGCCTCGTCGAGAACGCGGAGTCGCTCGGCGGCCTCTTCGACTTCGTCGACTCGATGGCGCCCGCGACGCTCGACGTCGCGGCGACGCTCGCCGACGGCGCGGTGACCGCGGCCACCGCCGTCCCGGTCGCCTGAGCGACCCTTTGGTCGACGCGTCGGGTTCACGGCGTTCGGGCGGACGTGAGCCTTAACAACACTCGTTGTGAATCCAGCCCATGACGCATCCGAACGACGTCGCCGTCGGCATCGTCGGCCTCGGCGGCATCGGGTCCCACCACGCGACGAAGCTGGTCGAACGCGACGCGAACCTCGTCGCCGGGATGGACATCGACGCGGACGCCCGGGCGCGGTTCCACGAGGAGTTCGACATCCCGGCCTACGAGGACGAGGCGGCCCTCTACGACGACTGCGACGCCGTGTTGATCACCACGCCGAACCGCTTCCACGAGGAGTACGCGACCTCCGCGCTGGAGGCCGGCCTCGACGTCCTCTTGGAGAAGCCGCTGGCGCACACGCTCGAGAGCGCCGAGCGCATCGCCGAGGCCGCACGCGACGCCGAGGGATTCTGTATGGTGGGGTTCAACAACCGGTTCGCGGAGCCGGTCCGGGTGATCAAACACTACCAGGACGAGGGGCGGTTCGGCGAGACGACCCACGTCGAGGCGAACTACGTCCGGCGGCGGGGCGTCCCCGGCCGCGGGTCGTGGTTCACGTCGGCCGACGTCGCCGGCGGCGGCGCGCTCATCGACATCGGCGTCCACGCGATCGATCTCGCCCTCTACTTCCTCGATCACCCCGAGGTCGTGGAGGTCTCGGGGGAGACGCGCTCGGAGTTCGGCGGCCGCGACGACTACGCGTACGTCCACATGTGGGGCGACGACGCCGGTCCGGAGGGGTTCGACGTCGACGACTCCGCGTCGGCGTTCATCCGCGCGGCCGACGGCTCCACGGTGTCGCTGGAAGTCGCGTGGGCGACGAACCGACCGGCGACGGACGAGTTCGTCGTTCGCGGCACCGAGGCGGGCGCGACGCTCGACCGCGGCAGCGACGACCTCACGATCCACGAGGCGGGCGTCGGCGGCGGCCACCACCTCACGGACGCGACGGTCGAGACGCGCGAGGGCGACGGCCACGCCGCCGAGCAGGCGACGTTCCTCGAAGCGGTCGCCGCGGGCGAGGCGCCCGCGATCAACACCGTCGAGGAGGGGTTACGCGTCCAGCGGGTCATCGACGCGATCTACCGGTCCTCGGAGACCGGCGCGGCGGTCCGGCTGGACTGAGCGGCCCGTTTGAAATCCTCTTTAAGAGATATATTCGCAGCCAGTTCCGTTCAATATAGGGGGAGAGATGAGCGATAGCGGGAGTGAGTACTGTAGATCGGTCGCGGTAGTTTGATACGTAAACGGACGCGACCGACACCGACTCTCGCTTATAAATAGCCGGCGGTGGCGCGCCTGCGAGCGGCCGGAGCGAAGCGGAGGCCGCGAGCCAGCCCGCGAGGGACGCGGTGAGCGCTCGGAGAGCGCGAACCNGCGGTGGCGCGCCTGCGAGCGGCCGGAGCGAAGCGGAGGCCGCGAGCCAGCCCGCGAGGGACGCGGTGAGCGCTCGGAGAGCGCGAACCGCGAGGCTGGGGAGGTGTGAGGCTGCGGTCCCGCGAGCGACCGAAGGGAGTGAGCGAGAGCACGGAAGACGCAGCCCGCGCAGCGAAGCGAGCAGGAACGTCTTCCGGTGGTGCTGTGCGGTGTGGGGCGGGAATCAAAGGGGCAGCCGGCGAGGCGCGCGGAGGCGAAGTAAGCACCGCAGGAACGAGCAACGCGAGTGACGAGGAGCACAGCGAGCCTCCGCGCGCCTCGCCGGCTGGGGCTTTGGAGGAACTCGCCGCAGTAGCGTCACTCGCTTATAAATAGCCGACAGCGACTCCGCAATTCTATTTATAAATGGACTCACTCACGACCTACTACACCTACTCCCGCACCCGATCAGGAAGCACGTTCATCGACCGACTGTTTCAGCTGAGACCTGTCTGACGGATCGGATTTCGACAGAGCCGACCGCGCCAGTCGAGGGTAGCGGTCCCGATCAGCGACGCTGCCCGCCCCGACCCCCGGTGACCCCCTCCGCGATGGGAACCTATTCGGTGCTGGGCGCTCTTCCGTCGGACAACTCGTGACCCGCGATCCCGGCCCCACGCCGCCCTCCGAACGGATCACCAGCCTCGACGCCCTCCGGGGGTTCGCGCTGCTCGGCATCCTCGTCATCAACATCCGCGTCTTCTCGATGCCGGAGCAGACCCTGCTCAACCCCAACGTGTACGGCGACTTCTCCGGGCTCAACTACTGGACGTGGTTCCTCGGCCACGTGTTCGCGCAGTCGAAGTTCATCACCATCTTCTCGGCGCTGTTCGGCGCGGGCGTCCTCATGTTCATCGAGAGTAAAGAAGAGAAGGGACAAGACGCCGTCCGCCTCCACCTCCGGCGGACCGCGGTGCTGATCGCGGTCGGACTCCTCCACGCCTACCTGCTTTGGTACGGGGATATCCTCGTCGCGTACGGGTTCACGGGTATCTTCCTCCTCTTCGTCCGCGACCTCGACGCGCGCCGGCTCGCCGGGCTCGCCGGAGTATTCCTGCTCTTCATCCCCGCGATCGAGCTGTTCGCCGCGGTCTCGATCGGCGGCGAGGCGCTCGCCGGGCAGTGGCTGCCCGCGGAGGCCGCGATCCGACAGGAGGTAGCCGCCTACCGCGGCGGCTGGCTCGACCAGATGAGCCACCGTGTCGACTCCTCGTTCCAGCGACAGACGAGCGGGTTCATCGGGTCGAGCTTCTGGCGGGTCGGCGGCGTCATGCTCCTCGGCATGGCGCTGTACAAGCGCGGCGTGCTGACCGGCGAGCGATCGACGGCGTTCTACCGGCGGCTCGTCGCGGGCGGGGTCGTCGGCGTCGGCATCGTCGTCGCCGGCGTCGCCTACATCGAGGCGAACGACTGGAGCGCGGGCGCCGCGCTGTACTGGCGGCAGTTCAACTACGTCGGGAGCCTCCTCGTCGCCGGCGGCTACGTCGGACTGATCACCCTGTTCGTCCGGTGGCGCGGCGAGGGGATCGTCACCCGCGCGCTCGCCGCGGTCGGCCGGACCGCGTTCACGAACTACCTCCTCCAGACGGTGATCGCGACGACGATCTTCTACGGGCACGGGCTCGGGCTGTTCGGCTACGTCAGCCGGGTCGAGGCGATGGGGATCGTCGTCGGGATCTGGGCGGTCCAGGTCGTCCTCTCGGTGCTCTGGCTCCGGTACTTCCGGTTCGGTCCCGTCGAGTGGGTGTGGCGCACGCTCACCTACGGCGAGGCGCAGCCGATGCGGCTCGGGAACTGACCGGGCGCGCCCCTCGGGTCCCGCCCGTTCTCCGAACTGAGACTCGCGTGGACACGTTCAACACCCTTCCGCCGAACCCCCCCGTATGACCGGCTTCGACGTCCACGACCACCGCCACGAACTGAAGCAGCTCCGCCATTCGGGCGCGACGAGCCTCTGGGAGAACCGCGAGGAGATGGCGTGTCCGGTGTGCGACGACGTCTTCTCGCGGCTGTTCGTCACCCGACAGGCGGGGACGACGTTCCCCGAGAACGACGGCGCCCGGTTCTGTCTGCTCCGCGACGACGATGCGGTGTACCTGTTCAGGCACTGAGCGCACAGGCGATCGGTTATCGGAGCGCCGGATCCGTTGAAAGCCCATCTTCAGACGTACATTCGCCCGAAACGGCTGGTCGCTGAAGAGTCGAATTGATCGCTGAGAAACCTCCCGGCTTGAGACGAACCGACTACGCACTCGCGGGGGCGCTGTCGGCATCGCCGTCATCGATGAGCGGGTAATCGATGTGGACTTCGATGCGGTCGAACGGGACGACCGGTTGTATCGCGCCGCCGGGGCCGCCCTCTTCGAGCGGAAGGATACCCAGGACTGCCAGCTGCTTCAGGTCAGAGTGGACGTCGGATACGTCTCTCTCGACGAGCCGCGCCGCTTCGCGCATGCTTTCGGGAGCTTCCTCGGCGATGGCCCGGATGAGATTCAGGCGGAGCGGGGTGAGACCGTGTGCGAACTTATCGGAGTTTTACCGACCGCAAACGATATACTGTATTGGAGTTATCATTCTGATATGTATGGGACTGTTCGGGAATCGCTTGAAGACTGGTATAATCCGAGTATTCAGTCTGCGATAATTGTCTTGATGGGTTCGAGTTTTTGCCTCTATCTGTTCCTCAACAGTCCCGATTTTACGAACCCGTACTACGTTTTCGGAGTCGGAGTGATGGGCTTCACAATCGTCTTTGCGGCGCTTATGCTCATTTCTATGCTACTGAAGCGCCGATAGACTACTACCCCTGTATCGAGCGCGATTGGGCCGGAATATATCTCTTGTGACGGATCGCAACTGATCCGGGGCGTCAGTCGTCGCCCACCGGGTCGACGCCGGGGTCAGGGTCGTCGATGTACCGCTCGGTCCACGTGCCCCGCGAGAACCACGCGACCCCGACGATCGCGCCGAGGACGTTTCCGAGCGCCATGCCGACCCAGACGCCGGTCTCTCCCCAGTCGGCGACGAACACGAGGTACGCCACGCTCGCGACCCGGCCGACCCACAGCGTGACGATCGAGATGACCATCGCCGTCTTGGTGTTGCCCGCGCCGCGGAACGCGCCGAGGATTACCTGCGAGACGCCGATGAAGGCGAACTCGACGGACCGGATCCGGACGTACTCGACCGCGTAGGAGATGGTCGCCGGCGCGTCCGGCACGTCGCCGAGGAACGCGCCCACGATCGGCTCGGTGAACGCGACGGCGACGACCGCGACGAGGAACATCACGCCCGCGCCGGTCGTGGCGGCGAACTTCACCGCCTTGGCGGCCCGGTCGGCGCGGTTCGCGCCGAGGTTCTGCCCGACCATCGTGTCGATGGCGCGGCCGAGCCCCATCGCGGGCAGGAAGACGAGCGAGATGAGACGGTTCCCGAGCCCGTACGCCGCGACGACGGGCGGCGAGAACGTGACGATCATCGCCGTGAGCGTGATCATCGCCATCGCGCTCGTCGTCTGCTCGACGCTGGAGGGGAGCCCGAGCCGGAAGATGTCGCGGATGAAATCGAGGTCCGGGACGAGGTGGCCGAACGTCACGTCTGGACCGTAGCCCGTCCCGAAGAGGATCCAGAGCCCGATGGCGGTCGCGACGCCCCGGGAGAGGATCGTCGCGAGCGCGGCGCCCTGAATGCCGATCCCGGTGATCCCCGTCGCCGAGAGCAGGGTCGCCTCCAGCGCGACCGGGTCGAGCGCGCCGAGGCCGGGCACCGCGGCGAGCCACCCGAACAGCGGGTTCCCCTCGAACCCGAAGATGAAGAACGGGTCGAGCAGGACGTTCAGGAGGACGGAGACGAACATGACCGCCATCGGCGTCCGCGTGTCGCCGTAGCCGCGCATCAGCGCCGAGAAGACGAAGAAGCCGAACATCAGGGGGATACCCGCGAAGATGACCTCCATGTAGTCGGCCGCGAGCGGGATCACCGTCGCCGCGGTGTCCGCGTCGCTCGGGAGGATCTCGAGCGCCGGCCGGGTGTAGAAGTAGCCGCCGACACCGATCAGCACCGACAGCACCGAGACGGTGAAGATCGTCTGTCCGGCCACGAGCCCGGCGGACCCCTCGCCGTCCGCGCCGGTGTACTGCGCGACGAGGATCGCGCCCGCCGTCGTGAACCCGCCGGCGACCGCGATCAGGAGGAAGATGAGCGGGAACGCGAGGCTGATCGCGCCGACGGCCTCAGCCGAGAGCCGGCCGAGGTAGAGGGTGTCGACGATGTTGTACGTCACCTGTAACAGCTGGATGACGACGATCGGCCACGCGAGGCGGAACAGCGGCCGGAGGAGGCTCCCCTCGGTGATCGACTCGTCGTCGAGCGGACCGTCGTCGTCGCCGGGGCCACCGGACGGACCGGCGACCGGACCGTCCGACGGGTTGCCGGATGGGCCGTCGGGCGAACCGTCGTCGGGTGGGCCGTCGAGCGAACCGTCGTCAGAGGGGTCGTCCGAGTCGGCAGCGGGCTCGTCGCTCACTGGCGTACAAACGCCGGTGGCGCTCTATCAGGCTTCCGATCCGGTCACTGTTCCGCCGCGCCACTGCCCCGATCGTCCCGGTCGCGTCGGGTTCCGGCGCCGCTCGACGGCGCGGAAGCGTCGCTTCCGGGTCGGTCCGCGTCCGTGGCGGCGTCGTCGCTGAGATCCGGGGCGGCGGCCGCGGGCGCGTCGGGGTCGACGCCGTTCGGCGTCCCGGACCCGGACTCGACGCGCGCGACGCCGGAGGTGTCGTCGAAGACGAGGTGCCGGTGCGGGTACGCCATCGTGACGTTCGCCTCCGGATCCCCGAGCCGCTGGCGGATGTTCGTGTTCACGTCCGACTGGACCTTCGCCAGCTTGTACGGCTTCTTCACCCAGTAGCGGAGCCGCAGGAGGATCCCGTTGTCGCCGAACTCGTGGAGCCGACAGTCGGGGCCCGCCATGTACCGCGCCACGCCGATGCGGATGTCGGGGCCGCCGTCGATGACGGCCTCGCAGTCGCGCGCCGCGCGCTCGATGCGGCGGCGCGCCTCCGGGATGTCGCTCTCGTAGGTGACGAGGACGTCGATCGACCGCCGGGTGCGCTCGTCCTCGGCCGAGAGGTTCGTGACGTCGCGCTCGCGCATCGTCCCGTTCGGCACCACGAGGAAGGTGTTATCGAGGGTGAATATCTTCGTGTACCGGATCGTGATGTCCTCGACGAACCCCGCCGTCCCGTCCTCCAGCTCGATCATGTCGCCGATCTCGAACGGCTGGTCGGCGAGGATGAACACGCCGTTGATGAAGTTCCCGACGAGCGGGGCGAGGACGATACCGATGACCGCCGAGAACACCGCCGTCCCGAGGAGGAGGTCCGAGAACTGGAACCCGGCCGCGCTGAGACCGATGAACAGCGCGACGCCGATCGTCCCCACCCGGACCCCGCGAACGATCGTCTGCGCGACGCTCTGTCGCGACACGCGGCGCGCGACCGGCCGGCCGATCAGTCGGACGACGAAGTTGGCGACGACGACGCCGACCGCGACCGACGCGATGACCGTCAGAACGCCGGCTCCCGGAAGATCTGCGAGGCGAGAGCCGAGGCCGGCGAGCCGCGAGACGACTCCCGCGATCGGCGTCCCCTCCGGGAAGACCATAGGAACTCGCGGTCGGCCATCCGAAAAAGCGTTTCTCCCCGTGCCGGTCGCGGCCGCGAGAGCGCGGGCACAGCGATCGACGGCGCTCCGAGCGCGAGCCGCGGGGCAACCACTATGGCCCGGGTGAGCGAACGGGAGGTATGTCTCGACCGCCCGCGGATCCGACGACACCGAGGTTCAGCGTCGAACACGACACCGAGCCGGGCGGAACCCTGATAGCCGGCTTCTCCTCGTTCGGGCTCGCCGGCCTGACCGCCGTCGACTACCTCGTCGACGACCTCGACCTCGAGGAGACCGGCCACGTCCGGATCGACGGCGCCCCGTCGATCACGCCGTTCACGAAGGGGACGCCGCGGCACCCGATCCGGCTCTACACCGACTCGGACCGCGACATCACCGTCCTGGTCGCCGAGCAGTTCGTCCCGCCGTTCCTCGGCGAACTGCTCGCGGACGCCCTCCTCGACTGGACGGAGGCGAACGAGGTCGACGAGATCGCGGTGTTGGCGGGCATTCCCGTGGCGCACGGTCCCGACGCCCACCGCACCTTCCACGTCGCCACCGAGGACTACCGCGCCGCCCGCCTCGACGACGGCCCGGACGTCCCCGCGATGGAGTCCGGGTTCCTCGACGGGGCGAACGCCGGCCTGCTCGAACGCGGGATCGACTCCCCGCTCGGCGTCGGGGTGCTCGTCACGCCGGTCCACGCCCAGGCGCCCGACGTCGACGCCGCGGTGCGGCTCGTCGACACGGCGAACGCGACCTACGACCTCGGCGTGGACGCGGCCCCCCTGGAGGCGTTCGCGGAGGAGATCCGACGGCGCTACGAGGACCTCGCCGAGCGGATCGAAGAGCGGGAGCCGGAGGGGAGCTACGACCGAATGTACATGTGACCGGTCGGCCGTCGGCGGGGCGAGGACCACGCTCCGAAAACGCGTACAACTCGGCTCATAGTAAAAAGCTATAATCCCCGCCCCCCTTCATCGGACCATGACAGACGATCTCCGCGACACCCTCGACCGCGTCGGGGACCGGTTCAACCTCGGCGAGTACGAGATCGACGCGTACCTCGCGGTGCTGGAGCACGGGGAACTGACGGCGAGCGACATCGCCGACCGGACCGACATCCCGCAGCCGCGGGTGTACGACACCGTGCGGAGCCTCTCGGACCGCGGGCTCGTCGAGCTCCGCGAGTCGCGGCCGATGAAGATCGTCGCGGTCGACCCCGACGACGCCTTCGGCGACTTGCGCTCGTCGTTCGCGGAGATGGTCGACGAGCTGGAGGCGCGCTACACCGCGCCGACCCGCGAGACCGAGGCGGTGTCGCTCGTGAAGTCGCGCTCGACGATCCTCCGGTACCTCGAAGAGGTGATCGAGAACGCGGAGTACGAGCTCGCCCTGTCGCTCACGCCCGGCCTCCTCCGGCGGTTCCGCGACGAACTCGCCGCGAAGGTCGCGGCGGGCGTCAGCGTCGAACTGCTGGTCACGCCCGCGTCGAACGCCCCCGACCCGACGGAGTTCGACTACCTGGAGGTCGCGACCATCGCACGCGCCCGCCGGGGGATCACCACGCCGGTCCTCGCGGTCGGCGACGGCGAGTACTCCGTGTACGCCACGCAGGACGCGCTGCGTGACGACCGCGAGCGCTACGGCGTCATCTTCAACCGCTCCGCGCTCGGCTTCCTCGTCTCCGGCTTCTTCGGGACGGTCCTGTGGACGACCGCCGAGACGCTCGCCGCCGACGGGGAGGAACGTCCCTTCCCGCGCCGCTACGCCTCGATCCGCCGCGCGGTGAAGGATGTCCGCGAGTTCGGCGACGAGGAGTTCTACGCGAGCGTCGAGGGGCGGGACATCGAGACCGGCGAGGAGGTGACGGTCCGCGGGAAGGTGGTCGACGTCGCGTTCGTCGACACGGAGGAGGTGGCCTCGCTCGTCGTCGAGACCGAGAACGGCCGGGTCGAGATCGGCGGCCGGGTCGCCGCCTTGGAGGACGTCGAGGGCCAGGAGATCGTCATCGGCCGCGACGAGCCGCCCGCGCTGTGAGGCGGGGTCCGGACCACCGGGGTCGGCGTTGAAGTACGCGCGGCCCGAAGCGACCTCGTGACCGACGACCCGTTTTCCGACGACGCGTTCTCCGAGGACGACCGCGAGGTACCGACCGTCTCGTGCGAGCGGTGCGGCCGGGAGTGGGAGCTCGACCGCGAGGTCGACGACCTCGACCCGGGGAGCCACGCGATCGAGCAGTTCGCGCTCGACCACGAGCGCCACACCGGTCACTACCCGGACGGCGTGACCCCGTGGGTCGCCCGGTGCGACCGCTGTCCCGACGGCGAGCGGTTCCTCGCGGAGCGGCCCGCGCGGCGCTGGGCGCGGACCCACGCGCGACACACGCGCCACCCCGTTCGGATCGAAGCCCCGAGAGGCGACGACGAGGTCGTCTCACCCGGAGACGGGGAAGACGGGTCGTAGGGGCCGGGCTCCGTCCCCGAATCGCCCGCCGTGCGTGTCGCGCTCGCGAGGGCCCGCCACACCGACAGCGTATTTACGCCGGGGGTCCCACCGGACTGACATGACGCTCGTCGTGGTTCCGGTCCGATTTCCCCCCTCGTCGCACTCGGCGGCGACGCTCCGAGAGGCGGCTCGCATCGCCGAGGAGCGCGGCGCCGACCTCACGGTCCTCCACGTCGACTTATACCAGCGCTCGGGGGGCGTCTCGCGCAGCGACCTCAAGCGCGCGGTCGAAGAGCGGATCGGCCGGGTCGACCGCGCGCGCTACGTCGTCCGCCGCGGCTTCCTCGTCGAGGAGACGATCCTCGAAGAGATCGTCGCCGAGGGCGCCGACGTCGTCGTCATCGGCTCGAAGCAGGCCGGCCGGTGGCGGCGGATGGTCCAGAAGCTGCTCTCCGACCCGGACATCGACTCGTTCCTCCGCGGCGAGCTCGACTGCACCGTGGTCACCGTCGGCGCCGACGGCGAGACCACGGGCGACGAGGCGGACGGCGGCGACGAGGGCGACGTTCCCCTCCCGAACGACGGCGACGACTGAGCGCGTCCCGCTCGGATCACTCCGCGACCTCGTACCGCCGCTCGTACTCGATGACGGTCGCCACCCGGTCGGCGACCGCCTCGCCGAACTCGCGCTCGACGATGTATAACGCGAGGTCGATCCCGGAGGTGACCCCGCCCGCGGAGAGGAGGTCGCCGTCGTCGACGACGCGCGCGTCGACGACCTCGGCGCCCGACTCCCGGAGCTCCTCGATCGCCGAGGCGTGCGTGACCGCCCGGCGGCCGTCGGTGACCCCCGCCTCCGCGAGCAGCATCGACCCGGTACACACCGAGGCGATCCGCGTGCCGGCCTCGTGGTGCGCCGCGAGCGCGCGCGGCACGTCTCCCTTCCGCGCCTCGGCCCACGCGCTCGCGTCCTCGTCGCGCGCGCTCCAGCCGCCGCCGGGGACGACCAGCAGGTCGGGCGCGTCGTCGGCGTCCGGATCGGGAAGGCTCCCGTCAACGCCCACGCGGGTCCCGTGGCTCGCGGTCACCCGATCGCGCTCGTCGAGCGTGACGTACCGGACGCGGCCCGCGCTCGCCGACTCTCCCTCGCCGTCGTCGCGCTCGGCCGCGTAGCCGAGCGCGTAGTCGAACACCTCGTACGGGCCGACCCCGTCGAGCTCGTCGAATCCGTCGTACAGCAGCACGTCGACGTTCATACCGCTCGGGAGGGCGGCGGACGGCTTGTGCGTTCCCCTCCTTCAGCGGCGTGACGCGGCGCGGCCGACGCCGACCCGGTCACTCGTCGTCGAAGGCGGCCGCGACCCGCTCGATGTCGCTCGCGACCCGCTCCGGGTCGAGCCGCTCGCCGCGGTACGCGCGCTCGACCACGCCGTCGGGGTTGACGAGCAGCGTCACCACGAGGTGGGTGAAGTCGTATCCGGGGAGGCGGTCGCTGTCGGTGGTCCGCTCGAACCCGATCCCCAGCTCCTCTACGACCACGGCCTTGGCGCGTTCGGGCGTCTCTGGACGGAGGTAGAGCCAGTTGCCGGCGTCGAGGTCGGCGCCGATCGACTCGGCGTTGTCGCGCAGCGCGGCCGCGTCGTCGCGCTCCGGATCGAACGTGATCGGGAGAAAGTACACGTCGTCGGTCAGTCCCGCGTCAGCGACGCGGCGCTGGACCGTCACCCACTGCCGCAGCAGGATCGAGCACTCCGCGGGACAGAAGGTGAACACGCCGGTCACGAGGGCAGTCCGGTCGAGTTCGTCGCTGTCGAACGTCTCGTCCGCGAGCGGGGCCGGGAGTTCGAACGACGGGAGCGATTGCCCGTACGCGGGGTACGCGAGGTCCTCGCTGTCCGCGATCTGGTCCTCCTGCGGATCGAGCGCGACGCCGTCCGGACTCCCGCCGAACAGGCGAGAGGTACAGCCCGCGACTGAGCCGGCGGCGGCCGTCCCGACGCCGGCGAGCATCGTTCGGCGCTTCATGCTCGACCGATGGAGCGAGCGGCGCATAACGCGTCTGGTGCGATCGGCGAACGGGCGCGACGCGGCCCGCGAGGTCGGGCGGGTGGCGACCCGGTTCGGCGGCTCGCCCCTCAAAGCGGCGCGTAGTACGGGATCGGCGGATGCGGCAGCGGGACGCCGAGCGTCGCGAGCCCGTGCTGGAGCGGGACGTACCCGAGCGCGACGAACGCGACCCCGAGGACGCGGTGGAACCGGAGCCGCGTTTCGAGGCGCATCGACTGGAAGGCCGTCCCGAACAGTAGCATCGCCGGCACCGTCCCGAGGCCGAGGACGCCGAGCGAAACGGCGCCCCCGACCGCGCTCCCCTGAACGAACGCGTACAGGAACGCGGGGTACAAGAGCGGACACGGGAGGAACCCGTGGGCCGCACCCAGTCCGAGGATGCGCCAGTCGCCGACCCAGGCGTCGACGCGGGCGACGATCCGCTCGCTCACCGCGGCCGCGCCCCGGTCGAACCCCGGGATCGGGACGGACTCGAACTCGAGTCGGAGCGCGTAGCGAACGCCGACGGCGACGATCATCCCGCCGACGGCGATCCCGGTGAGCGCGTGGACGTCGTCGGCGACGGTCGTCACCGTCCGCCCCGTGACGAACGCGACGCTCCCGGCGAGCCCGAAGAGGCCCCCGAGGACCGCGTAGCTCGTCGCCCGGCCGAGGTTGAACAGCGCGTGCTGGCGGACCTGGCGCACGGTGAGGTCGTCGCTCCGCCCGCGCCCGCCGGCGGCGTCTCCGGACCGCATCCGGTCGGCGTAGGTGGTGACGAGCGGCCCGCACATGCCGAGACAGTGGGCGCCGCCGAGCAGGCCGACGAGGAAGAAGACGCCGAGGCCCAGCGAGTCGGTCGCGTAGAGGGAGCCGCTCGGCTCGCAGGTCGCCGGGTCGGCGGCGGCGAGGAGCGGACGGAGCGCCGCGGCGCTGACAACGTACATATCGGCGAAACGGCCCGGAGGCCGCTAACCGATCTGGTGCGATCGGCGAACGGACGAGACCGGTTCCGGGCGGGGCCAGCCCGTGACGGAGCCGAGACGGCCCGCCTCCCGACCGGCGTCGACGCCGTCACTCCTCGGCGTCGAAGAGCGAGTCGACCGTGCGGACGAAGCGGTCGACGAGCCGGTCGGGCAGCGACGGCGACACCTCGTCGAGGAGCGCGGCCGTCCGCTCCGGACGGGCCAGCGAGACGGTCATCGGTCTGTCGGGCGACTTCTCGACGATCCCGTGGTCGGCGAGCGTCGAGACGTGCCACGACACCGTGCTCTTCGCGAGGTCGAGGTCGTCCGCGAGCGCCGCCGGGCGAGTCTGGCCGTCCGCGTGGAGGCGGACGACGATCTCGCGCGCCGTCTCGCGCCTGAGGAACGCGAGGGTCCGGCGGTCCCACGCGTCGACGGCCGGATCGAAGTAGTGGGCGCGCCCGCCGATCCGCTCGACCGCCAGCTCGCCGTCGCGGACGAGTCGCCGGAGGTGGTACTGCGCCTGCCCGGTCGCGATGTCGAGGTCGCGGCCGATCCGGTTGAAGTGGACGCCGGGGGTGTCGCGGACGTGGCGACGGATCCGGGATCTGGTGTCCGACATTCGTGGCTGTCCGTCCTACCCTCGCGCGGAATAAAAGGCGCCCGCGCGGTCTCCTCGTCTGGGAACGTCGCGGGGGAACGGCTTCTTATCGGTCGCGTCCCAAGGGCCGCCGTGGCGCAGTCGCTCTCGGGGTCGGTACCGGCGCTCGCCGGGTGGTCGGTAGAGGGGTCGCTCCCCATCTTGGCGGTCGTGATCGTCGCCGGGCTCGGAACGACCCTCCTCTTCGCCGTCAGCCTCGCCGCGTACCGTCGCCGTCGGCGGGCGCAGTACCGACTGATCGCCCTCGCCGTCGGCGCGCTCCTCGCCCGGTCGGTCGTGGGCGCCGGCACGGTCCTGGGCGTCGTCCCGATGCCGGCCCACCACCTCATCGCGCACAGTCTGGACTTCCTCATCGCCGCGCTCGTCCTCTACGCCGTGTACGCCCACGCGCCCGGGTCCGTCGGCGACGAATCCGCCTCGGACTGAGTCGGGCACCGTCTCGGACCGAGCGAGCGCCGCCGTCGCCGATGCGCCTACCGACCGAGCCTCCCGCGGAGGCGCTCGACGGCGACCTCGACGCGCGACTCGAAGGCGACCGCCGCGACCGCCGCGACGACCCCAAGGACGCTCCAGCCGACGAGCGAGGCCACGGCGCGGCCGGTGTCCACGAAGCCGCCCTCCGGCGCGAAGGCGACCCCGATCACGTGTTCGAAGACGAGCCCCCTGAACGCCCCGTTGGGGGTGAAGGCGATGGACTCCGCGATCCCGCTCGGCGACGCCCCCGCCGACAGCGACCGGAGCACCGCGAGGTCGCCGCCGAGGACCCCGGCGAGCAGCGCGAGCACCCCGAGCGCGACCGCGCTCCGCCGGCTCGTCGCGATCGTGGACACCGCCGCCGACAGCGAGAGGTACGCCGCGCCGAACGGGACGACGAGCGCGACGAAGCGGACGAAAAGCACCGGCGAGTCGACGCCGGCGTGCGTCGCGAAGATGCCCGTGTCCGGGGCGGCGGTGAGCCAGACGTACGCGCCGACGAGCGCGAACGGTCCGCCGACGAGGGCGACGAGCGCGGCCGTCCGGGCCAGCAGCACGCCGAAGACGTACTCGGCCGCGCTCACGGGATAGGTCCGGATCACGGCGAGCTCGCCGCTCGCGGCGTCGGCGAACAGCGCGCGGTACCCCAGCACGACCGCGAGCAGCGGGACCAGCACCTCGGTCGGTAAGAGCAGGTCGACGACCGCGGGCACGAACCCGGTCGCGCCGCCGCCGCCGACCGCGACGAGCCCGCCGAGCACGACGAGCAGCCCGAGCGCGAGGACGGCGTAGCCGGGAGTCCGCCGCACCGTGACCAGCTCGCGACGGAACACGAGCCAGACGCCGTCGAACGGGGTGCTCATCGGTCGGACACCCCCGCGACGTGAACCGACTCGTCGCCGTCGCGCTCCGCCTCGCCGCCGTTGTCTCCCCGTGCGATGGCGTCGGCGTCGCCGGCGACGGCGCGGTACAGTCCGTCCACATCGTCGACCTCGTGCTCGTCGAGGAGCCGTTCGCGGGGCCCCGCCGCGGCGACCCGTCCGCGGCGGAGGACGACGACGGCGTCCGCGTGCGCGTCGACCAGTTCGAGGTCGTGCGAGCTGACGACGACCGCGGCGTCGTCGCCCGCGCGGGCCGCCGCGCGGAAGGCCCGCTCGCGCATCTCGGGGTCGAGCCCGCTGGTCGGCTCGTCGAGGACGACGACGGCCGGGTCGCCGAGCGTCGCCTGCGCGATCCCGAGCAGCCGCCGCATCCCGCCGGAGAGCGCCTCGACGCGCTTGTCGGCCGCGTCGGAGAGTCCGACCGCCGCCAGCGCGGCGTCCGGGTCGCCGTCGACGAGCGCCGCGTAGAACCCGAGCGTCTCGCGCGCGGTGAACCCGTCGCGGAACGGGACCTGCTGCGGGAGGTAGCCGACGCGCTTTTCGGTCCCCTCGCGGGGGGCGCCGTCGGGATAACTGACGGTTCCCTCGGTGGGCTCGACCGCCCCCGCGAGGACGCCGAGCAGCGTTGACTTACCGGAGCCGTTGGGGCCGACGACGGCGGTGACGCCCGTTCCGACCGACAGCGACACCTCGTCGAGGACCGGGACGCCGCCGTACGCGCGCGTGACGCCGTCGATCGCGGCGAGCGCGCGGTCGCTCACGCCGACCCCTCCGCGGTCGCCGTCGGTCGTACCGAAGGCGTCACGCTCGCGTTTCCGGCGGCTCCGTGCACGGACCGCCAGTCGCCCCGAACCGGTCCGTCGTCGGCGTTCGCCCCCGTGACCGCGTCGATCCGGTCGGGGTGGTACGGCGTAGCCGCGGGTACGGGGTCCATGATGCTCCCGGAGCGCGCGCCGGGGACGGTCCCGCGGAGCCGGTCGAGCAGCCGCGCCGCGGGCGACTCGCGGACCGCGACCGCGCTCGGATGTCGGTGGAGCGCGCCGTCGACCGGCGAGGTCGGCCGGTACGCCCGGTCGCCGGCCGCGCGCGGGCCGACGTTCGCGCCCTCCCAGTAGTTCCCGCGGTCCCCGTCGGCCCACACGCGCAGGGCGCCGGCCCCGGCGTCGGCGTGGTCGTCGTTCCCGACGAAGTCGTTCGCGACGATCCGGCTCGACGGCACGACGGTCGTCGCGCGCGCCCCGAGTTCGTTGTCGACGACGACGTTGTGTTCGTACAGCGAGCCGCGGGCGCTCGTGGAGAAGCCGAGCTCGTTCCCGACCAGCGTGTTGTAGCCGATATAGGTCCGCGTGCCCGACGCCTGGATCCCGGCGCTGGAGTTGCGGACGTCGTTGCCGACGATCGCGTTCCCGGCCGGCCGCGTCATCACGGTTATCCCGGCGAACAGCTCGTTCCGGAAGGCGTTGTCCGCGACCAGCGCGTCGCCGGTGTACATGAGGTGCGTCCCGTACCGGTTGTCGACGAACGTCGAGTTCCGGACGATCGAGCCGTCCGCGCGGTGGAGGTAGATCCCGTCCCGGCCGCCCTCGAACCGGCTGTCGGTGACGGTGACGCGCGACTCCATCCCGGTGACGCCCATGAACCCCTCCTGCCACTCGTCGGTCCCGTCGACGACGAGCCCGCTCGCGGTCGCGTGCGACCCCTCCCGCAGCAACAGACCGCTCGCGTCCGTGTCGACGGCGACCTCGTCGACGACGAGCCCGGGCGCGCCGACTGCCTTGACCCCGGCGTCGCCGTGGCCGTAGCCGAGCTGGATGTTCGTGTCCCACGTCCCGCCCTCCGGGTCGCGGGACTCGCGGGCCGCGTCCGGGTCGCGGGTGCGGTTCCCCGTGCCCGCGATCCGCATCCCCGTGAGCGCCACGTCGGGCGCGCGGACGGTGATCACCGACCCGGTTCCGTTGCCGACGACGCGGGTCGCGCCGGCGTCGCCCCCCTCGCCGCCGGCGCCCGCGCCGGCGATCGTCACGGACCGGTTCACCGTCACGGTCTCCTCGTACGTCCCCGGCGGGACGCGGACCGTCGTGTTCGGCGGCGCGGCCGCGACCGCGGCGTCGATGGTGGGGGCGTCCTCGCCGACGACGACGGAGACCGGTCGGTCCGCGCGCCGCTCCGCCGCCGCGAGCCGCTCGGTCGCCGTGCGCCAGCGCTCCGGCGCGAGCGAACGCACGGTCGCCGCGGAGTCGACGTCGAACGACCGGGTCCTGACCGCCTCCCAGCCGACGACCNGCCATCAGAGATGTGTATAAGAGACAGGGGAACGACGACCTCGCCGGAGGGCCCCTGAGCGTCGCTTCCGACGACGTACCGGGCCTCACCGACCGGCGTCCACCCGCCCGCGCCGGTCGCGGAGAACAGCCCCGACTCGGTCGTGCCCGGGTCCCTGTGGTCGAACGTCTCGACGTACGCGACGAGCGGGTAGCCGAACTGGCGCTCCGTCCGGCCGTCCCGCCGCGAGTCGACGAACGAGGCGATCCCGTTGTAGCCGACGACGTACTGGAGCTGCGAGTAAAACACCTGGACCCGCGGAAGGGTCGCGTCCCCGGCCATCAGCGCGTCCGTCTCCGAGGAGAGCCCCAGCTCGACCGCGTCGTCGAACCGCACCGGTTCGGGGACCGACTCGCTCGGGTCCGCGGCGAACGCGCCGACGGTCGCGACCGCGGCGAGCGCGACCAGACCGGCGGCCGCGAGTCGGATGCGACGCGACCGGGCGGTATCGGGGTCGAAAACTGCCACGCGTCCGCTTCGATCGGCGGCGACTTAGGGCGTCTGGTTCGTTCCTCGAACGTGCCTTTGAACGCGTCCAGAGGGGATAAGAGGCCAGTAATCCAAATTCGACCATGACGAGAGACGACCCCTCGATGCCCGCGCACTCCCGCTCGGAAAGCGTCCCGCGGCGACGCCTGCTCGCCGGAATCGCCGCCGCCGGTACCGCGGCCGTCGCCGGCTGCGCCGGCGGGGAATCGAACTCGATCGCCCCGGTGTCGATCGACGACGACCAGGCCTGCGACCAGTGCGGGATGATCGTCGCCGACCATCCCGGGACGGTCGGGCAGGTCCACTTCGAGGACGACGAGCCGGAGGGCGGCCGCCCGGCCCAGTTCTGTAGCGCCACCTGCACGTACACCTACCGGTTCGACGCCGAGGACGCGGGACGGACGCCGCTCGCGACCTTCCTCACCGACTACTCGGCGGTCGACCAGGAGGTGTTCGAGGAGGGCGGCGACACGATGTTCTCCTCGCACGTCGAAAGCGAGGCGTTCGCCCGCGAGACGGCCCTCACGGTCGTCGCGCGCAGCGAGGTGATCGGCGCGATGGGGCCGGACCTGATCCCGTTCAGCGACGACGGAGACGTCGACGAGTTCGTCGCGGAGTACGGCGGCGAGGCGATGCCCGCGACCGAGGTGGAGCGGTCGACGCTTGAGGCGCTCTAAGGACGACAATCCGACCGAGCGTACGGCGAACTCAGATTCTCGGGAACCCGCGCGCCCCGGACAGCCCGCCGGCGATCGCCGAGAATCCCAACGTCACGATCAACTGCGTGATACCGGTAATTCCGGCGCCGGAGAGCGCGCCCGCCACTAGCACGGTGAGCGCCATCACGGCCAGCATGACCACCGCCTCGCGGGCGAGGATGCTCCGGAGGCGCGCCCTGCGCTCCGACCGTTCGGTCTTCAACGCCGGTACCACGTCCCTAATTCGGGTCTGGACGAGGTAGTTCGAGAGCCCGGCGAGGAAGCCCGCGAACAGGGACCACCCGACGGGTAACAGCTCGAACTGACCGCCGGCCGGCTCGGCCGTCGGATCGCCCTCTGCCGAGTCGGAGAGATCGTCGGCGGTACCTTCCGCCTCGCCGTCGTCAGTCTCGTCGCCGGCGGCGGAATCGCCGTCTCCGCCGTCGGTCCCGTCGTCGCCTCCGTCCGCACTGCCGTCCGCGTCGCCACCGGTGCTGTCGCTGTCACCGTCCGTTCCGCTGTCGCCACCGTCGGTCCCGCTGCCACTACCGCCAGTGCCGTCGTCGCCAGTGCCGTCGTCGCCGCCGTCACTCCCGGTCCCACCGTCACCGTCTTCGGCGCTGTCGCCGCCGCTGCCACTCCCGCTCCCACCGTCGTTGCCGCCGGTGCCGTCGTCGCCGCCAGTGCCGTCGCCGTCACCGCTATCGCCCGGTCCGCCGTCGCCACCGCCGCTCCCGGCACCGCCGCCAGTACCCCCGTCGCCACCGTCGGTGCCGTCACCCGGATCGGATCCGGTGTCGTCTTCGGGGACGTCGACGGTGAAGCGGACGCTCTCCGTGTAGCTCCCGACCGTCGGCAGGATTGTCGCGCCGAGCGTGACGGACGCCTCCGGCTCAAGCGTTATCTCGCCGCCTGTGACTCGCTCGCCGGTGTCCATCCGGTACAGCGTCACGCCCTCGGCGTCGGTGTCGATCTCGACCGTCGTGGCGGAGTCGTCGCCCTCGTAGCCGGCGAACCTAACGAGAAACAGGTCGTCGACGCTCGTCCGCGCGTCCGGCGGGACCGATCCGAAGCGGAGCCGCAGCTCTCCGGCGTCATCGTACGCGACGTACCTGTCGGCGTTCTCGCTGTCGGCGGGCGACAGGTAGACGCCCGAGTCGGTCGCGACCTCGTCGCCGTCGGTAAACGAGCCGGTGGTCGCCACGCCGCCGCCGAGCAGGACGACGAGCACCGCGAGTACGACGAGGGCGCGGTTCATGTTCCCACCGAGCTCGTCGTCCGGGTCGGGTCTCGCCGCGCGACGACAGGGCCGAGGCTACTCGGCGTCGTCGCTGCCGTCGGCGCGGCCCGTTCGCTCACGCTCGTGGGTACGTCGCTGGGGGTGTTAGTAGTGAACTGCGTTAGCCGCTTCAGCGTCGCATTGACTCGCCTAACTGAGAGCATTAGAACCGTTTTCCGGCTTCAGAGACTGCCTGAACCCGGCTAACGCGGCCTAATAGTAAGTGGGTACCTAGCCAATGGATGGACGTAACAATGAAGCTGAACCGCAGAAGCGTGTTGGGGACCATCGGGATGATCGGGGTCGGAACCGGTGCGGCGTTCGGGTCGGGAGCGTTTACCACGGTCGAGGCGCAGCGCGAAGTCGAGGTAAATGTTATCGGCGGTGGTTTTCGGGCTGATGGAATTATCCACTTAGCCGATGATCCGCTTGATAATGTGAGTTCCGGGGATATTGCTAAAGATGCTGATGGGATCGAATACGATGATGGTCAAACAATCGGAGATGTGGAGAGCACCATCTCAAACGAGATCATCGGGAGTTCAGGTACTGCTGACGTGCTCGTGAATACCGCGTCGGATTTCGTCACGGTGAAAGACGCGAACGATGACGAGTTCGACGGTCGTTCGCTGTATCCAACACTCGATAACACGTATGAAAGTACCAACGGAAGTTACGTCAGTCTCGTTGCCAACGACGTGACCATCGTCTTCGGACCGGAAGATCGCAAACTGCCGCCGAATTCGAACCTCAGCGAAACCGAACTCTTCGGCGTCGTGAGAAACGGTGACGCTGATGTCACGTTCGCTAAAGGGGATGTCGACGAGGGACTGCTCACGAACGTCAACGGAAATAACGTAAGCACCAGTCCGAGATTCACCGGTTCCGGAAACGTGACGCTCAGTGGCGATGTCCAGGCCGGAGAGGCGAGTAGGGAGACGGAGGACCTGCTAATCAAGATCGACGGCGACAGCTAATTCGATCCTGTCAGCACCGGTATAAACTATTCTGGTCTGAAGCGTTTCTTTTTAGTAGTCAAACTACTTATAAGATCATAAGTGAACAGTATGCCTCTTTACTTTGGCAGTCAGTTATCAGCGGTTACGAGGCGCCAATGAGCACCGATCAAGCTGATGCCGGAGAGCATCACCAGCCTTCTCTTTCGCGAAACGAGATTTACGACATATTAAGCAATCCGCGAAGACGCTACTCTCTCCACGCGATCAAGAACGAAGACGGCAGCACGGAGCTCTCTGACGTCGCCGAACAGGTGGCAGCATGGGAGAACGACAAATCGGTCTCCGAGATCACGTCCAAGGAGCGGCACCTCGCGTACAGTTCGATACAGCAGAACCACATCCCGAAGATGGAGCGCGCGGGGATCATCACGCACGACAGCGGGACGATCGAGCTCACTGCCGAAGCGCGAGACCTCGACGTGTACGTCGACGTCGTGCCCGGGGACTCGATCCCTTGGGCCGAGTACTACCTCGGCCTCGGTGCGGTGTCGCTGAGTCTCGTTGCGGCCGTCTGGGTCGGTGTCTTTCCGGAATCGGTGCCGAGCCTCGCGTGGGCCGGGATGATCGCGGTGTTGTTCACCGCCTCCGCGGCGTTCCATGCTCACCAGAACCGGGAGATGAACCTCGGTAGCGACGGGGGACCGCCGGAGCTCAGAGATGGGCGATAACAAGAAGTGGACGCGACGCGCCGCCGTCGGTTCCCTCGTGAGCGGCGGCGGACTCATGCTGTTCGGTACCGGCGGGTCGACGCAGATCACCTCAAATCGGGATGTAACGGTTAATACGGGCGACGGCGAAGACGCCGTGTTACAGTTCGTTGATGTCTCCGACGACGCGACCGTCGTTCGATCTGGTAGTCCGTCGGTGGTGTACGAGATACGGGACAACCTCGGGGCCTTCGAATCGGACGACATCGAGGTCGAGGCACGTGTCGTCGGGGGCGGAGCACTCGATACGACGGTCTCCGGTGAAAGTGACACGTTCGAGGTGGAAGTGAGCTGTTCCGACGACAAGAGCGAACTCAGCGGCTCCTACACGATTGAGTTGGAATTCACCGCGTCGAACTCGGACTTTACCATCACCGCGACGCGCACGACCGGACTCGTCGACATTGACTGCTACGACTTCGGGAGTTCGAACAACTACCGGGATAGCGGTGATGTGGGAACCGCGGCGCAGCCGGCCAATCCGAAGGGGGCGCTTGAAAGCCCGGGTAGCGTCAACGACGGTGACGGAGACACGTTTGCGACAGCTGTAGCCGCGCAAAGAAGCAAGAGCGATAAGAAAGGCGGGCGAGTCGGGTACGCCCTGCCGTCCGTTGAACCGGGTGGTACGTACGAACTCAATATCAGCTATAAGAACAGCAACGGAAGCTGGAATGTATACCTCAAAAATAAGACCGGAGATGAGTGGACGCAGAAGTTTTCGATAAACGGTGGCGGACCCGACGTCCAGTCGAAGACGGTTGATTTCAACAATACTGATGATGTTAAAATAAGCAACAATGCCGATAATCTCTATCTGATATTTGAGACGACTTCCAACGGTAACGGCGTTTCTGTCGATATCTTCTCGTTCGAGCTCAGCCGGACTGGGACGAAGGCTAACTGATCCGCGCTAACAGTTATTTGAACAGCCGCCGCAGTTGAACGCTCAGCGACGCACCATGTCGCCGCTCTCGGACGCGCCCCGACCCCGAACCGACGAGCGCCCCCAGCAGCGTGGCGACGCTCCCGAGGACCAACAGATTGAATGCGCCGACCGCGACGGCCGGATGGATCGAGTGGAGCCAAAGGATCAAGGAGGGTGGAACCACGAGGAAGTACCGGTGTTCCGAGACCATGACCGTCGTGCGTTCTCCGGATCCTGGAGCAGTCGTCGACAGCGTCGCAGTCACCGACTCTCCCCGCGGAACGGCCAGCTGAGTCCGGTCGAACCCGCTCTCCGGATGGGTCGTTTCGAGCACGACGAGCATCGTGATGAGCCCGTTGTTCTCCGCGGTGAACTCGTTCTCCACTTGGTCGCCCGGGAGCGTCCCGGCCGGGAGGTCGCCGCCGTCGACGCTCACGTGATGCGTGCCGCTGGGTGCGATCATCGCGGCGTTGGCCGGTACGAGTATCAACAGCGCCAAGAGGAGCGCGACCCAGCGAGCGTCGAGCCCATCGTCTCCCCGAGACCGGTCTCGGCTTCGAGCCCGTCGACCGGCGTTCCGGAGGTCGTCGGCGAAGATGAACAGCAGCAGCGCCAGACCGACGACTATGAAGAGCCCGCTGAGCCCGCGCTGGTCCGGCGACCAGTCGAGACCGACCGCCCCGGTCACCCCGACCACGGTGCCTGCGGCCACGTCTCGGACGCCGGTGATCGCGGTCCCCAGCCCCGGTATTCGGACGACTTCTCCGTTTACTTGGAGCGCCGTCGCGACGATCCGATCCTCGGTCACCGGGGGTTCGTCGCCGTCCTGATCCCGGAAGGGGTTGTTGTCTCCCTTCGTGAGATAGCCGTCCGGCGTCGCTCCGACGACTCGGTGCGTCGTCGTCCCGCCCCCGTCGAGTTCGGTCGCTTCGAAGACGACGACATCCCCTTCCCCGACGGGTCCCGACGCCGCCGCCGGCACGGCGACGAACCCATCTCCAGCCTCCAGCGTCGGCGCCATGCTTCCGGAGGTAACGTACCCGAGAAGGACCGGCTGCCCGGCGAGCTGGCCGGCAACGATCACGACGACGACAAGCACGGACACGACGGCGATCGCGTCTCCCGCCGTCTGCCGTGACATACTCATACCGACGAAGTGTCGGGACTTAAAACGTCGAATGCGGAGCGCCGGCTCGTGGGAGTGCGGCCGTCGGCGCTACCGGGTGCGCTCGCCTCGAACATCACGGAATCGCTCCTGTCCGCGAGCGCGCACTCCAGCCGAGTAATTCTGCCCGCTATTCCGCGGCGCCCCACTGCTCGACGCGCTTCGGGCGGTCGGAGACCGCCATCACGTCGAGGTCGTCGCCCGCGTGGTCGAGGGCTTCGAGCGCCGCCGTCGCGGAGGCGTGCGTCGAGAAGTAGGTGATCTCCTCCTCGACGGCGACCTCCAGCAGGTCGCGCTGGCGCGAGACGATGAGGTCGAGCTCGCCGCGCTTGGCCGCCTCGATCAGGTCCGTCGCCTCGCTCAGCTCGAAGTGATCCGCGTACCCGTCGACGAGCGCCTCGCCCGCCTCGCTGCCCGGGTCCGGGAACTCCTCGGCCGAGAGGTCGACGACGGCGGTGCCGGACTCCGGGATCGGCTTCCCGGTGGAGTCCTGCGCCTTGTCGTACGCCTTGCCGAAGGAGGTCGCCGTGCCCATCACCTCGCCGGTGGACTTCATCTCCGGGCCGAGCCGCGGGTCCGAGCCCGGCAGGCGGTCGAACGGGAGGACGACCTCCTTCACGGAGCGGTGTTCGGGGATCTGCTCGTCGGCGTCGAGATCCGCGAGCGTCAGGTCGTCGGTCATCACCTTGGCCGCCAGCTTGGCGATGGGGACGCCCGTCGCCTTCGAGACGAACGGGACGGTGCGCGAGGAGCGCGGGTTCGCCTCCAGCACGTACACCTCGCTCTCGGCGTCGCTTTCGACGCCCGTCACCGCCAGCTGGACGTTGAGCAGCCCGACCGTGTCGAGCGCGCGGGCGATGTCCTCGGTGACCTCGCGGACCCGACCGAGCGTCTCGTCGCCCAGCGACCGCGGCGGGATCATGCACGCGGAGTCGCCCGAGTGGACGCCCGCGCTCTCGACGTGTTCCATCACGCCGCCGAGGAGGACGTCATCGCCGTCCGCGACGGCGTCGACGTCCAGTTCGACCGCGTCGTCGAGGAACTGGTCGACGAGGATGGGCTTGTCGGGGGAGACGCGGACCGCCTCCTCGATGTACTCCTCGAGCTCGGCGTCGTCCTCGACGACCCGCATCGCGCGGCCGCCCAGCACGTAGGAGGGGCGCACGAGGACGGGGTAGCCGATCTCGTGGGCGAGCTCCAGCGCCTCGGCCTCGCTCGTCGCGGTGCCCCCCTCGGGCTGGGCGACGCCCAGCTCGTCCATCAGGACGTTGAAGCGGTCGCGGTCCTCGGCGAGGTCCATCGCCTCGACGCTCGTCCCCAGAATCTCGCAGTCCAGCCCGCGGCGCTCGATCTCCGCCTGGAGCGGTTCGCCCACGTTGACGGAGGTCTGCCCGCCGAACTGGACCATCACGCCGTCGGCGCCGGTGGTCTCGATCACGTCGGCGACCTCCTCGGCCGAGATGGGCTCGAAGAACAGGCCGTCGGAGGTGTCGTAGTCCGTCGACACCGTCTCGGGGTTGTTGTTGATCACGTGCGCGTCGATGCCGAGCTCGCGGAGCGCGCGCACCGCGTGGACCGCGCAGTAGTCGAACTCGACGCCCTGCCCGATGCGGATCGGGCCGCCGCCGACGACCACGACGCTCTCGACGTCGGGGTCGACGCGGACCTCGTTCGCCGCGCCAGCGGTGTCGGCGCCTTGGAGGAACTCCGGCAGGCGCGCGGAGTAGTAGTACGGCGTGGACGCTTCGAACTCGCCCGCACAGGTGTCTACCTGTTTATAAGTGCGGTCGGGGACGCTCGCCTCGACTTCGCCGACGTCGGCGTCGACGCCACCCGCGGTCGCGGTCGCCGCGATTTCCGCGTCGGTGCGGCCGACCATCGCGGCCTCGGTGAAGTCGCCCTCGGCGGCCGCGGCGGTGCCGTCGGCGATCTTCTCGAAGCGCTCGACGTACCAGCGGTGGATGCCGGTGAGGTCGATCACGTCGTCGACGGCGTAGCCGCGGTCGAACGCCTCGAACATCGCGTACGGGCGGTCGGGGCTCGGCCGTTCGAGGTACTCCGACTCCAGCTCGTCGTCGTCGACCTCGCCGAAGTCGACCGCGGGGTCGTACTCGGAGGAGCGCAGCGCCTTCACCATGCTCTCCTCGAACGTCCGGCCGATCGACATCGCCTCGCCGGTGGACTTCATCGCCGTGCCGAGCTCGAAGTCGACGTCGTCGAACTTGTCGATGGGCCAGCGCGGCACCTTCGTCACCACGTAGTCGATCGCCGGCTCGAAGGCGGCGGTCGTCTCGCCCGTGATCTCGTTGTCGATCTCGTGGAGGCGCTTGCCGAGCGCGACCTTCGCCGTGACGCGGGCGATCGGGTAGCCGGTCGCCTTCGACGCGAGCGCGGAGGAGCGGGAGACGCGGGGGTTCACTTCCACGACGCGGTACTCGCCGCCCGGGGTGCCGTCGTCGTGCCACGCGAACTGGATGTTACAGCCGCCCTGAATGCCGAGGTCGCGGATCACTTCGAGCGCCGCGTCGCGCATCTCCTGGTGGCCGTCGTCGGGGATGACCTGCGAGGGGGTGACGACCGTCGACTCGCCGGTGTGGATCCCCATCGGGTCGATGTTCTCCATGTTACAGATGATGATGCAGGAGTCGTCGGCGTCCCGCATCACCTCGTACTCCAGCTCGACCCAGCCCGAGATGGACTCGGTGATCAGCACCTCGCTGTTGCGCGAGAGGCGGAGCCCCTTGCGGACGCGCTCGACGAGCTCCTCGAAGTCGTCGACGACGCCCGAGCCGGAGCCGCCGAGAGTGTAGGTCGTGCGCGCGATGACCGGGAGCCCGCCGACCGCGTCGACAGCGTCCTGAACGCGCTCGCGGAAGTACTCCTCGTCGAAGTCGGTAACTGACTCGTCCTCGTCCAGCGAGATGGTGGTCGACTTCGGAACGGGCTGACCGAGTCCCTCCATCCGCTGGCGGAACAGGTCGCGGTCCTCCGTCGCGTAGATGGTGTCGAGCGGCGTCCCCATCACCTCGACGTCGTGTTCCTCCAAGATGCCCTCCTCCGCGAGCTCGGCGGTGACGTTGAGTCCGGTCTGGCCGCCGAGCCCGGCGATGACGCCGTCGGGCTCCTCGATGCGGATGACCTCCGCGATGGCCTCGGGCGTGATCGGCTCGATGTACACCCGGTCGGCCGTCTCGGGGTCGGTCATGATCGTCGCGGGGTTCGAGTTCACCAGGACGACGCGGGCCCCCTCCTCCTGGAGGGCGCGACACGCCTGTGCGCCGGAGTAGTCGAACTCGGCCGCCTGTCCGATCTGAATCGGTCCGCTGCCGATAAGTAGAATCGTCCGGTCCTCGCTCATTACGCGGACGGAATACGCTCATCGTAATAAGGCCGGCGGTAGAGTACGAATCTCGCAGTGAGTTTGCGATTTTCGCAAGACACGACGTGCCACGGTGGTCGGTACGATACCACATGATTCACCCACCGCTTCTCCGTATCGGTTAGCTGAGAGGCTCACCACAAGGGATTTACCGAGATGTCAGAAATCTTGGACCGATATGCGCTGTTCCCGCCGCCGCGCCCTCCGACTGCTCGGCATCACCGGTGCGACGGCCGCGACGGCCGCGACGGCCGGCTGTCTCAGCTCCGGCAGCCTCAATTCGTACGCGCTCATCGGCGACGAATTCGACGCCTCGTCGATCGGTCGGCCGTACCTGTGGCCCGACCCGACCGAAATCGACGCCACGACCCGCGTCGATTTCGCGACCGAGGCGAAGGAAGCCTCCCTCGCGGAGCTGTTCGAGACCGGCGAAGTGACCGTCAGACAGTGGCCGCTCGTCGGTCGCGACAAGTGGGGGACCGAGACGCGCCCGCGGCCGACGTTC
Organism: Halorubrum distributum JCM 13561; assembly: GCF_000337395.1. Lineage (NCBI taxonomy): Archaea > Methanobacteriati > Methanobacteriota > Halobacteria > Halobacteriales > Haloferacaceae > Halorubrum > Halorubrum distributum. The sequence goes on from NZ_AOJF01000057.1 coordinate 298,752, forward strand.
CTCGAACGCGACGGGACCTTCTACGAGGTTCGAATCGCGGAGGAGCGCGTCCTCGAACGAGAGCGGTGGCACTTCGCGGTTGACCGGGTCGACGAGACGCCGCCCGACGGCGCGGCGGTCGCGGAGCCGCCCTTCGACCTCTCCGACCAGGACGAGCGCGTGCTCGACGCGGCGCTCGACGGCGTGTACGCCGGCCACGACGGCTTCCTCGGCGACCCCCAGTTCGACGAGCTCCAGACCGTCGAGTTCCACCACGGGCTCGACGCCGACGCCAGCGCCCTCGTCCCGTCGCCGCCGTTCGAGTACGTCGAGTACGAAGACGAGTTCTTCCGGGCGGTCGCGGAGCGCCGAACGGTCGAGGTTCCGGAGTGGACGTACGCGATCGACGAGATCGCCGCCTCGCCGGGCGGATTCAACGAGTACGCGCGAGACGCGATCGTCGAGGGCGATCTCGGTTCCGTCGGGCTCTCGGACGGCGCTCGCGGCGTGTTAGACGACGCGATCGCCGAGGACCCGCGCCGCTACGGGGAGGGCGCGCCTCCCTCGGACGAGTTCAACGAGGCCCTCGGTGCGCTCGGTATTGCCGAGGACCTCGAACCGATCGACAGCTACGAGGAGCGCGTCGACTTCCGGAACGTCGTCGTCGAGTACCGCGACGGCGTCTACCGGTTCGACCTGATCGTGAGCCCGTAAACGCTCGCGGACCCTCGCCGGCCCCGCACCCATCCTCGACGCGGGCGGCACCGGAACGGGTACCGACCGCCCGTCAGGTCTCCAGCCGGTACCGGTACGGCTGGCCCGCGATGACCTCGACCTCGCCGCGCTCGGCCCGCCGCCCCAACACGGTGGCGACTCGGTGCGGGCTGTCGATCTCCTCGCAGTCGTCGCACTCCTCGACGAGTGCGAGGATCTCCCGCGCCGTCAGCGGCTCGTCGGCCTCGGCGAGCACGCCGCGGATCCGGTCGAACCGGTCGTATTCGCCGGCGCTCATACGTCTTACGTACGGTCTCCGAACATATAGGGTTCAGTGAGACAGGAGTCGGACGGTTGTCTGACACGACTGTTCTCGCGGTCGTTTTCGGCCGTTTGAGCCGTTCACCGAGACGCGACGGGAGCCGAGTCAGGTTCCGCTCAGGCGTACGGGTCCTCGGCTTCGAGGTCGCGCTCCGCGCGGTACTGCTCGACGAACTCGCTCACGTCGAACTCGACCATCTCCTCTTCGAACGCCGACAGCGCCTCGTCGTCGTCCGCGTGGCTGACGGCGTGTTCCATCAGCTCGACGACGAGCTCGACGACGATCTCGTGGAGCCGCCGGGAGTCGAACTCGGTCACCCAGACCATCGCGTACCCCACGTCGGCGTTCTCGCTGGCGTCGTGTGAGACGACCGCCTCCGGGAACTCCTCTAAGACGACGCCGAGCAGGTGCGGCGTGTCGAACTCCGGCATCTCCTCGCTGGTCGTGTCGATCGCTTCGCGGAGGACATCGACGAGGAAGTCCGGGAGGAACCGCTCGGGGGGGTGGACGTCCATCACGACCGCGTGGGTTCCGCCGCAGTCGCACTCGTACTCGCGCATCCCGAGGTCCAGGTCGTCGACGCCGATCGTCTCCCCGCAGGGTAGCTCCAGCGCGTTCTCGTCGCCGCCGGGGACGCGGGGCTGAGACATAGCTCCGCTTGGTCGCTGTCGAGGTTAAAAGGAGCGGAACGGGTCGGTGCGGCGGGGCGGGACCGGCGAGAGTCGCTACTCGAAATCCTCGTAGCCGCTTTCGCCGTCCTCGGCTTCGGCCGCGCTCGCGCCGTCGTCGTGTTCGTCGTCCTCGCCGGAATCGTCGCCTCCGCCGTACGACTCCACCTCCGCTTCGACCTCTATCTCGATCCCGTTCGCCTCGTAGGTCGCCTCGATCACTTCGGCGTCGTCGCGTTCGATCTCCAGTTGGTCGCGGTCGACCTCCACTTCGACCTCCACGTCGACGGTCACGTCGTCGGACATGACTCGCCGTAGGCGGGCGACACTCAAAATATCCCGGCAGGTGCGACCGCCGGCCGCGTTACTGGAACCCGATGCGGCCGCCGGTGTCGCGGAGCGACTCGCCGCCGCCGCCCTTGAACTGCTCTCTGACGTCCTCGTAGTACGCGAGGATGTCGTCGTTGATGGTCGGCCGCACCGACTCCATCGCGCGCCGGAAGTGCTTCATCTCGACCTCCTCGGCGTCGTCGTCGTCGCGCAGCGCCTCGATGGCGGCCTCGCGTGCGATCCCCTCCAGGTCGGAGCCGACGTAGCCGTCGGTGATCTCGGCGACCTCGCGGAGGCTCACGTCGGGCGCGAGCGGCGTGTCCTCGGTGTGGATGTCGAGGATCTGCTCGCGGCCCTCCTGATCGGGCTGTCCGATCATCACGAGCCGGTCGAAGCGGCCGGAACGCAGCAGCGCGGGGTCGATCATGTCGGGGCGGTTGGTCGCGCCAATGACCATCACGTCGCCCATGTCCTCGAGGCCGTCGAGCTCCGTCAGGAGCTGGTTGACGACGCGCTCGGAGACGTTGTTCCCCATCTCCTGTCCGCGCGAGGGCGCGAGGCTGTCGAGCTCGTCGAAGAAGATGATCGTCGGGCTCACCTGCCGGGCCTTCCGGAAGGTCTGCCGGATCGCCTTCTCCGACTCGCCGACCCACTTCGAGAGCAGCTGGGGCCCCCTGACCGAGATGAAGTTCGCGTTCGTCTCGTTGGCGACCGCCTTCGCCATCAGCGTCTTCCCGGTGCCGGGCGGGCCGTACAGCAGCACGCCCTTGGGCGCGTCGACGCCCATCCGGTCGAACTTCTCGGGAGAGGTGAGCGGCCACTCGACCGACTCCTGGACCTGCTGTTTGGCCTCTTCGAGTCCGCCGACGTTGTCCCAGGATATCTTCGGAAGCTCGACGAGCACCTCGCGCATCGCCGACGGCTCCACCTCGTTGAGGGCGCCCGAGAAGTCGTCGCGCTTGACGATCATCCGGTCGATGAGGCTCGGCGGGACCTCCTCCTCGTCGAGGTCGATCTCGGGGAGGTAGCGCCGCAGCGCCTTCATCGCGGCCTCCTTCGTGAGGCTCTCGATGTCGGCGCCGACGAACCCGTGCGTCTCGTCGGCGAGGTGGTCGAGGCTCACGTCGTCCGAGAGCGGCATGCCGCGGGTGTGGATCTGGAGGATCTCCTTGCGGCCCACCTCGTCGGGGACGCCGATCTCGATCTCGCGGTCGAACCGGCCGGGGCGGCGGAGCGCGGGGTCGACGCTGTCGACGCGGTTCGTCGCGCCGATGACGATCACCTGCCCGCGGGTCTCCAGCCCGTCCATCATCGTCAGCAGCTGCGCGACGACGCGGCGCTCGACCTCGCCGGTCACGTCCTCGCGCTTGGGCGCGATGGAGTCGAGCTCGTCGATGAAGATGATCGAGGGCGACTCCTCTTTCGCGTCCTCGAAGATCTCGCGGAGCTGCTGTTCGGACTCGCCGTAGTACTTCGAGATGATCTCCGGGCCGGCGATCGAGAAGAACGACGCCGACGTCTCGTTGGCGACCGCCTTCGCGAGCAGCGTCTTCCCGGTGCCCGGCGGGCCGTGGAGCAGGACGCCCTGCGGCGGCTCGATGCCGAGCTTCGAGAAGATCTGCGGGTGTTTCATCGGCAGCTCGACCATCTCGCGGACGCGCTGGATCTCCGACTGGAGGCCCCCGATGTCCTCGTAGGTGATGCCGCCGCCGGTCTTCTCGAAGCCGGAGATCGGCTCCTCGCGCAGCTCGACCTCGGTGTCCTCGGTGATGAGGCAGACGCCGTCGGGTTCCGTCTCGACCGCGATCAGCGGGATCGCCTGGCCGGGCGACCGCATGAACGGGTGGTTCGTCGAGGACATCACCGGGACGATGTCGCGCTCGACGACCGGGCGCTTGAGGATCTGGCGTTTCACCATGCCGGCGGCGTCGGAGCCGAACTGGACTGACGCCTCCTCGGGCGGGGCCAAGACGAGCTTGTCGGCCTTCTCGGCCTCGGCCTTCCGGATGGTGACGCGCTCGCCGATGCCGACGTCCGCGTTCTGTCGCGTGAACCCGTCCACGCGGACGGTGTCGGTGTTCCAGTCCTGGCGGTCCGCGCGCCAGACCTTCGCGGCGGTCGTCTCCGCGCCCTCGATCTCGATGATGTCGCCGGGCGAGAGCTTCAGATGCAGCAGGGTGTCGGGGTCAAGTCGGGCGATGCCGCGCCCCGAGTCGTTCGGGTACGCCTTCGCCACTTCGAGTTGGACTTCGTTCATGGTTCCTCGCGGGGGATGGTCGTATCTGGACCCGGTCCGGGAATAAGCCTGTTGCCCGTCTCGGCGCCGCCGCTTCGCACCGAGCTCCGGGCGCCCGCGGAATGTCGTGTTATCATATAGCACGGTAGGACGTCCGTTCTTAAAACCCCGTCGTAAGCGTGCGTTTTCGCCGTCGATTCGCTCTCGGTCGCAACGGACGTCTTTTGCCCGTTCGAGGCAACGTTCGGGCGTGTTCGACTCTCTGTCCGACCCCATGCGGTCGCTCCTCTCGCGGGTCGCCTTCCTCGTCGCCGGCGCCCTCGTCAGCACCGCGCTGTACGCCCTCAACATCGGTGGCTTCCTCGCCGTCGCGCTCGCGGCTGTCGCGTTCGTGGTCGTCGGCGAACTGTACCTGTTCGTGACCGGCGGGGAGAGTTTATAAATAGCAACGACAATCGAGCGGTGGCGCGTGCCTGCGAGCGGCCGGAGCGAAGCGGAGGCCGCGAATCAGCACGCGCGAGGGAGTCGGGCGCGCCGAGGGCGACCGAAGGGAGCCCGACGGACGCGCCCGACGAGGCTGGGGAGGNGGGAGTCGGGCGCGCCGAGGGCGACCGAAGGGAGCCCGACGGACGCGCCCGACGAGGCTGGGGAGGCGTGAGGTGCGGTTGCGGGGCTGTGCGGGGCGGGACTCAAAGGGGCAGCCGCGAGGCGGGCGCAGGCGACGCAAGCACCGGAGCGAGGGAGCGAACGAAGTGAGCGACCGAGCGAGGAGCGCAGCGAGCGTGCGCCCGCCTCGCGGCTGGGGCTTTGGAGGAGCGCTCCGTCGATCCGTGGTCAATTATTTAAAATTAAGCGGCTGGGATTTCGGCGGTGTTCAGCACAGCGTCGTTATTTATTTATTTATAAGTAGTAAACGGCCACTGGCCGGGCACTTATAAACGAATATCCGACCGATTCGGCGGCGTCAATCCCGAGGTATTTGTCCGCCAGTCGCCTCGGACGGACCATGCGAACGCTCGTCTTCGACGGTCGGACCGGGGCCGCCGGCGACATGGTCTGCGCCGCGCTGATCGCGGCCGGCGCCGACCCCGACGTCCTCGCGCCCGTGAGCGACGCCCTCCCGGTTCGGTACGAGATCGGCGAGACGGAAAAGAACGGGATCCGCGCGACGACCGTCGACGTGCTCGTCGACGACGGCGACGGAGCGGTCGAGGCTGACGCGGACCACGGTCACGATCACGACCACGGCCACGAGCACGACCACAGCCACGGCCACGAGCATGACCACAGCCACGGCCCCGAGCACGAGCACACTCACGAGTCGGACGCCTCCGGCGCCGCCGAATCGGCCGAGGGAACCGGGGTCCACCGGAGCTACAGCGAGGTGGTCGACCTCGTCGAGTCGATGGGGCTCCCCGACGCGGTCGAGTCGACCGCGCTCGACGCCTTCGAACTACTCGGGCGCGCGGAGGCGTCGGTCCACGGCACCGACCTCGACGACACGCACTTCCACGAGGTGGGCGCGGACGACGCGATCGCCGACGTGGTCGGCGCCGCGCTGCTCCTCGCGGACCTCGACCCGGAGCGCGTGGTCACGACCCCCGTCTCCGCCGGCGGGGGCACGGTCGAGATGAGCCACGGGACGTACCCGGTCCCGGCCCCGGCCACGACCGAGATCACGACCCGCGCCGGCTTCCGGATCGTCGGGGGGCCGATCGACCGCGAGCTGCTCACGCCCACGGGCGCCGCGATCCTCGGCGCGATCGCCGACGGCGTCGACGCGGTCCCGAACCTCGCCGTCGAGCGCGCGGGCTACGGCGCCGGCGACGCCGACTTCGAGGCGCACCCGAACGTCCTCCGGGCGCTGGTCGGCGACGGGGGACACGACGCGCACGCGGACCGCGCTCACGCTGACGCCCCCGACGGATCGCTCGCTCACGACGACATCGCCGTCCTCGAGACGAACCTCGACGACGCCGCGCCGGAGGTCCTCGGCGGGCTTCAGGAGACGCTCTCGCGGGCCGGCGCGCGGGACGTCACGATCGTTCCGACGACGATGAAGAAGTCGCGGCCCGGTCACCTCGTGAAGGTGATCTGTAAGCCCGCCGACGCCGAGGCGGTCGCGGAGCGGCTCGCCCGGGAGACGGGGACGCTCGGCGTGCGCCAGTCCGGCGCGAGCCACCGCTGGATCGCGGAGCGCGAGTTCGAGACGGCGACGCTCCGGGTCGACGGCGCCGACCACGAGGTGGCAGTGAAGGTCGCGTCGACGACCGACGAGGAGGTGTACGACGTCAGCGGGGAGTACGACGACGCGGCCGCGGTCGCCGAGGCGACCGGCCTCCCGATCCGGGAGGTGCTGCGGCGCGCCGAGGCCGACGTGCGGGAGCGGCTCGCGGAGGAGTAGCCGGAGGCCGCCCTCGCGACCGGCCCGTCAGTCGGGCGGGTCGACCCGCTCGACGCGCTCGGGGTCGACGCCGAAGCCGTCCGCGAGTCGCTCGCGGACGCGGTCGACGACGAACTCGTCGGCCGCGTCGATCCCGGCGGCGTCGTACTCCGCCTCGGGCGCCGCGCCCTCGTCGACCGCGAGGGTGGCGACCGCCTCGACCGTGGTGTCGTTGAGGCCGGGGCGGAGGCCGGCGATTTCGAGCTCTTCGACGCTGAGGCCGTCGATTCGCTCGATCTGTGCTCTGGCGCCGGCGACGAGGTCGCCGGCGGCCGCCTGCGAGACGCGGACGGTCACCGTGGCCTCGACCGACGGCGTGTGGATGGCTGCCGCCATACGCCCTCGCCGCGAGTCGAACGCGGCGCGGCCGGTCGGCGTCCCGGTCCGAACCCGGGAAGCGACCGGTCCGCGTCCTCGAACGCGCCGACGGCGAGCCCCCGACTGGGGTCAGCAGCCGGGCCACCGGCGGCGGCGGCGCTCGCGAGGGAGACGGCCGTCCGACTCGACGCGCGCGACGGACAGCGGCGGCTGGAGAGAACGGGAGATGGTCCGTCCCGCGGGGAACCCTCCCCAGCCGACGCGCGTCACGCGGTCGGGCGGACGGACCGTGAGTTCGGAGCCGAATACCCGATCCACCCGAGGAACGCGACGCTCGCGGACCGGCCGAGCGTCGAGGTGGTGGAACGGGTCATGATCGGTCTCCGCGGCGCGGAACGCGCCGTTATCATCCTCCTGTATCGGTTTCGTATTAAAATTATGTTAGTTATGTGACCACATGACACGGCGAGTTCGGTCCGGAAGTCCCCGAGAATCCGCCGGAGCGGCCGCGGGCCAGCCGTTCCGTCGACGCCGAGACGACAGGCCTATGCCGAACGCCCGACCAGTTGCGCGTAAGCAGCCACCGTCATGATCGAGCGAATTCACACGTCGGACGTCGAACCGGACGCGGACGAGGTCGCCATCGCCGGCCACGTCCACGAGATCCGCGACCTGGGAGGCCTCGTCTTCCTCATCGTGCGCGACCGCGAGGGGCTCATCCAGATCGTCTTCAAGGAGGAGCGCGAGCCGGAGCTGTTCGAGGCCGTCCAGGACGTCGGCGCCGAGGACGTGGTCCGCGTGGTCGGCGAGCCGCTGGAGAGCGACCAGGCGCCCGGCGGCGTCGAGATCGCGCCCACCGAGTACGAGGTCATCGACGAGGCCGACTCCCCGCTCCCGCTGGAGATCTCGAAGGACATCGAGGTCGACCTCTCGACCCGGCTCGACAACCGCGCGCTCGACCTCCGGAAGCCGGAGACGCTCGCGGTGTTCACGCTCCGTTCGGAGCTGATCACCGCGATGGAGGAGTGGTTCGAATCGGAGGGGTACGTCGACATCAAGACGCCCCTGATCTCGAAGGGCGGCGCCGAGGGCGGCGCGGAGCTGTTCCCGATCCTCTACTACAACCAGGACGCGTTCCTCTCGCAGAGCCCCCAGCTGTACAAGCAGATGCTGATGGCCTCCGGCTACGAGGCGGTCTACGAGACGGGCACCGCGTTCCGCGCCGAGGACTTCGCGACCTCCCGCCACGTCTCCGAGATCGCGATGTTCGACGTGGAGCTGGCGTACATCGACGACCACGACGACGTGATGGACGTCCAAGAGGAGTCGCTGCGCTACGCGCTCCGCGAGGTCGCCGAGAACGCCGAGCGCGAGCTCGACCTGCTCGACGTCGACCTCGACGTGCCCGAAGAGGACTTTCCGCGGATCACCTTCGACGAGGCGCTCGACATCCTCGAAACCGAGTACGGGCACTTCCCGGACGACCCGACCGACCTCGACACGAAGGGCGAGAAGCTGCTCGGCGAGCACTTCGAGGAGCAGGGCCACCCCGCCTTCTTCGTCGTCGGCTACCCCGACGAGAAGTTCTACTACATGCAAGACGTTCCGGACGACGAGATCGCCTCCCGGAAGTTCGACCTCATCTACAAGGGCCAGGAGCTCTCCTCGGGCGGCCAGCGCGAACACGACGTCGAGCGCATGGTCGAGGTCATGGAGGCGGAGGGCGTCGAGACCGCGAACTTCGAGTTCTACATCGAGGCGCTGAGCTACGGGACGCCCCCGCACGGCGGCTACGGGCTCGGCATCGACCGCCTCGTCCAGAAGGTCGCCGACCTCGACAACATCAAGGAAGCGATCATGTTCCCGCGCGACCCGAATCGGCTGGAGCCGTAACGGGACCGAACCGCTCCGGACCGCCGAGGTTCGTTCCGTCCGCTCCCCGATACGCGGCCGCGCGGTCGGGGTCCTATTTTTTGGGCGAGCGAGATCTGACCCGCCCCGCGAGCGGGAGCTCACGTCGACGCGAGAGTGGGATGCCACCCCGCCGCGCGGGCGACGATGAGAACCGCTCGCCGTTCGCCGTCTTTTATAAGCAACTCATCGATCTAACGAGATTCGGGTTTCAAAGGCTCTCGAGGCCGTTAAACCGAATTAAATTGGGCGTAATTCGGCTGAACGGCTTGCGTCATTAAAGGGCGTTGGGTCCCGAGGGGGAGTTGCTATGAACGCACTCCGAACGACCCTGCTCGTGGCGCTGGCCACGGTGGTACTGATCGGGACCGGCGCGGCCGCCGGTGCCGTCGCGGCGACGCCCGGGCCGGACAACGCCTCGGGCGACGCCGGCCCGCCGAGCGACCTCCCCGACCAGGTGCCGGACTTCGTCGGCGGGATCCTCGATAGCGTGAACGAGTTCCTCGACGGCGGCGTCGACGACCTCGGCGAGACCGTGAGCGAGGTCGCCGGGAACGGCGCCGGCGAGGGCGACGCGGACGACGGAACCGACGCCGACGAGGAGGGGGCCTAACGTGACGGACCGCACCTCCGACCGCATCGCGCTCGACCGGCGGACCTACCTTCAGGCGACCGGCGCCGCCGCGCTCGGCGCGGCCGGCCTCGCCGGCTGCGTCGGCCGCGCGACGGGGACGCTCGCGACGCAGGTGACCGACCAGCCAGCCGACATCGGCGACTTCGAGTCGCTCGTCGTCACCGTCGAGGGGTTCTGGCTCGGGCCGGAGGGCGCCGAGCCGGACGACGATGAGGACACGGCTGGCAACGAGACCGACACGGACGGCGGGGGCGACGACGCCGACAGCGCCGACAGCGACGACGGGTCCGCCGACAGCGGGAACGAGACGGACGCGGGCGACGAGACCGACGGCGAGGAGGACGCCGGCCGCGAGTACTTCGAGTTCGACGAGCCTCAGGAGGCCGACCTCGTGGAACTCCAGAACGGCGAGACGAAGCTGATCGACGAGCGGGAGCTCCAGACCGGGGAGTACCCGTACCTCCAGCTCGACGTGTCGTCGGCCGACGGGACGCTCACCGACGGGAGCGACGCGACCGTCGACCTCCCGGGCAACGCGCCCCTGAAGTTCAACGAGGCGTTCGAGATCCGCGAGAACGCGCGGACGACGTTCACCGCGGACTTCGCGCCGGTGCTGCGCGGGAACGGCCGCTACCTCCTCCGACCGGTGCCGAGCGGTATCGAGGTGGAGTACGAGGAGTCGACGGACTCGGAAGGCGACGAATCGAGCGGCGACAACGAGACCGACGGCTCGTAGCGACGCCGCAGTCCCTCGGTCCCCCGTTGGAGTCGCGGTCGCGTCCGGCCGCTCGCGCGGAGCGGGCACGGACCGCACCGCGGCTTCGGGGTCAGGGCTGGGTCGGTTCCCGGGATTCGGGGACCGGGGGAATGCGCGCGCCGTTGCGGTCGGTTCCCGAGTCGAGGCACCCGTTTGCCGTCAGAGGCACACGACCCGCACGATCGCCCGCGCGACGACGACGCACGGGCGGTCTTCGCTTTCTCCGATCCGTTCGCCGCTTCGACGCTGTTCATTTCGCGCCGAGTCAGGCCGCCGTCGCGTCCGGCCGCACGAACGTCCGGTACAGCGGTCCGGCGAGCACCAGCGCGCCGACCGCGGCCATCCCGAGGATCACGGTCGGGTCGACGAGCGACCCGCCGCTCGCCGCGAGGCGGTCGAGCGAGACGCCGACCGCGACCCCGGTGAGGACCCAGGGCAGCTCGCCCAACGCCGTGCCGATCAGGAACGGTCGGACCCCCACGCCGGCGGCCGCGGCCCCGGCCGTCACCGCGTCGGAGGGGAGCGGCAGCAGGCGGGTGCCGGCCACGGCGCGCACGCTGCCGGACTCCGCCGCGAAGCGCTCGCCGGCACGACAGAACCGGGCGGCGACGCCCGAGCCTTCGGCCGTCTCGGAACCGTCGCGGATTCGGAGCCGCCCCGCCCGAGCGAGCGCGTACGGCGGGAGGGCGGTGCCGACGACGAGCGCGAGCGCGAACGGCGTCCCGACCCAGCCGTACCCGAAGCCGACGGCGACGGCGAGGAGGGTCGTCGGCCACGCGAGGAGGGGCCGCACGGCCGCGAGCGCGACGACGGCGACCCCGAAGCGGAGCGGCTCCGTCGCGAGCCATCGCAGCCGCGAGAGCGCGGCCTCAGGGGAGACCGCGAGCGCGAGCGCCCCCAGCGCTGCGACGGCGGCGCCCGCGACCGCGTACCGCCCGAGCGTCGACCGGCGATTCACGCTCCTCGGTCCGCGGGCGCCCGGTAAACGCTTTGTGGGCGCATTCGATCGGGAGCCGAAGGCGTGCGCGTCCGGCTCACGACAGCTTTCCGAGCGCCTCGAAGAAGTCCGAGGGCGGGCCCGCGATCCGTATCGGCGGCGCGGCGCGCTCGACGGTCACCTCGACCGGCCCGTCGAGGGCCTCGGTGTCGCGGCCGTCGCTGACGACCGTCGCGCCCGCCTCGTCCGCGACCGAGACGGTGACGGTCGCGTCGGCGTCCACCACGAGCGGGGGCATCCCCTCGTCCGCGACCATCTCGTTGACGACCAGCCCCCCGACCTCCGGGTGGACCAGCGGGCCGCGCTCGGAGAGGTTGTACGCGGTCGACCCGGTCGGCGTGGCCACGAGGACCCCGTCGGCGTGGCCGCCGGCGTACCGGGACCCGTCGACGCGCACCTCGTAGTCGATCCCGCCGCCCGGCCCGCGCCGGTCGCCCTGAACGACCACCTCGTTCGCGGCCGGCGTCGACGTCCAGTCGCCGGCGCTCGCTGTGAGCCGCGGCGCCTCGCGGACGTCCAGCCCCCCGTCGCGGAACGCACGGATCTCGGCGCGGAGCGCGGTCGCGGCGTCCGCCGGCGGGACGGCGTTGAGGAACCCGACCTCGCCGAGGTTCACCCCGACGATCGGGGTGTCGCCCGCGTTGCGCGCGACGAAAAGGAAGGTCCCGTCACCGCCGACCGCGACGACGAGGTCGCAGTCGCCGAACGCGTCGACCGGTCGGGCGTCGTCGCCGGCGTCGAGCGCCGCGGCGGTCTCCTCGTCGAGCCAGACGCTCTCGCCCGCGTCGACGACGACGTCTCGAAGGGTCGCCGCGAGCGACGCCGCCCGCTCGCTTCCCTTTCGCGCCACGATGCCCACTTCCATGCGGAATCCATCCCGAGCCCCGGATAAAAGCGTGCGGACATCGGCCGCCCGGCCGGGTTCTCGGTATCTGAAACCTCGCCGGAAAGTTTCAAGCCGCTCGGCCGCGTTGCTGGGTCCATGTCGACCCCCCACGGGCGGCGGAAACGATGAGCGAGGAGGACGACTGGTTCGAACGCGCGCTCCGCGAGACCGACGAGGAGTCCGACGACCCGCCGGTGGACGGTGCGGAGAGCGGTTCCGACGGTACGGAAGCCGGTGCGGACGACGCGGAAGACGCGGAAGCCGGTGCGGACGACGCGGACGATCCGGAAGCCGGTGCGGACGACCGTGCGGGGGAGACGGAGGCCGCGAGCGACGACGCCGAGTTCGCCGATCCGTTCGGCGGTGCCGCCGACGAGACGGGCGCCGAGGCGGGCGACGGGAACCCCTTCGCCGGCGACGTCGGGGAGGGCGGCGAGTCCGGGGGCGGCGAGTCCGGGGGCGGCGAGTCCGGAGGCGGCGAGTCCGGCACCGACGACGCGGCGAGCGGCGGCGTTCCGGCGGACGCGTTCGGCGACGTTGACGCCGGCTCCGGATTCGACTCCTTCGGCGAAGACGACCCCTTCGGCGGCGGTGGCGGGGAGGAGGCCGACGCCGGAACGGACGCCGACGGCGGTGGCGGCGCGACGGACCCGTTCGGCGCTGACGACCCCTTCGGCGGCAGTCGGGGCGGTGGGGGGTCAGACGGCCAGTCGAGCGGCGGGGGCGGCGGAGCGGCAGGCGGTGGCGACGACCCGTTCGGCGGCTACCGCGGAAGCACGGGCGGAGGCGACGACGACTTCGGGTTCGGTGAGTTCGGCGACGATGCCGACGCCGGAGGGACGACCGACTTCGACGTCGACCCCGACGAGTTCGAGTCCGGAATCGAGCGGACCGACATCGGGATCGAGGGGCTCGACGACATGATCCTCGGCGGCGTCCCCAGCCGGTCGCTGCTCTCGGTCATCGGCGGGGCCGGCACCGGGAAGACGACGTTCGCGCTCCAGTTTCTCAACTACGCGCTCGAATCGGGCGAGAAGGGGATCTACATCACGCTCGAACAGACCCGCGAGTCGATCCTCGACACGGCGACCGAGAAGGGGTGGTCGTTCCGCGAGCACGCGGCGGAGGACCGCCTCGCGGTCGTCGCCATCGACCCCATCGAGATGGCCAACTCGCTGTCGTCGATCCGCAACGACCTCGTCCGGCTCATCGCCGAGTTCGACGCGGACCGGCTGGTGCTCGACTCCGTCTCCCTCTTGGAGATGATGTACGACCACCCCGCGAAGCGGCGCTCGGAGGTGTTCGGGTTCACGCGCTCGCTGAAGGAGTCGGGCGTCACGACGCTGCTCACCTCCGAGGCGAGCGAAGAAACGCCGTACGCCTCCCGACACGGCATCGTCGAGTACCTCACCGACGCGGTGTTCGTCCTCCAGTACGTCCGCGGGTCGGACTTCCGCGAGACCCGCCTCGCCGTCGAGATCCAGAAGATCCGCGACGCGAACCACTCCCGCGAGACGAAGCCGTACGACATCACCGACACCGGGATCTCGGTGTACGATCAGGCGAACATCTTCTGAGCGGGCAGGGCGACGTGGTATTTAAATCGGCACATTGCGCAGCCGCGGTTGCTTATAAACGAACGCTGTGCGGTGGCGCGTGCCGGTGAGCGGCCGAAAGGCCGCGAACCGCACGCGCGAGGGACGCGGCGAACGCGAGCGGCGACGCCGCGAAGCGTGAGCCGCGAGGCTGGGGAGGCGTGAGGTGCGGGGCGGTGCTGTGCGGGGAGGGACTCAAAGGGGCAGTCGCGAGGGCGAAGGCGCGCAACGCAAGGACCGCAGGAGTGAGCGAAGCGAACGACGAGGACCGCAGCGAGCGCACCGAGCCCTCGCGACTGGGGCTTTGGCGGTGTTCGTCGTCGATCCGCAGTCGGTTATTTATAAATAAGCGGCTGAGACTTCGGAGGTGTTCGCCGTGTCTGAGGGTATTCCGGCAGACCTACGACTCGCGACTCGCTCGTCGCAGAAATGCACCGTCCGGGAATTGAACCGGAATCAGACGTGCTCGCTCGTTTCACTCGCTGCGCGCGACTGATAGGGTTCAATTCCGCTGCCGATTCCTGCGGCTCGCGACGTTGCTCGCCGCAGGAATGCACCGTCCGGGAATTGAACCCGGGCTATTAGCTTGGGAAGCTAATGTCCTACCACTGGACCAACGGTGCTCGATTCGAGGTACCCGACCGTCCCACTTGAACGTAGCGTTTCGGCGAACGCCGGCCGACTCCGAGGCGTCGGTGCCGCGAGCCACACGCTTAAGCCGTCACCGACGGAGGCACGCCCATGACCGACGACGCAGCAGACGCGACGCGAACCGACGCGGCCGCGGCGGTCGACCGCGTGCGAGAGCGCGCTGCCGACCTCGCGCCCGCGCTCGGCGCGACCTGGACCGACGACGAGCCGTGGCGCTTCCTCACCGACCTCACGGCGATCGGGAGTCGCATGGCAGGCAGCGAGGGTGAGCGCCGGGCCGCCGGCCTCGTCGCCGACGCCTTCGAGCGCGCGGGGCTCGCGGACGTGCGCACGGAGCCGTTCGAGCTCCCGGCCTGGGAGCGCGGGTCGGCGTCGCTCGACGTGACCGTCTCGGGGCGGGACGGCGAGCCGGCGACGCGCTCGTTCGAGGCCTTAGCGCTCCCGTACTCGCCGTCGGGGAGCGTCGCGGGCGAACTCGTCGACGTGGGGTACGGCACCCCGAGAGAGATCGACGAGCGCGACGTGGCGGGGCGGATCGCGGTCGCCTCGACGACCACGCCGGAGGGCGGGCGGTTCGTCCACCGCATGGAGAAGTTCGGCTACGCGATCGACGCCGGCGCGGTCGGGTTCGTGTTCGTCAACCACCTCGACGGCCAGCTCCCGCCCACCGGGTCGCTCACGTTCGGCGAGGAGGCCGAGGCGGTCGCGATCGGCGTCTCGAAGGAGACCGGCGCGTGGCTCCGCGAATACGCTGTCGGCGGCGGAAACGGAATCGCCGCGGCCGACGTTGCGCAGGCCGAACTGTCGGTCGAGGCGTCCACGACCCCGGGCGAGAGCCGCAACGTGATCGGGCGCGCCGGTCCCGACACCGACGAGCGCGTCCTGCTGCTCGCCCACTACGACGCCCACGACATCGCGGAGGGGGCGCTCGACAACGGCTGCGGCATCGCGACGGTCGCGACCGCGGCCGGAGTGCTGGCGGACGCCGACCTCCCCCTCGGCGTCGACGTCGTCGCCGTGGGCGCCGAGGAGGTCGGGCTGCTCGGCGCGGAGCACCTCGCGGACCGCCTCGACCTCGACCGCGTGAAGGGCGTCGTCAACGTCGACGGCGCGGGGCGGTTCCGCGACCTCGTCGCGCTCGCGCACGCCTCCACGGCGGCCGCGTCGGTCGCGGAGGCGGTGTCGACCGCGACGCGCCAGCCGATCGCGGTCGACGCGCAGCCACACCCGTTCTCCGACCAGTGGCCGTTCGTGCGCCGCGGCGTGCCGGCGCTCCAGCTCCACAGCGACTCGGGCGACCGCGGGCGGGGATGGGGTCACACTCACGCGGACACCCGCGACAAGGTCGACGACCGGAACGTCCGCGAACACGCGATGCTGATCGCGCTGCTCGTCGCCGAGTTCGCGGCGCCCGAGCGGGACCTGCCGCGGCTGGACCGCGACGAACTCGCGGCCGCGTTCCGCGAGGCCGACTTCGAGACGGGGATGCGCGCCGCCGACCTCTGGCCCAGCGACTGGGACTGAGCGGCCGGTCTCGCCCCGGGTCCCGATCCTCGGTCACTTCACGGCTCCTCGGTCACTTCACGTCGGCCTCAGGCGTCGGCGGCGGGAGCCGCTTGTGCGCCGTCGCGCGGTGACGTCCGAGCAGGTCCGCGACGAGTTCGCGGTCGACCGCGGCGGGTTCGCCGGCCTCGTTCCCGGCGTCGGCTGTGTCGGCGTTGGCGCCGTCGTCGGCGTCCCGGTCGGCGACCGCGGCCTCGATCCGCTGGACGACCGACTCCGGGTCGAGTCCGCGGTCGACGCCGAGGTGGAGGACGGGGTCGACGACGCCGTAGGGCGCGCCCAGGTCGTCCGCGTCGCGCTGTCCGGGGAGAAACCCCGCGGTCGGCGGCTTCTCGACGACGAACTCCGGCACGTCGAGTTCGGCCGCGAGCGCCCGCACGTCCGTCTTGTAGAGGTGACCCAGCGGGAACAGGTCGCCCGCGCCGTCGCCGTGTTTCGTCAGGTAGCCCAACAGGAGTTCGCTCCGGTTCGCGGTGCCGCAGACGAGGCGGTTCGTCGCGTTGGCGGCGAGGTAGGCGACGGCCATCCGGAGGCGCGCGACGGCGTTGCCGGACCGGACCGGCTCGTCGTGGAGGTCGAAGCGGTCGGGAGCGACGGCGCCGAACTGCGCGAACAGCGGCTGGAGGTGAACCGTGTCGTGGTCGATGCCCAAGGCCTCCGCGAGCGCCTCTGCGTCGCGTGCGTGCGGCGCGCCGACCTTGTTACACGGGAGAATCAGCCCGTACACGCGGTCGGCGCCGACCGCCTCGACTGCGAGCGCGGCCGTCACCGTCGAGTCGAGCCCGCCGCTCATGTTCACTACCACGCCGTCGGCGCCCGCGGCGTCGACCCGATCGGCGACGAACGACCGAACTCGGTCGCGTTCGACCGCGAGATCCCGCTCCGGGAGCAGCGAGGCGGGAGGGGGGTGAGAGCTGGCGGCGTCTCGATCGTGGTTCGACACCGCCCCTTCCGCCGACCGTTCGGCGGCGGCCTCGTCCGGATCGAACGCCGACTCCGGGTCAGCCATTTCCTCCTCCGGCGCGGACCGTCCGCCCCGTCCGAATCGTCCGCCGATGGGGCTGTCCGCCGACGGCTCGTGAGGAGGCGCGGGTGCGTCTCTGCGGGCGTTCGCGAGCGTCGCGTTGGATCGTCATCAGTCGGCCGCCGCTTCCGTTTGCGCTGGTAAATACTTGCGGTGTGGATCGTATAAGGAATTGGTACTGTTACGGCTGAATAGAGTAGAGTTACTCGTGAACTACGATGTACATACGATTATACTCGGAATAATCTGGTATACTTGAGCTTCTATGCCGCTGAACGAGGGAATAACTCGTCTCCCGAAATAATGCGCCCTATTTGAGTACGTTTGAATAGAAATCAGTCGTAGAACAATTGTTCTAAGCATATAATGTGATTATATACGAACATTTATTAGTTAGATAGAGTTCGATTTGTCCATGTCACGTATTCAGCTGAGTTCGAGTCAGGAACGCGTGCTTACCGCGCTCGTGAACCTCTCCGAGGGCCGGGAGGCACCGGTACAGGGGCGGGAGATCGCCGACGCGATCGACCGCAATCCGGGAACGGTGCGGAACCGCATGGGGAGCCTCAGCACCCTCGGCCTCGTCGAGGGCGTCGCCGGGCCGGACGGCGGCTACATCCCGACCGACGAGGCGTACGACGCGCTCGGCATCGAGCGCCTTGAGGACGCCGCGACGACGCCGGTCGAGCGCGAGGGCGACCCCGTCGAGGACGTCACGGTCGCAGAGATCGACCTGTCGAGCGTCGCAAATCCGGAGCTGTGTCGCGCCGAGCTCGTGATCCGCGGCCCGGTCGGCCCCTTCGACGCGGGCGATCACGTCACCGTCGGGCCGACGCCCGCCACCGGGCTGCGGCTCTCCGGCGTCGTCGACGCGACGAACGTCGACGGCAACAGCCTCCTGGTCCGCGTCGACGGCATGGAGACGGCGGCGGGGGGGTCGGCTGCGTAGCGGCGGCCCGAGCCGCGGCCGTCCGAAAGTCCGATTCACTCCTCGCCGACCGCCGAGAACAGCCTGTCGCGGACCGCGCCGGTCGCGGCCGCGGCGTGGCGAGCGTCCCGGTGTCGCTCGCCGAAGGCGACGCGTGCACTTTCCGCGGCCTCGCGGTCGACGGTGAACTCCGCGTCGGGGTAGGTCACGTCCCACAACACGAGCGGTTCCGGGGGCGCGGGACCGACGCCGCGATCGCCCGAGACCGGTTCGGCGGCGAGCAGCCGGTCGATCCACGCGAGGTCGGCGGTTCCGCGACCCACGGCGCGGACCGCGGCGACGACGCGCCGGACGAGCGCGCGCGGGAACCCGTCCGCCGAGAGTTCGACGACGAGCGCGTCGCCCTCGCGGGTCGCCCGCGCGTCGAGGTCGCGGACCGTTCCCGTCTCGTCGGTGGTCAGGTTGTGGAAGTCGTGCTCGCCGTCGAACCGCGCGAGCGCCGCCCGGAACCGGTCGTCGTCGACCGCGTGCTCCGGGTCTCGGCGCGTGCGGTCCGAGCCGGATTCGGAGCCCGATTCGGGCGCGTAGAGGTGGTAGCGGTACGTCCGCTGGACCGCGTCGTGCGTCGCGTGGAACCCGCCCTCGACGTCGGCCGCGGCCCACACGCGGACCGACCCCGGCAGGTGGCCGTTGAACGCGCGGGGCGTGAGCCACGTCGGCGCCTCGAAGGCGACGGTCTGTGCCACCGCGGAGACGCCGGCGTCGGTCCGGCCCGCCGCGGCGTAGCCGACCGGCGTGGCGTGGGTCGACCCGTCGCCGCGCTCGACGACGCCGTGTTCCGCGAGCGCTTCGAGGAGCGCGTCCGCGACCGTGCTGGCGTGCGGCTGGCGCTGGAAGCCGGCATACCCCCGGCCGTCGTACGCGACCCGGAAGGCGCGGGTGACCGTCCCGCGATCGTTCGACGCGGCCGTCACTGGGCGTCGGACGCGTCGCCGCCGTCCGTCGCGTCGCTCGCGTCTTCGTCGGTCTCGGTCGGCTCCGCCTCTCCTCCGGCCTCTTCGGGGTCGGCCATCGGAACGGTTACCACCGGTACCGACGCGACGCGGACGACCTTCTCGGTGACGCTCCCGAGGAGCAGCCGGCGGATCCCGCGACGGGTGTGGCTCGGCATGACGACGATGTCGGCCCCGTCGTCGATCGCGTTCTCAATGACGTCCAGCGGGTCGCCGCGGACGACGCTTCCGACTGCCTCGACGCCGGCCGCTTCCAGTTCTGCGGTCACCGCTTCCACCCGTTCTTCGGCCGCCTCCGCGAGCCGGTCGGAGAACACGCCGGTCCGCGGGCCGGCGAGCGTGTCGACCGCGGTGTCGGCGGCCGAGATGACGTGGACCGTCGCGTCGTATCGCTCGGCGAGGCTGGCGGCGTGCGGGATCGCGTCGTTCGCCTCGCCGCCGGGCGCGACGGGCAGGAGGATGTTGTCGTACATGCGTGGTGACGGAACGCCCACCCGCAAAGTCCTGTCGGCGTTCGCCCCCGTTCGCAGGTCGCGGAGAACCGGATGGGCAGGGTTTTCCGACGGGCGGCCGTCCCTGGGGACATGGCACGAGAGGTTTCCAACCCCGACAACCCGCAGGTGACGCTCCAGACCAACCACGGCGACATCGTCGTCGAACTGTTCGCCGACCGCGCGCCGAAGACGGTCGAGAACTTCCTCGGGCTGGCGCGCCACGACCCCGCCGCCGACGCGGAGCCGGCGCGGGATACCAACACGTGGGAGGACCCCAAGACCGGCGAGGTCCGCGGCGACTCGCTGTACGAGGGGATCGTCTTCCACCGCGTCATCGACGACTTCATGATCCAGGGCGGCGACCCGATGGAGAACGGTCGCGGCGGCCCCGGCTACCAGTTCGACGACGAGTTCCACGACGACCTCACCCACGACGGACCCGGGATCCTCTCGATGGCGAACTCCGGCCCGAACACGAACGGTTCGCAGTTCTTCATCACGCTGGACGCGACCCCGCACCTCGACGGCAAACACGCCGTCTTCGGGCAGGTCATCGACGGGATGGACACCGTCGAGGAGATCGGCGGCGTGCCGACCGGCCGCAACGACGACCCCCGCGAGGCCGTCGAGATCGAGAAGGTCAACATCGACGAGTAAGACCGTCGACTCCGGCCTGTGTCAGGTCTCGGCCCCGATCCGTCCGCGGCCTGGGCCGCGTGCGCCGACCTCTCACGCTGCGGAGAGTTGAGAAGAGTTAAATTATCCCCGACGTAAGCAACGTTCGCGCTCGGTTGGTGTAGTCCGGCCAATCATGTTGGCCTTTCGGCGGACGCGGCGCCTCGGCGCCGGTTCGGAAGTCAGCCGACGACCAGGGTTCAAATCCCTGACCGAGCATCCACTCTCACACCGCGAGCGACGCGTCCCGTTCTCCGGCCGGTCCGCACCGTTCTCCGGTCGGGCCAAAGGGGAAGAATCACGGCTGTCGGTGACGGAGAGTCGGGTATGAGCGACCGACCCGACGAGCGCGACGGCGACAACGACCGCCGCTTCGAGACCCGCGCGATCCACGCCGGCCAGGAGCCGGACCCGGAGACGGGCGCGCTGATGACGCCGATTCACGCGAACTCGACGTACGAGCAGGACGCGCCGGGGGACCACCGCGGCTACGAGTACAGTCGCACGGGGAATCCGACGCGCAGCGACCTCGAGGCGAACCTCGCCTCGCTGGAGTCGGGCAGTCACGCCCGCTGTTTCTCCTCGGGGATGGGCGCGATCAACACCGTCCTCAACCTGCTGTCCGCGGGCGACCACGTCGTCGCCGGCGACGACGTGTACGGCGGGACGCACCGCATCCTGACGCAGGTGTACGACGAGTACGACATCGAGACCAGCTTCGTCGACACGACGGACCACGACGCGGTTCGTGACGCGATGCGCGACGAGACCGAGCTGGTGTGGGTCGAGACGCCGACGAACCCCCTGATGAACGTCAACGACATCGGCGCGCTCGCCGACATCGCCCACGAGCGCGACGCGCTCTGCGCGGTCGACAACACGTTCGCGACGCCGTACCTCCAGCGCCCGCTCGAACACGGCGCGGACGTCGTCTCCCAGTCGCTGACGAAGTACCTCGGCGGCCACTCCGACACCATCGGCGGCGCCCTGATCGTCGACGACGAGGAGCTGGACGAGCGGCTCGGCTTCTATCAGAACTCCGTCGGCGCGACGCCCGGCCCGTTCGACGCGTTCCTCGTCCTCCGCGGGACGAAGACGCTCCCGGTCCGGATGGACCGTCACTGCGAGAACGCGATGGAACTCGCCGAGTGGCTGGAGGGACACGAGGCGGTCGAGCGCGTCTACTACCCCGGGCTGGAGTCGCACCCGGACCACGAGCTCGCGGCCGAGCAGATGGACGACTTCGGCGGCATGCTCTCCTTCGAGCTGGACGGCACCCTCGACGAGGCGTCGACGGTCGTGAGCGAGACGGAGGTGTTCACGCTCGCGGAGTCGCTCGGGGGCGTCGAGAGCCTCATCGAGCAGCCCGCCGCGATGACCCACGCGGCGATCCCGCGCGAGGAGCGGCTCGCTGCCGGGCTCACCGACGGGCTCATCCGGGTGTCCGTGGGGATCGAACACGTCGACGACATGAAGGGCGACCTCCAAGCGGCGTTCGACGCGGCGCTGTCGTAGGCGTCTAACCGTCCGGGCGGTCACGACCGGCGTCTGACGACTGACATCATTTTTATCGGTGCCGCCGAGACTGCCTCCATGAGCGATCCAGACGTCTTGGTGCTTCGCCAGACGATCCACGGACTGGGCCCCGACGAACTGGCGGCGGCGATCCGCGAGCGACTCCCCGACGCGACGGTCGCGCGGGCACGAACGCCGGCCGAGGAGCGCGACCTGATCCGGACCGCGCGGGTCGCCGTCGGGCTCACCATCGACGAGGAGCTGCTCGCGGCCGCCGAGGAACTGGAGCTTTTCGCCTGCGTGTTCGCGGGGACGGGCCACCTGCCGCGCGACCTGCTCGACGACCACGGGGTGGCCGTGACGAACGCGTCCGGCGTCCACGGGCCGAACATCGCCGAGCACGTCGTCGGGTCGATGATCGCGCACGCGCGACAGTTCCACCGGGCGTACCGCCAGCAGTCCCGCCGCGAGTGGCGCACCTACGAGACCACGGAGGTGTACGGCTCGACCGTCGCCGTGGTCGGGCTCGGCGCCATCGGGCAGGCCGTCGTCGACCGGCTGGCGTCGTTCGACGTCGACACGGTCGGCGTGCGTTACTCCCCCGAGAAGGGCGGCCCGACCGACGAGGTGTACGGGTTCGACGAGTTCCACGAGGCCGTCACCGACGCCGAGTACGTCGTGCTGGCCTGTCCGCTCACGGAGACGACGCGGGGGCTCGTCGACGCCGACGCGCTCCGGACGATGCGCCCCGACGCCGTCCTCGTCAACATCGCGCGCGGACCGATCGTCGACACCGACGCCCTGGTGACGGAGCTCCGGAACAACCGCATCCGCGGCGCGGCGCTGGACGTCACCGACCCGGAGCCGCTCCCCGAGGACCACCCGCTGTGGGGACTCTCGAACGCGACAATCACGCCGCACAACGCCGGCCACACGCCCGAATACTACGAGCGCGTCGCCGAAATCCTCGCGGACAACGTCGCGCGGCTTGACGCCGGCGACGAGCTCCGCAACCGGGTGGTGTGAAAGAGTCCGGCGACCGTCTAAATCAAACTATATACTTCTATATATTTTGTACTTCTGAATCGAACGATGCCGTCGCTATCGCCCTTGTCAGTCGCCTATCGACACAGAAGAGACTCCATCAAACCCCAGACGCAGGAAAACGGAGGTATATATTTTGATCAAAATTAAGGTGTTCCGTTCCCGAGGGTGAGGTATGGAAACGCGGAAGGTCCAGGTCACCGGCGGCTCGACGTACACCGTCTCGATTCCGAAGACGTGGGCGACCGACAACGGCGTCGAGGCCGGGACGGAGATCGAGTTCCACCCGGACGGCGACTCGCTGTTCCTCACGCCGCGGTCCGATTCGGAGCGGACCCGGGGAACGCTGGACATCGCCGACCTGACGGGCCAGGCGCTCCGCCGGGCGGTGACGACGATGTACGTCAGCGGGTTCGACGTCATCGAACTGGAGGGGGCGGAGATCACCACCGAGCAGCGGTCGACGATCCGGGACGCGGTCCAGAGCCTCGTCGGCTTGGAGGTGTTAGAGGAGACGCGCGACCGCGTCGTCGTCCAGGATCTCCTCGACTCGTCGGAGCTTTCGATCCACAACGCTGTCACGCGGATGCGGCTGATCTCGCTGTCGATGCTCGACGACGCGATCACCGCGCTCGCCGAGCGCGACCACGAGCTCGCGCGCGACGTGATCGGCCGCGACGACGACCTCGACCGGCTGTGGCTCGTCGTCTCGCGGATCTTCCGCGCCACGCTGCGGACGCCGAAGGCCGCCGAGGAACTCGGCCTCCCGCGCGAGGAGTGTTTCGACTACCACTCCAGCGCTCGCCAGCTGGAGCGGATCGGCGACCACGCGACGAAGATCGCGCACCTGACGCTGAACATCGACGAGCCGCTTCCCGACGAGGTCGTCGACGCCGTGCGTGACCTCCACGGCGACGCGGTCGACGTGATCGACGCGGCGATGGACGCGCTGTTCGACGACGACACCGACGCCGCGACCCGCCGAGCCAACGAGGCGCGGACCGGCGTCAGAGCGATCGACGAGCGCGTGCGCTCCATCGACGAGCGCCTCCGCGACCTCGACCCGACGCGCGCACAGCTGCTGGGGCTCGTCGTCGACTCCGTCCTCCGGTCGGCCGACTACGGCGGTAACATCGCCGAGACGGCCCTCCAGAAGGCCGCGCCGACGCCGTGAGGGACGCCCTCGACGCGATGGCGCGCCGACTGCCCCGGCGCCGGACGCTCGCGCTCGTCGGAGGTGCGGTCGTCCTCCTCGTCGCGATCGTCGTCGCCGGCGGCGCCGCGTACTTCGCCGCCGGACTGGGGCCGGACGCGGACGCGGTCGCGGCGGTCGAGGCCGACCCGAACGTCTCCGTCGATCGGACGGCGGTCGGGACCGCGGTCCGCGACGGGCCGGTGACGTCGTCGACGGTCGGGCTCGTCTACTATCCGGGCGGGCGGGTGGCACACGAGAGTTAC
Source organism: Halorubrum distributum JCM 13561 (assembly GCF_000337395.1). Lineage (NCBI taxonomy): Archaea > Methanobacteriati > Methanobacteriota > Halobacteria > Halobacteriales > Haloferacaceae > Halorubrum > Halorubrum distributum. The sequence goes on from NZ_AOJF01000057.1 coordinate 322,907, forward strand.
GTTCCCACCGCCGCAGAGATCGTGGCGGCGTCCGATCGCGACGCGCTCGTCGTCGTGATCGACGCCCCGCTCAACCTGGCCGTCCTCGCGCCGGACCGCGCCGATCGCGTCCGCGAACGTTACCCAGAGGTGGACGCGTGGGCGGTCGGCGGCCACTCGCTCGGCGGCGCCATGGCCTGTCGACACGCGGCCGGAAACGCCGAGGCGTACGACGCGCTCGTCCTCCACGCCGCGTACTGCGATCGCGACGTCTCCGAGAGCGGCCTCGACGCGCTCTCGGTCGTGGGCGGCGCCGACGGGGTGATCGACGCCGAGCGCGAGCGCGCGTCTCGGTCGAACCTCCCGGCGGACGCTCGGGTCGTCGAACTCGACGGCGTCAACCACGCCGGATTCGGAGCGTACGGACCACAGCCCGGCGACGATCCCGCGTCGCTGTCCCCGGACGCAAGCCGGGAGGCGGTCGGGAACGCGACCGGAACGTGGCTCTCGGAACGGGGTGCGGTGACCCGCGACGGCCCGTCGCGATCGGTTTCGGACCGCGCTCCCGGCGCCGTCCGCTCCGGCGCGCCCGTCGTTGCCGGGTGAGCGGGTTTTTTGACCGCGCTCCCCCGAGGGGATCGCATGCCAGAGATCGAACTCGGCGTGCCGAGGGGCGTCGTCGAGTCGCTCCCGGAGGAGGAGGGGACCGCCGAACGAGACATGCGACGCGCCATCACCGGCATCCAGTCGCGGTTGAACGACGCGCTCGACGAGGCGGAGCCGGACGAGGCGGCCGAGGTCGTCGCCGACGCGGTGGAGCGCATGGAGTCGCAGGCGAGCACGTACCACGAGTTCGTTCCGGAGCTGCGCGCGTGGGGGCAGTCGCCCATCTACGCGATCGCGTGGCGCAACCTCTACCTCGAACTCATCGGCCAGCTGTACGACCACGAGTGGCTCGCCGACGACCTCGACCGCGAGCGCAACTTCCGGCTGGTCGAGGACGGGATCCGGCTGTCGGACCTGTAGCCGGCGACGCGTCCACTTCGCGGCCGTCGCCTTCCGCGGCCGGCCGCTTTTAAGCCGCCGCGACACGACGTACGGGTATGGAACTGGAACTGCGGTTCTTCGCGACGTTTCGCGAGGCCGCCGGCGGGAAGACGGTGAACGCGGAGTTCGCCGACGGCTCCACGGTCGGCGACGTGTTGCGCGAACTGGAGTCGGAGTACGAGGGGATGGAGGGCCGACTGATCGTCGACGGCGACCTCGCCCCGCAGATCAACGTCCTGAAGAACGGCCGCGAGGTGCTCCACCTCGACGGGCTCGACACACCGATGGCGGACGGCGACCGGCTCTCCGTGTTCCCGCCGGTCGCGGGGGGGTCATGAGCGACGACGGGTCGACGACTGCGGAGGAGGCCGGTAGCGACGGCACGGCGGCGGCCGAGGGTGGGGAGGACCACGGTACGGCGGCCGGGGGTGGGGAGGACCACGGCACGGCGGCCGAGGAGGCCGACGGCGACGCGAGCGCCGAGTCGTCCGGTCCCTCGCCCGCGGAGGAGGGATGGGAGCGCGAGACCGTGGCCTACCGCGGCATCTCCCGGCGGCTCGCGGCCCACTACCTCCGCAATCTGGGCGGAGAGCTCGTCGGGACCGACGACCCCGCGGAGGCGACCCGCGTGGACGGCGACGGCTGGCGAGTGACGCTCAGCGCCGAGAAGGTGACCGCGGCGGCCGCGATCAAACTCACCGAGGTGACCGCCGAGTTCGCCGGCGACCCCGATGTGCTCGCCGAACTGCTCCCGAAGTATCGGCAGAAGGCGATGCGCGCCGGCGGGTGATGTCCGACGACGCCGAACAGGACCCGGGGTCGTATCCGATCGAGGGTACCGCGCTGGTGAAGACGGCGGCTCTCGCGAGCGTCCCGGCCGCGCGCGTGCCGGCGCTGCTCGCGCGCGTCCAAGCCGATCTGGGTCCCAGAATCGACGCGTATCGCCGGCGCTACGAGCGGATCGCGGCCGAGCCGGAGCGCGAGACGTTCCTCGTCGAGCCGGACCACTGGGAGGCGGTGGCCGACCGCGTCGGCCTCTCCGAGCGCGAGCGCGACGCGGTGGTTCGCGCCCACGAGGCCGCGGTCGAGCGGATCGGCTCCGGGAGCGGTCGCCGGGAGGAGTTCGACACCGCGCTGGAGATCCGGTCGGGCGTCGTCATCGGCGTCGAGGGAGGAGATGAAGCGGAGACGAACGGCGACGAGCCGAACGCAGACGGCGACTGATCCGGGCGCTGCCGTCACCGACGCCTTTTCGGACCGCTACGGAGACGTTCCCACATGCGACTCGCTCGACTGCTCACCCCCGACGGCCCCGTGGCCGGCCGCTACGTCGACGGCGCGGTCGTCGCCGCCGACGGCCGCTACGAGGTCGGTCGCGACGGGCGACTGCTCCCGCCGTGCGACCCAAGCGCGCTGTACTGCGTCGGTCGGAACTACGCCGAGACGCTCGACCAGATGGAGTACGAGCGGCCCGAAGAGCCGGACTTCTTCATCAAACCGCCGTCGAGCCTGCTCGCGCACGGCGAGGCGATCCGGTATCCCGAGTGGACCGACGAGCTGACGTACGCCGGCGAACTGGTCGCCGTGATCGACGAGCGCTGTCGCGACCTCGACCCCGAGGACGTCCCGGACGCGGTGCGCGGCTACACGGTCATGAACGACGTCGACGCGCTCGACCAGCAGGGGCGGACCGCGCGCAAGGCGTTCGACGGCTCGGCGCCGCTCGGGCCGTGGATCGAGACCGACGTGGACCCGACGGAACTCGACATCGAGACGACCGTGGGCGGCGAGAGGAGACAGGACGCCAACACGGAGCTGATGCTGTTCGGCCCGCACGAAATCGTCTCGTACCTCTCGAAGCGGTTCACGTTCGAGCCGGGTGACTGCGTCGCGTTCGGCAGTCCCGCGAACCCCGGGCTCGTCGAGCCCGGCGAGCGCGTCGAGATCACCTACGAGGGGGTCGGGACGCTCTCGAACGCGGTGGTCGCGCCGGACGGGGAGTAAGCGTCTCCGGGGCCGGCAAAAGAGAGAGTCCGGTGGGTCTCAGCGATCCGCCGGGTCGAGGTCGTCGACGCTCGCGTCGTCGATCAGGTCGTCGGCGTTCGTTAGCGCCGTCTCGTCGCCGGTTCGGACGTACGCGCCGAGCGCGTCGGCGGCCTCGACGAGGGCGTCCGCGGCCGCGGGCGGCACGTCGCCGCCGAGCGCGTCGACGCGCGTGACGCGGTCGCGGAGGCGCTCGAACGCGTCGCGGGCGGGGCCGATCCTCGCTTCCGGATTCTCCCCGTCGACGGTGACCGTCGGGGCGTCGTCGTTTTCGGCGTCGCTTCCGTCATCGGCGTTCTCATCGCTCCGCTCGGCGCCAGCTTCGAGTTCGTCGAGGAAGTCGAGCGCGTCGCTCCGGTACGCTTCGACCGCGCGCACGGCCGCCATCCCCCGGGCCTCGCGGAGCGCGGTCGGGACCTCGTCGGCCGGCGGTCGGTCGCCGTCATCGGCGCCGGCGAGCAGCGCGAGGAGGTACTCGCGGTCGGCGTCGGTCGGGTCGCGCAGTCGCTCGAAGCAGTCGACGGCCTCCAGCAGTTCGCGGGCCGCGAGGTACGTCTCGTCGAGCGGCGCGAGCCGGCCGCCGTCGATGAACCCGCGCTTCCGGCAGTACTCCCGGAGGTCGGACTGGAGGTCGTCGACCCCGGATCGGGGGAGGGTCTCGGGCGCGTCCCCGAACCGCTCGCGATGGGCGGAGAGGTCGAGCGAGGCGGAGGTGTCGGTGTGGGCGGTGCGGGCGTCGACGCCGACGCTGCGGAGGTCGCCGCAGCTCGGACACGCGACGGAACCCGTCTCGTAGTACGACCACCGCGTGCCGCAGGACTGGCACTCGCGTTCGCCGCGGACCTTCATGCGAGGCGGTTCGTCGCGTCCGCCCTAAACGACTGCGGGTCGACGGTGGAGGCTCGGGAGACGATCGTTCAGTTGCCAGCCTATTTCACGCTCTCCGGCGAACGGTCGGTATGACTTGGCACGCCGTCGACGCGCTCGACCGCGCCGTCGACGCGACGCGGCGGCTCCTCTTTCCCTTCGAGGCGGTCCGGTGGGCGAAGCTCGCGTTCCTCGCGCTCGTGATGGCCGGCGGGGGCACCGGAGCGTCGTGGACCGGCTCGTCGTCGCTCGGCGGCTCGACCGGCGGGATCGGCGCTTGGAGCGAGTTCGCTCCGACGGAATCAGAGTCGGTGCCGGCGGGGATCGAGCACGTCGTGAGTACGGGCGCCGAGCGGCTCGCCGGACTCGACGTCGCGCTGCTGGCCGGGATCGCGGTCAGCGCGGCGCTCGGCGCAGTCGCGCTCGTCGCGTGTTCGATCGCCTTCCGGCTCGCCTTCTACGACGCGCTCGCGACGAACCAGGTCGCACTCTGGCGGCCGTTCCGCGATCGGTTCCGGCAGGCGCTGGGGCTGCTCGCCGTTTCGACGCTCCTCGCGGTCGCGACCGGGATCTCCGTGCTCGCGCTCGTCGTCGCCGTCGACCCCGCGGCGTTGCGCGCGGTCGGCGTCTCGCTCGGCGGCTTCCCCGGATCGTCGACGATCGCGTCCGTCGCGCTCGGTGCGTTCGGGGTGACCGCGTTCGGGGCCGCGCTGTTCGGGACCGTCGGGTCCCGGCTCACGTTCGAGTTCATCGCCCCCGCGATGGTCGCCCGCGACGTTGGAGTGCTCGCCGGGTGGCGTGCGGTCTGGGCGTCGCTCCGCGATTCGTGGAGCGACGTCGTCGCTTATCTCGTGGTTCACGCCGTCCTCACCGCCGGCGTCAGGATGCTTCAGGCCGTCGCCGTCGCGCTCGTCGGCGGCCTCGTCGCCGTGACGGCCCTCGTCGCGCTCCTCCTCGCGGCGGTTCCGCTCGGAGGAGTCGAGGCGCTGTTCGGGACGACCGCAGGGGCGATCGCTCTCGCGGCCGTTCTCGTCTGCGCCGTCGTCGCCGTCGTGGTCACGACGCTCCCGGTTCGGCTGGTGGCGCGCGCGTACCTGACCGCCTACGAGGTCTCGACGCTCGCCGGGATCGATCCCGACCTGGCGCCGCTGGCATCGACGCTCGTCGCGCGCGACGAATCGGAGCCGATCGGGGAGTGATCCGTCGGTCGGCGTGCGTCGTCGGGGGAGTGATTTGTCGGTCGGCGCCCGTCGTGGGGGAGAGATTTGTCGGTCGGCGCCCGTCGTCGGGGGCTCTCGGTACCGTTGGGGCGTTGTCGAATGATCGTCGAACGTCGAATCGTATATTCGACACCATCGGATACCTTTTTACTCCGTTCACGAATGGAGAGAGACATGGGACTGGACGACGACGCGAGGGAGTACCACCGACAGGAGCCGCCCGGAAAGATAGCGATCGAGACCACGAAGCCCACGAACACGCAGCGAGACCTCTCGCTGGCGTACTCGCCGGGCGTCGCGGCGCCGTGTCGCGATATCGCGGCCGACCCCGAGTCCGTCTTCGAGTACACGGCGAAGGGGAACCTCGTCGCGGTCGTCTCGAACGGCTCGGCCGTCCTCGGACTCGGCGACATCGGCGCGGCCGCCTCGAAGCCCGTCATGGAGGGGAAGGGAGTGCTGTTCAAGCGGTTCGCCGACATCGACGTGTTCGACATCGAGCTCGACATCGACTCCGTCGACCCGTTCTGCGAGGCGGTAAAGGCGATGGAGCCGACGTTCGGCGGGATCAACCTCGAGGACATCAAGGCGCCCGAGTGCTTCAAGATCGAGGAGCGGCTCCGCGAGGAGATGGACGTCCCGGTGTTCCACGACGACCAGCACGGCACCGCGATCATCTCCGGCGCGGCGCTGATGAACGCCGTCGACATCTCCGATAAGGACCTCTCGGAGCTCGAGATCGTCTTCTCGGGCGCCGGCGCGTCGGCCATCGCGACGGCCCGGTTCTACGTCTCGCTGGGCGCGCGCAAGGAGAACATCACGATGTGCGACTCCTCCGGGATCATCACCGAGGAGCGCGTCGAGGCCGGCGAGGTCAACGAGTACAAGAGCCAGTTCGCCACGCCGGTCGAGGGCGGCGACCTCGCGGACGCGATGGAGGGCGCAGACGTGTTCGTCGGGCTCTCCGTCGGCGGGATCGTCTCCCAGGAGATGGTCCGATCGATGGGCGACGACCCGATCATCTTCGCGATGGCGAACCCCGACCCGGAGATCACCTACGAGGACGCGAAAGAGGCGCGCGACGACACGGTGATCATGGCGACGGGCCGGTCGGACTACCCGAACATGGTGAACAACGTGCTCGGGTTCCCGTTCCTCTTCCGCGGGGCGCTCGACGTGCGTGCGACCGAGATCAACGAGGAGATGAAGGCGGCCGCCGCGGAGGCGCTCGCCGACCTCGCGCGCAAGGACGTGCCGGACGCGGTCGTGAAGGCGTACGGCGACGAGCCGCTCCAGTTCGGCCCCGACTACGTCATCCCGAAGCCGCTCGACCCGCGGGTGCTGTTCGAGGTGGCCCCGCGCGTCGCGGAAGCTGCGATGGAGTCCGGGTCGGCGCGGGCCGAGATCGACTTAGAGAAGTACCGAGAGCGGCTCGAAGCGCGGCTCGGAAAGTCCCGCGAGATGATGCGGGTCGTGTTGAACAAAGCCAAGAGCGACCCCAAGCGGATTGCCCTCGCGGAAGGCACGGACGAGAAGATGATCCGCGCGGCTTACCAGCTCTCCGAGCAGGGGATCGCCGAGCCGGTGCTTCTCGGTGACGCCGATACCATCTCGCAGACCGCGGCCGAACTCGGCCTCTCGTTCCGCCCCGAAGTAGTCGACCCCGACGACCGGGACGTCTCCGGGTACGGCGACCGGCTGTACGAGCTCCGGAAGCGCAAGGGAATCACGAAGCGCGAAGCTGACGACCTGGTGAAGCGGGACACGAACTATCTGGGGAGCGTGATGGTCGAGACCGGCGACGTCGACGCGATGCTCACCGGGCTCACCCACCACTACCCGTCCGCGCTCCGGCCGCCGCTCCAGATAGTCGGATCCGCGGCCGACACCGACACCGTCGCCGGCGTGTACATGCTCACGTTCAAAAACCGGGTCATCTTCTGTGCGGACACGACGGTCAATCAGGACCCGGACGCGGAGACGCTGGCGGAGGTCACGCGACACACCGCCGACCTCGCGCGCCGGTTCAACGTCGAACCCCGCGCGGCGATGCTGTCGTACTCCAACTTCGGGAGCGTCGACAACGAGGGGACGCGGAAGCCGCGCGACGCGGTCGACATCCTCCAGTCCGACGACGCGGTCGACTTCCCGGTCGACGGGGAGATGCAGGCCGACACCGCGGTCGTCGACGACATCCTCAACGGGACCTACGAGTTCTCCCAGCTCGACGAGGCCGCCAACGTCCTCGTGTTCCCGAACCTCGAAGCCGGGAACATCGGGTACAAGCTGCTCCAGCGCCTCGGCGGCGCAGAGGCCATCGGACCGATGCTCGTCGGGATGGACGAGCCGGTCCACGTCCTCCAGCGGGGCGACGAGGTGAAAGATATCGTCAACCTGGCCAGCGTCGCCGTCGTGGACGCGCAGGAGTAGTTCCCCCAGCGTCCCCCGGCTGCGGGAGCGTCCGTCGAGGCTGTCTTGGTGGTCGATAATCGTCGCGCGTGCCCCGCCGCTCGGCACACCAATTTTACTTGTTTCCGACTACGACAGTATTGGTATGGGACCGAGCGAGGATCCGGACGAATCGACCGGGCCGCGAGTGCTCGACAACAGGCGCGACGCGACACGGTACCGGGTTCTCGTCGAGATCGCCGCGCGACAGCCGGCGGTGAGCCAGGAGGAGATCGCCGACGTCATCGGCGTGACGTCGCAGGCGGTCAGCGACTACGTCCGCGATCTGGTCGACGGCGGGTTCGTGGAGAAGCGCGGTCGCGGTCGGTACGAGGTGACGAAGGAGGGCGTCGACTGGATCATCACGCGGACCGACGCCCTCTCGGAGTTCGTTTCTCGGGTGTCCGACGACGTCTTGGGGAGCGTCGACGTCGACGCCGCGGTGGCGACCGACGCGCTCGAAGAGGGGGACGACGTCGGACTGGAGATGCGCGACGGCGTGTTACACGCCGTCCCCGAGGGGGGTTCGGCCGCGACGGCGGTCGTCGTCACGGGCGGCGAGCCGGGAGAGGCGGTCGGCGTCACCGACTTCGAAGGCGTCGTTGAGTACGATCCGGGCGTGGTGACGGTCGTCCCCGTCCCCGCCGTGACCGAAGGCGATCCGCCCTCTCCGGACGTGATCAGAGACCGCGCCACAGAGGCGGACCTCGTCGCGGTCGGCGGAACCGAAGCCTATGCCCTCGCGACCCGTACCGGGCTGCCGCCCGACGTGCGGTTCGGGTCGGCGACGGGCGTCTCACAGGCCGCCCTTCGCGGGCTGGACGTACTCTTGCTCGTGTCGACCGACGAACTCTCTCGGCACACGACGCGGCTCCGTGAAGACGGCGTGCGGTACGAGGTTCGCGACTCCCTCGATCGCTGAGTCGGTCACCGAGCCCGAGCGCTGCGCCGTGAAGACTGGGTGTGGGGAGAAGCGCGTGTGGGGACGGGTTCGATCTGAGGGCGATACGAGTAGTGAACGAAACGAGCGGAGAGGCACACCGTGTTTCCGGTGAAATCGGGGTTTGGGTTGGTGTGGTTGTCGGGTGGGCGGGGTATCTTGTCCGAGAACTTTGACCGATCCAAAACAACGGGTTTTATTATCTGATCCAGAGTAAAGTTCGCCAAGCCAATTAGCGAAGGCTCGCCGAGCCATACAGTGTGTTTCATCGGAAACGTGGTCTCCCCCGTGATAGACTCGTCTGACACCTCCATCGAACACCGCATTTCCGGTGAAATAGGCTGGCAATCGCCCCCCTCGTTGCTGGTCTCGGTCTCCCTGTTCAAGTCGTTCTGCTGTCTGGCGCTATCTACTAACGTCTCCTTTACGCGCTCTCGTGTTTCTCTCGTGTCGCACTTGTTTCATTCCGGCTTCACTCCCGCTGATTGGTGCGAATTCTCGTCGTCCGTTCACTCTGGTGGCGTGTTTCCCGTTCGGTCTGTTTCGCCCGGTTGGCTCTCTGTCGTTCTAATCGCGTCGACCTCGGTTGTCCGAGAGTCCTGCCCTGAACAGTCCGTTAACACCTCTTAACCTACCTCTCCAGACCCCTTCCGACCAACCCATTCGGTCATCCCTCGACCGACCAACCCTCCCACCCATCCTAACTCTCCCACCCATCCGACCATCCCACCCATCCGACCCTCCCACCCATCCGACCATCCCACCCATCCGACCATCCCACCCATCCGACCCTCCCACCCAACCGACCCTCCCACCCAACCCCCATTTTCACCGGAAACGTGGTGTGTGTCTCGACCGACCAACCCGTCCTCCGGTCGCCCCACGACCCCGCCTCACGACCGCGCCCCACACCCGGCCGCGAAACAGAACTCATTTCACCGGAAACCCGGTGTCTCTCTCATGGACGCAGCGGACGACCTCTTCACGAGGGAGGACCCCATCTTCGCGAACAAGGAGCTCCTCGAGATCAGTCACCTGCCGGGTGAGGGCCGAATCGTCGGCCGAGACGACGAGATCGCCGACTTGGCGACGGCGGTCAATCCGGCCATCTTCGGGCAGAGCCCGAGCAACGTCCTCATCTACGGGAAGACTGGTACGGGAAAGTCGCTGTGTGCGAAGTACGTCTCCAAGCGACTCGTCTCGACCGCGAGCGAGGAGGGCGTCACGGCGACGTTCGCCTACGTCGACTGCGCGCAGGACACCACGGAGACGCAGGCGGTCCAGACGATCGCCGAGGGCGTCAACGATCCCGAGGAGACGGGGATCAACGTTCCCGACAAGGGGCTCTCCACCTCCACGTACTACAAGCGGCTCTGGCGGATCCTCGACCAGCGGTATGACGTCGTTCTGATCCTGCTCGACGAGATCGACAAGCTCGACGACGACGCCATCCTGATGCAGCTGTCCCGCGCGGGCGAGGCCGGGAAGATCACCGACTGTAAGCTCGGTGTCGTCGGGATCAGCAACAAGATCCAGTACAAAGACCGGATGGACGAGCGCGTCAAGTCCAGCCTCTGTGAACGCGAGTTCGTCTTCCCGCCCTACGACGCGAATCAGCTACGAGAGATCATGCAGGCGCGCGCGGACGCGTTCCACGACGACGTGCTCGAACCGTCGACGATCCCCCGCGCCGCTGCGCTCGCCGCGCGCGAACACGGCGACGCGCGGAAGGCCATCGACATCCTCCGATACGCGGGCGAGATCGCGCAGGCGAACGGCGAACCCACGGTCCGCGAGGAGTTCGTTACGCAGGCGCGCGAGCGTGCCGAAACCGATCGCTTCCGGGAGCTCATCCGAGGCTCCACCCCGCACTCGCGGTACGTGCTTCAGGCGCTCGCGCTGCTCTCGCTTTCGAACGGTCGACAGGACGGATTCCGGACGAGTCGCGTGTACGAGATCTACGAGAACATCTGCCGACAGGAGGGCTCCGACAGCCTCTCGCTGCGACGCGTCCGCGACCTCCTGAAGGAACACGCGTTCCTCGACATCATCGAACAGTCGAAACACAGCGGCGGTAGCGCCGAGGGAAGCTACACCAAACACCAGCTTCTCGAGGACCCGAGCGTCGTCAAAGAGGTTCTCACCGAGGACGACGCCGAAGCGTAACCGAACCGCACTCGGCCGCCCGACGTTGATCGACCGCCACCCGAGGGTGACTGACGGCGGCTCGACACCGACCACCGACTTTTATCGAGCCAGTGGTAACCGAACAGACCGATCGATTCAACCTCAGCCGAGCAGGCCGAGCCCTTCGATGCGCTCGACGATCTCCTCGACTGCTTCCTCGGCGTCGTCGGTCCGCTTGCCGCCGGTGATAACGATCTTTCCGCTCCCGAAGAGCAGGATGACGACTTCGGGTTCGTCCATCCGGTAAACGAGTCCGGGGAACTGCTCCGGTTCGTACTCGACGTCTTCGAGGCCGAGCCCGATCGCGAGGGCGTTGAGGTTGAGGTTGTGCCCGAGGTCCGCGCTCGACACGATGTTCTGAACGGTGATCTCCGGGTCGTCTTCGACGGGGATCTGGAGGCCGCGCAGCTTCTCGAATATGATCCCGAGCGCCTCGTGGACGTCGTCGATACTCTTCGCGCCCGTACAGACGATCTTCCCCGAGCGGAAGATGAGCGCGGCCGCCTTCGGCTCCTGGGTCCGGTACACGAGGCCAGGGAAGTTGTCCGGGTTGAAATCCGCACCCGGGAGGTCTTCCGCGAGCGCCTCCAAATCGAGCTCCTGGCCGATACCCGTCGATGCAACAACGTTCTGAATCTCGATCGAGTCTGCAGGGTTCGTCATCGTTCGCTTTTATATGTGTCCCCCTCCCTTATAAACGCCCGTGGTATAAACGACCGGTCCGTCCCGAAACGGATTATCTCTCATCCCGCGTACGCGCGAGACCTCACGTAGCCTGAGATTCTATGATATTATGTTGATATATCTCCCGACTTCGAGTTCCCATCCGACCGCTCGCTGACGCCGGCCGTCTCCGTCCGCCACCACTCACAGATGGATCAACTCGTTGTGAACTGCCCCATGAAACCGCATGACGTAGCGTAGATGCTTCGACGGGGTTAAGTACAACCCGGGCATTCGAAGAAATGCGAGGCGCCCCCGACGAAGGGGCACCGACCGGCCGTTGACGCGGCCGGTCAAAGCGTTCCGACGTGCTTAAGTGTATAAGCCCGTTCGGTCAATACGCGAAGAACGCACCGCGGACTCGGGCCGTTCAACTCGGCCCGGTTTCGCAGAGTCGGCTCGACCGACTCACCCAATGAGGATCACGCCCCCTGCGCTCCGGCGTAAGCGGTGATCTGATGTGAGCCGTGGTCGTTCGGTGTCATCCAAGCCGTTGGATGTACCGGACACCACACAGACCAATGCAATGGTGTGTCAACTCTCGTCTTCAACGAGATTGACACCCGCCAACACCCCCTTCGAGCCGGGAATNCCGGACACCACACAGACCAATGCAATGGTGTGTCAACTCTCGTCTTCAACGAGATTGACACCCGCCAACACCCCCTTCGAGCCGGGAATCAGGCTCGAAGGTTATTCATTCCGGTTGATCCTGCCGGAGGCCATTGCTATTGGGATCCGATTTAGCCATGCTAGTCGCACGAGTTCAGACTCGTGGCGAATAGCTCAGTAACACGTGGCCAAACTACCCTTCGGAACACAATACCCTCGGGAAACTGAGGCTAATAGTGTATACCACATCACCACTGGAATGAGTGATGTGCCAAACGCTCCGGCGCCGAAGGATGTGGCTGCGGCCGATTAGGTAGACGGTGGGGTAACGGCCCACCGTGCCAATAATCGGTATGGGTCATGAGAGTGAGAACCCAGAGACGGAATCTGAGACAAGATTCCGGGCCCTACGGGGCGCAGCAGGCGCGAAACCTTTACACTGCACGACAGTGCGATAGGGGGATCCCAAGTGCACAGGCATAGCGCCTGTGCTTTTCGGTACCGTAAGGTGGTACCAGAATAAGGGCTGGGCAAGACCGGTGCCAGCCGCCGCGGTAATACCGGCAGCCCAAGTGATGGCCGATCTTATTGGGCCTAAAGCGTCCGTAGCTGGCCGCGCAAGTCCATCGGGAAATCCACCTGCTCAACAGGTGGGCGCCCGGTAGAAACTGCGTGGCTTGGGACCGGAAGGCGCGACGGGTACGTCCGGGGTAGGAGTGAAATCCCGTAATCCTGGACGGACCGCCGATGGCGAAAGCACGTCGCGAGGACGGATCCGACAGTGAGGGACGAAAGCCAGGGTCTCGAACCGGATTAGATACCCGGGTAGTCCTGGCCGTAAACAATGTCTGCTAGGTGTGGCTCCCACTACGAGTGGGTGCTGTGCCGTAGGGAAGCCGCTAAGCAGACCGCCTGGGAAGTACGTCCGCAAGGATGAAACTTAAAGGAATTGGCGGGGGAGCACTACAACCGGAGGAGCCTGCGGTTTAATTGGACTCAACGCCGGACATCTCACCAGCATCGACTGTAATAATGACGACCAGGTTGATGACCTTGTCCGAGTTTCAGAGAGGAGGTGCATGGCCGCCGTCAGCTCGTACCGTGAGGCGTCCTGTTAAGTCAGGCAACGAGCGAGACCCGCACCCTTACTTGCCAGCAGCACTGCGAAGTGGCTGGGGACAGTAGGGGGACCGCCGTGGCTAACACGGAGGAAGGAACGGGCAACGGTAGGTCAGTATGCCCCGAATGTGCTGGGCAACACGCGGGCTACAATGGTCGAGACAAAGGGTTCCAACTCCGAAAGGAGACGGTAATCTCAGAAACTCGATCGTAGTTCGGATTGTGGGCTGCAACTCGCCCACATGAAGCTGGATTCGGTAGTAATCGCGTGTCACAAGCGCGCGGTGAATACGTCCCTGCTCCTTGCACACACCGCCCGTCAAAGCACCCGAGTGAGGTCCGGATGAGGCGTTCCACGAACGTCGAATCTGGGCTTCGCAAGGGGGCTTAAGTCGTAACAAGGTAGCCGTAGGGGAATCTGCGGCTGGATCACCTCCACCGACCCGAGACTCGCCC
>NZ_AOJF01000058.1:0-2795 GCF_000337395.1 Halorubrum distributum JCM 13561
TACTGGGTCTCGTTGGTCGTCGCTGACATCGTGACCGACTCGATCGAGGTGATCGCGCTCTCGAGTTGGTCCGAGATGTCGACCGTCCACTCGTCGTTGGTACCGTCGCCGTCCGAGTCGTTGGCAGTGAAGTCGGATGTCGGCACCGTTGCCGTCTCGCCGTCAGTCGTTTTGATTGCGTACTCGGTCTGCTCGTGGGGTTCAGCCGTGAACGTCACAACGCCGCCGTCGACTCCCTCTTGGTAGGCAGTCCACGAACCGGAGCCGCCCGCCACGTCGTACGTGAAGTAGATATCATAATCGAGGTTCGACGGGACGTACGTGTTACCCGCCGGCATTCCGTCAGCCGGCTCCGAGGTCGGCGCGAGCATCCCCGTCACCGTTAGGGACCCGCTGTCCTGCGGGATCGAGATCGTCGCCTCGCGCTCGAGGTCGACCGGGATGTTAAGTGCCATCAGGTCGGCGATTGCTTGGTTGACTTGTTCATCGTCAGCCGACATCTCTGCGAGTTCAGACGAGGTGAGCAGTTCCGAGGTGTCGAGGTCACCGGACTGCACATCGCCGTAGATGTTGTCAACCCACAGCGATAGGCCACTCTTGACGTTCGCAAGGGTGTCAGAGAGCAGCGTGTAGATGTCATTCCAGTCGTTGTAATCGAGGTACAGGACGTTCCCATCAGGCGTCGTCCATTCGAAGGCACTGCGGATGCGGCCGTCCCTCAGCGGCCACTCGAGGTTGTCTTTCGAAGCACCATTAGTACCGTCGTACTCGAGGTTGTTATTTCTCTGGACAGGACCCCACCAAAACGCATTGATGGACCCTTCGTCCTGGTTGTCAGTAGACAGTTCTGCTTGCTTAATGGTGATCGTACTGCCGTCGGGGAGCGTGTGCTGTCTCTCGCGGAAGAACGTCTCACCGTGTGCAGCGTAGATGTTAGTCGTGCTCGTTTGCATGTACGTCGAACCATACGGCGTCACGTCCGGAATCGTCACGTCAGAGTGACTGCGGACGGTCTTCCGCATGTTCTCGAGTTCCTGCACGGACGCATTCCACGACTTGAGGAAGTTTTTGATGACAGTCGTAGCAGACTCTTCAGCAGCAGCGTGCGCCGCGTCAGTGACGGCCTGCTGAGTCTCCTCGTTGTTCAGGGCCTCGATAGCCGCAACCTTGCCATCGCCGTACAGGGAGTGTTCAAACCCTGTTTCGACGATGTTGCGATTATCTACGAAGGTCGACTTGTTGTCGCTGTATCGCTTTCTGGAGGTGGTGTAGAGTTCGTTCTTAAGCACCTCAGGCGCCAGGCCTTCGGGAGTCGTGTCCGCGTCATCAGCAGTGACGCCACGGAGTACCCAACCGACGCTGGCACCACCAACAACAGCAGCCGCGCCCGCGACCACAAGCGGCGCCAACGCCTGCGCTCTACCGACCGGGCTAAATTGGGGGACGGCATGTTCACCGACGATCGCCATCCCCCCGAGCGCCGTCCCGGTCGCCGCCGTCCGACGGAAGAAATCGCGACGGGTTAGGCCGTCTTGAGCCATGGGCTGTGGGCTGGGCCGGTCATCCGCCGCCGACATTTACGACCCCCTCCGGGCGAGCATGGCCGCCGCCCCGATCGCCGCGATCGCGACGCCAGCGCCGAAGCCAGGCGAGCCATCCGAGAAGGTGAAGATGCCGCCGATCGAGCCATCAGTCACCGTCACATCGTCGGCCTCCGTGTCGTCGGCCTCCACGATCAGCCGGTAGTCCGTGCCGTCCTCGAGCCCGTCCGCTTCAGTGTACTCGGTGGATGTCGTGTTGCCCTCATCGGCCGCGATCGAGTCGGAGAGCACGACCGTCGCCGTGCTCGGGTCGTCGTCGTACTCGGTCGCGTTGTAGAACGTCACCGACGCGCTCGCGTTTGCCGGGTCCGAAATCGAATCGTTCCAGGCGACATCCACGGTCACGTTCGAATCGTTCGAGAACGATACGGATTCGTTCGCCATTTCGGTCGTCGCCGCGCCGCCGATCGCCGCGAAGCCGACGATACCGATAGTCAACAGAGCCAGTCCAACAACCGCCTGTGTGTAGTTCGAAAATTGCATTGTGAAGTCCTCTCTGCGTTATTTGTACGCGATAACGTAGAACGCGGCCGCGTTCAGGATGACTGTGAACCAGCCGATGTACCACATCGACTCGAGAGCCACCGAGACGGCCGGCACGAGCGAACTCAGGATGTTGAGGATGACCGCGAGCAAGACCACGACGGTCTCGACATCGGTCCAGTCCTCCGGCGTGCTTTCGTTCGTGAGCCACGCAACGACGAGAATCCCCATCGAGAGGATGAAGGCGTACGTGACCTCCGTACCGTGGGCCGCGTAGATGGGCGCTGCGAGCGACATGTTGAACGGCGCGAATAGTTCGAGTGTCCCGACCGCGCCGACCGAGATCGACGCGAGAACGAATAGCGGGGCGAGAATCGAGTCTGTCAGGTCTATTCCGTCTTCCCGACGGACCGTGTCGGGAACCATATTCTGCGGTAGGCTAAGTGCCATACGCAGGTCCGGTTACTCCGCCCCAACGAAAGCGTCAGGAATACCGCCGGAATACCTCGGGGTTCCAGAGGGTCACCAAGTTTTATGAGATGGGGGGTTGCCCGCCGACTATGGCGCTCAATAAACTCCGCCAGTTGGACCAGGATTCAGTCGGGATCACGCTCCCGAAAGACGATGTTCGTATCGAGGGACTTCTCGACGAGAACGGTCCCACTTCGAATTCTCCAAGTGTTCAACTCTTAGCCGCTCGCACCCTCGAGC
>NZ_AOJF01000059.1:0-400 GCF_000337395.1 Halorubrum distributum JCM 13561
CTTGATCGAAATCCTCTGACTTTCGGTGTCTGTATCGGCCATAGGATTGCTTTAGGTGTGCTGGCAAAGGTTTTCCCATCTGATGAGAGGGTTTCTTAGTGTTTGTGTAGATTTCTTCGAGTGTTTGTTGCTGCTCCATCTGGCCCGTGATTGAGTTAGTCGTAGCTCGCTGTAGCCGGTGGACTTTCAGGTGTCGTGTGGCGTGTCACAGATTGGCCGTTCTTACGCGCGCGTTAAACCTTCGTACCGGTTGAAATATGGGTGAAGAGTTTAGGGTGGGGGTGAAGGTTTTATGGGTCTTGTAGGGGTAGCTGGCGGTATCATGAGCGAGGTGCTGTGGGTGGATGGATACAAGATAGATAGAGCATCGCAGAAGATGCTGCGGGAGCTGCGAGGTGGG
>NZ_AOJF01000060.1:0-301 GCF_000337395.1 Halorubrum distributum JCM 13561
GAATCTGGGCTTCGCAAGGGGGCTTAAGTCGTAACAAGGTAGCCGTAGGGGAATCTGCGGCTGGATCACCTCCACCGACCCGAGACTCGCCCTCTGGGCGAGCTCACCTTAGACCGTCTTTCTGAGACGGTCACTACTCATTCGCATTGGACTGTGTCCCGTCCGCCCACCCACCGGCTTGGACACCCTAGAACGACCACGGCTCACCCAACACACACCAGACCTTCCCGTCAGGGAAGGTGGGCTCATAGCTCAGCGGTAGAGTGCCTCCCTTGCAAGGAGGATGCCCTGGGTTCGAATC
>NZ_AOJF01000061.1:0-222 GCF_000337395.1 Halorubrum distributum JCM 13561
CTGCGCCTTCCCCGGTTCACGGGTTAGACTCGCCAATCAAGTGCACTCCCTGGGTCGTTTTTCAAAACGCACGACACGACGCCGGCTCGTCTCTCTTCCTACTAGAGGATCGCTCCTCGGTCGTTTCAAGAGACGCCTTGTACGCCCTGTCGCTCGATCGCCAGCTGATTTCAGGCCCTATTGCACCGCCCTTCTCGGGGTGCTTTTCAGCGTTCGCTCACG
>NZ_AOJF01000062.1:0-1230 GCF_000337395.1 Halorubrum distributum JCM 13561
GAATCTGGGCTTCGCAAGGGGGCTTAAGTCGTAACAAGGTAGCCGTAGGGGAATCTGCGGCTGGATCACCTCCACCGACCCGAGACTCGCCCCCTGGGCGAGCTCACCTTAGACCGTCACCACGACGGTCACTACTCATTCGCATTGGCCTGTGTCCCGTCCGCCCACCCACCGGCTTGGACACCCTAGAACGACCACGGCTCACCCAACACACCAGACCTTCCCGTCAGGGAAGGTGGGCTCATAGCTCAGCGGTAGAGTGCCTCCCTTGCAAGGAGGATGCCCTGGGTTCGAATCNACACACCAGACCTTCCCGTCAGGGAAGGTGGGCTCATAGCTCAGCGGTAGAGTGCCTCCCTTGCAAGGAGGATGCCCTGGGTTCGAATCCCAGTGAGTCCATGTCCGTCCGAAGCGAATCCGTCCCCTTAAGTGGGAGACGCGACTCGGTTCGGACACGACGACCGATGCACCATCCCGGGAAACCGCGGATGGGAAGGGTTCGACGAACGCCCCGTCACCCCCGGGGCGATTCAATGACAACCGTGTATACGTGCGATCCAGACGTCCACTGAACTCATCCGAGTTCGTGGAACGTCAGTGAACCATATACAGTCGGGTGACACTATGTCACTTGACACCGTCAGCACTCTCTTCNGGAGAGTTGGCTGACACACTACTGGCTACTGTGCCAGCTGGTGAATGGCTCGGCTCGAGAGCCGACGACGGACGTGCCAAGCTGCGAAAAGCTCGTGGGACCCGCATGGAGGGAAAGAACACGAGATCTCCCAATCGGAATCCGTTCAACAATTGCCACGCGCAATAGGGAACGCCCTGAATTGAAACATCTCAGTAAGGGCAGGAAAAGAACGCAACAGCGATGTCGTCAGTAACCGCGAGTAAACGCGACACAGCCCAAACCGAAGGTCTTCGGACCAATGTGGTGTTCGGGTTGACAACCAAATCTCGACACTCTCTCAGAAGTCTCCTGGAACGGAGCGTGAAACAGGGTGACAACCCCGTATGAGAGAGCAGTACGGATGGCGTCAAATCCAGAGTAGCAGGGGTCGGATATCCTCTGTGAACATCTCAGGCATCCCCTGAGAAGGCTAAACACTCCTCGAGACCGATAGCGAACAAGTAGCGTGAGCGAACGCTGAAAAGCACCCCGAGAAGGGCGGTGCAATAGGGCCTGAAATCAGCTGGCGATCGAGCGACAGGGCGTACAAGGCG
>NZ_AOJF01000063.1:0-1771 GCF_000337395.1 Halorubrum distributum JCM 13561
GTCGCGTATCTCGGTCGGACAGGTTGAGCAGAACCCGTTCCGCCACTTCGGCGGCGAGTCAGGGCTGTTCTCGGGTATCGGGATGACGGTCGGGCTCGCGGGTGTCGGCGCCTGGTACGTCGTCCGCTCGGAGGAAAGCGGAGTGATTCAAGCATGAGCGATACAAGTACGACGTTCGGTAACTGGCAGGACCGGCTTACGTACATCTTCGCAGAGGGACAGCTAGTCGTTCTCGGGCTCGCGGTCACGATCGGCGCCCTACTGATCTGGATTCGCCCGGAGGTGCCGGGAATCCCGCCGATCGTCTTCGGCTGGTTCGCGGCGCTGTTGCTCCTGGGGCCGCCGCTGCTCGGACTGTTCGTCACGGGCGCCCGGAAACTCCGCAACCGGCATATGGTGGCCGTTCACCACATCAACGGCGTCACTGATGAACGGGAGAAGTATTACGTCGAACCCGGCGTGTGGAGTGAGAAGACCGTCGAAGGACCGGGCCCATATCCGGTGAACGACGGGGACGCGTTCGAGGTGCGAGAGTTCGACTGGCACCCGGATCAAGGCGAGAACGGGACGCTCATCGTCCGAGGCTGCTATATGAGCCAGATGGCCGACTCGAAACTCGTCACGACGAAGGCCATGCTCGAGGACGTTCATAACGATCTGGTTGAGGCATTCCTCGAGTACAACCGTGTTCGCGGCCGAATCTCGAAAATGGGGCTTCAGATTCAGAAGGACGTGATCAACGAGGAAGCCGAGGCTGACGAACGCGGGTTGATGAACCCGCGGACGACGGTGAAACAACGCTTCGATTCGGCGAAGACAGACGCCGAGGAACGCGATATTGACGAGATACAGGACATCTCTGAGTACGTCGAAGAGTACGCTGGAGAGCACGACATCGACACGACGGGCGGGCCGCCGCAGACCCGCGCACAGGCCGCAGAACAGGCCGCTACTGACGGAGGGAACGACCGATGATAGAAACACTCTGCACAGTCGGAAGTATCACACTGTTCACCGCTCTCGAGGTTGACCGATGGAGGTCTGGCCGATGAGTGACGAGCAGGACAATTTCACGGTCGGTGGCTTCCGCGAGTATCAAGACGGGAACCTCGCTCGCGATCCTGACGAAGTGCTCGAACACTCAGGGTTTGTTCGTGACGAGCAAGTCGACCGGCAGATGTCCATGCGTGCGATCCATCACGACCCGAATCGCTGGGAGTCGAAGGCCGCAGCGACGTACATGGACGTCGGCAAGAACCGGGATATCCTGAAGGCCGAAGGGAGCGAGACGGCCCGGCAGGCGCTCGAGAACGGCGACACGCTGACACTCAAGCACTACATCGGCGACCCGGCACAAGAGGCGGACCTGTCCGGGATCAAGGCGATCACCAGGCTCCGGGAGATCGTCGCCGGGCCGGCGCCGGTGATCGTCATCCTCGGGGAAATGGGAGCTGGCAAAACGAACCTCGCGTGCCTACTGTTGCAGTTGCGGGATCGGTGGGTAGACGGTGATCTGAAAGTGGCGTCGAATATCCGTACGCTCCCGCGCAACGACGACTGGGTTCGTGACAACGGCGACGTCGAAGACGGCTGGATCCCGCACTACCCGCTGCTCGAGGAGTGGGTGACGCAGGACGGCAATCCGGTCGAGAACGCCCAACAGCCGAAAGCGTTCGTCGGTGACGAGTTCTCGACGAACGCCAGCGGGACCGGCGAGGACGGCCAGAAAGTGCGGAAACTGATGGGGCCACTGGTGTTCAAGATCCGCAAG